>NZ_CP128846.1:2520000-2824000 GCF_030388665.1 Streptomyces flavofungini | reverse complement strand
CCGTGGCCTCCTTCGTCCTCGGCCTGCTCGGACTGCTCGTCCTGAACATCGTGCTCGGCCCCGTCGCCATCGTCCTCGCGTCCCTCGCGCTCTGGCGCGGCACCGCGCGACGCGGCCGCGCGCTGCTCGGCCTCGGGCTCGGCGTGGCCGATCTCGTCGTCCTCGGCACACTGATGTCCCTGAACAACTCGGTGTCCTGGAGCTTCGCGGGCTGACCGGCGCAGACGCGCCACCGCGGCGTCGGGGCCGCCGGGCGCGGCTCGTAGAATCGTGCCCACCATGGCCTACCTCGACCACGCCGCGACCACCCCGATGCTTCCGGAAGCGATCTCGGCGATGACCGCCCAGCTCGCCGTCACCGGCAACGCCTCCTCGCTGCACGCGGCGGGCCGCCGGGCTCGCCGCACCGTCGAGGAGGCCCGCGAGACGCTGGCCGAGTCGCTCGGCGCGCGCCCCAGTGAGGTCGTCCTGACCTCGGGCGGCACCGAGGCGGACAACCTGGCCGTGAAGGGCCTCTACTGGGCGCGGCGCTCCGGCGCGGACGGCGGCCCCGCCCGCACCCGGGTCCTCGCCAGCCCCGTCGAGCACCACGCCGTCCTCGACGCCGTCGACTGGCTCGGCGAGCACGAGGGCGCCACCGTCGAGTACCTCCCCGTGGACGCGCACGGCCGCGTGCACCCCGAGGCGTTGCGCGAGGCCATCGTCCGCAACCCCGAAGACGTCGCCCTCGCCACCGTCATGTGGGCCAACAACGAGATCGGCACGCTCCAGCCGGTGCGTGAACTGGCCGACGTCTGCGCCGAGTTCGACGTGCCGCTGCACGCCGACGCCGTGCAGGCCTTCGGTCAGGTGCCCGTCGACTTCGGCGCCTCCGGGCTCGCCGCGATGACCGTCTCCGGGCACAAGATCGGCGGCCCCTACGGCATCGGCGCGCTGCTGCTCGGCCGCGCCCACAGCCCCGTGCCCGTGCTGCACGGCGGCGGCCAGGAGCGGCACGTGCGCTCCGGCACCCTGGACGTGCCCGCGGTCGCCGCGTTCGCCGTGGCCGGGCGGCTCGCCGCCGAGCGCCGCGAGTGGTTCGCCCGCGAGATCGGCGCGCTGCGCGACCAACTCGTCGCGGCCGTCCGCGCCGCCGTCCCGGACGCGATCCTCGGCGGCGACCCCGACCCCGCGGGGCGCCTTCCGGCCAACGCCCACTTCACCTTCCCCGGCTGCGAGGGCGACTCGCTCCTGCTGCTCCTGGACGCGCAGGGCATCGAGTGCTCCACCGGCTCGGCGTGCACCGCGGGCGTCGCCCAGCCCAGCCACGTCCTCCTCGCCACCGGCACCGACCCGGACCTGGCCCGCGGCACCCTGCGGTTCTCCCTCGGACACACGTCGACGAAGGCGGACGTGGACGCGGTGGCGGCGGCGATCGGCCCGGCGGTGGAGCGGGCGCGGACGGCGGGCTTGAGCTAGGCGCTGTCCGCTCCGGGGCGGTTCTCCCCGCGCTCACCTTTCCGCTGGGCAGGCGCCCCGGTCCGCGCAGGCCGACGGGGCCGATCCCGCTCCCGCCGCACAAGCCGCAGATACCGGTCCCAGTCCCAGTGCGGCCCCGGATCCGTGTGATCCGTCCCCTCCACCTCCACGTGCCCGATGATGTGCTCCCGGTCCACCGGGATGTCGTACCGCTCGCAGATCCCCGCCGTGAGCCGCGCGGACGCCTCGTACATCGCGTCCGTGAACGACTCCTTCTTCTCCACGAAGCCCTCGTGCTCGATGCCCACACTGCGTTCGTTCATGCTCCTGTTGCCCGCGTGGAACGCCACGTCGAGCTCGCGGATCATCTGGGCGATGTGGCCGTCCTTGCGGACCACGTAGTGCGCGGCGGCGCCGTGGCCGGGGTCCTTGAAGACCTTCAGGGCGGTGCGGTACCCGCCCTGCACGACGTGGATGACGACGCGGTCGATCTCGTAGTCGTCGGGGCGGTCGGCCCGCCGCCAGTTCGCGGAGGACGCCGCTATCCACTGCGCGCCCCGGGCGTCGACCACGCCCTCCTCGCGCTTCTTCACCACTCCGGGGACCCGCCACCACAGGCGCCCCAGCTCGTCGCGGGCGACCACCGCGGTGCCCACGCCCACGAGTGCCGTGCCGCCGAGCAGCACCGCGCGCCGGCTGACCGCGCGCTCGGGCTCGGACGGGGCCTGGCCGCCGTCCTCGGTGCTCTCCGCCTTCTCGTCCCCCATGTGATCCTCAACGCATACTCAGGGGCGCCGGGTTCCCACGGACCCGTACCCTGTTAGGGCTATGACTTCGCAGATCCCGTCGGCCCCGCCGCGCACCAGCCGCCCGCTCCGTGTCCTCGCCGCCATGTCCGGCGGGGTGGATTCCGCCGTCGCCGCCGCCCGTGCCGCCGAAGCGGGGCACGACGTGACCGGTGTGCACCTGGCGCTGTCGGCGAACCCGCAGTCGTTCCGCACGGGCGCGCGCGGCTGCTGCACCATCGAGGACTCGCGCGACGCCCGCCGCGCGGCGGACGTCATCGGCATCCCGTTCTACGTGTGGGACCTCGCCGAGCGCTTCCGCGAGGACGTGGTCGAGGACTTCATCGCCGAGTACGAGGCCGGGCGCACCCCGAACCCCTGCCTGCGCTGCAACGAGAAGATCAAGTTCGCGGCGCTCCTGGACAAGGCCCTGGCCCTCGGCTTCGACGCGGTCTGCACCGGCCACTACGCCCAGGTGGTCACGGGCGAGGACGGGGTGCGCGAGCTGCACCGCGCCTCGGACATGGCCAAGGACCAGAGCTACGTCCTCGGGGTGCTCGACGACCGGCAGCTCGCGCACGCGATGTTCCCGCTCGGCGACACCGTCACCACGAAGGACGAGATCCGCGCGGAGGCCGAGCGCCGGGGCCTCGCCGTCGCCAAGAAGCCGGACTCGCACGACATCTGCTTCATCGCCGACGGCGACACCCAGGGCTTCCTCGCCTCCCGCCTCGGCAAGGCGGAGGGCGACATCGTCGACGAGTCCGGCGCGGTCGTCGGCAGCCACGAGGGCGCCTTCGGCTTCACGATCGGCCAGCGCAAGGGCCTGCGCATCGGCACGCCCGCGCCCGACGGCAAGCCCCGCTACGTCCTGGACATCTCCCCGGTCGACAACCGCGTGACGGTCGGCCCCGCCGCGTCCCTCGACGTGACGTTCCTGACGGCCATCAAGCCCCGCTGGTGCGGTGCCGCCCCCACCGGGGCGGGCACCTACACCGCGCAGCTGCGCGCCCACGGCGGCGAGACGCCGGTGACGGCGGAGCTGGTGGGCGACGAACTGCGGGTGTCCTTCGAGGAGCCGGTGCGGGGGGTCGCCCCCGGGCAGGCGATCGTCCTGTACGACGGCACGCGTGTGGTCGGCTCGGCGACCATCGCCGCGACGGAGCGGGCCGCTGCGCCGGCCTGAGCCTGGGCTCGGTCGGCCCGGGCTATGGGGCGGCGCCCCTTTCCCCCTGATCGGCGCTCCGCGCCTCGTCCTCAAACGCCGGACGGGCTGAGATCCTCGCCGGACGTCGGCCGAGGGTATTCGGCCCGTCCGGCGATCGAGGACGAGCCGCGGAGCGGCGATGCGGGGGAGAGGGGCGCAACCCCTACGCGTCACGCCACCGTGAGGACCAGCTTGCCCTGGGTGCGGGAGAGTTCGCCCAAGGCGTGCGCCTCGGCCGCCCGCTCCAGCGGGAACGTCTCGGCGACCTCCGCGCGCAGGCGCCCCTCCTCCACCAGCCGGGCGATCTCCAGCATCCCGTGCCGGTCCGGCTCCACGATGGTCCAGCCCGCGTGGACGCCCGCCTCCCGTGCCCGCGCGGCGTCCGGCAGGCCGCCCGGGTCGGGCAGCGTCACCAGGTGGCCGCCGCGCCGCAGCACGGGCAGTGAGCGGTCGCCGTACGCCCCGCCGACGCCGTCGAGGACCACGTCCACGTCCCGTACGGCCTCGGCGAAGTCCGTCGTCGTGTAGTCGATCAGCTCGTCCGCGCCGAGGGAGCGCAGGAAGTCGTGCTTGTCGGCGCGCGCCGTCCCGATGACGTACGCGCCCTGCGCCTTGGCGATCTGCACGGCGAGGTGGCCGACGCCCCCGGCCGCCGCGTGGATCAGGACGCGCTGGCCCGCGCGCAGCCCCGCCGTCTCGATCAGGCCCTGCCAGGCGGTGAGCGCCGCCAGGGGCAGCGCGGCGGCCTCCACGTGGTCGATGTTCGCGGGCTTGCGGGCGAAGCGCCGGGCCGGGGCGACGACGTACTCGGCGTAGCCGCCCGCCTGCTCCGGGAAGCGCGGCATGCCGAACACCTCGTCCCCGGGGGCGAACAGCGTCACCCCGGGGCCCACGGCCTCGACCGTGCCGGACACGTCGTAGCCGAGGATCGGGGTGTCCCCCCACGTCCCGAACTCGCCCGCGGCCCGCGTCTTCCAGTCCACCGGATTCACCCCGGCCGCGTGCACCTTCACCAGGATCTCGGTGATCCCTGGCTCGGGCCGGTCCACCTCGACGGGGACGAGGACGTCGGGGGCGCCCCACGCGCGCGGGCTGACGGCACGCATGGTGGCGGTCGTACGGGAGCTCATCGATCTGGTCCTTTCTGTTGAGCGACCACCAGGGTGCGCCCGCGGGACCACGCGCGGTGCTGGCAGTTTGGCCATCATGTGACAGAATCTGGCCATGGCATCTCGGAGCACGCACCGCGTCGTCGTCCTCGCCCTGGAGGGTGTGTACGCCTTCGAGCTGGGCATCGCCTCGCGTGTCTTCGGCACCGCGCGGGACGAGGCGGGACACCCGCTGTACGACATCGTGGTGTGCACCGTGGACGGCCGCCCCGTGCGGACGGAAGCGGGCTTCTCCGTAGCCGTCGAGCACGGATCCGAGGCCCTGGAGAGCGCCGACACGGTCGTGATCCCGCCGACGAGCGAACTCGACAAGGGCCTGGCCGGCGGCCTGCTCCCGGAGCCGGTCGCCGCCGCGCTCGGCCGGATCAGGACCGGCGCCCGCCTGGTGTCGTTCTGCAGCGCCTCCTACGTCCTGGCCGCCGCCGGGCTCCTCGACGGCCGCCCCGCGACGACCCACTGGCACGTCGCCCCGCACTTCCAGCGCACCTACCCGCGCGTGCGCGTGGACGAGGACGTGCTCTTCGTGGACGACGGCGACATCCTCACCTCCGCCGGGGTGGCCGCCGGGGTCGACCTGTGTCTGCACCTGGTGCGCCGCGACCACGGCAGCGCCGTCGCCAACCACGTCGCCCGCACCTGCGTCGTGCCGCCCTGGCGCGACGGCGGGCAGGCGCAGTACATCGAGCGGCCCGTCCCCGAGGCGACCCTCGCCACCACCGCGAACACGCGCGCGTGGGCGCTGCAGCGGCTCCAGGAGCCGCTGACGCTGGGCGAGATGGCCGACCACGCGCGCATGAGCCTGCGCACGTTCACGCGCCGCTTCCGCGACGAGGTGGGCACCACGCCGGGCCGGTGGCTCACGGCTCAGCGCCTCGAACTGGCCCGCCACCTCCTGGAGACCAGCGACCTGCCCATCGACCTGGTCGCCCACCGCGCGGGCTTCGGCACCGCCAACTCGCTGCGCCAGCACATGCGGTCCGTACTCGGCGTCTCTCCGGCCGCCTACCGCAGGACGTTCACGGCGGCCGCCGCGTAGCGCTCCGCTCGGTGCGGAGGAGGGGTGCCCGCGGGCCGGTGGGGGGTTGTCCCGCGGGGCGGAAGGGGCTTGTCGCGCAGTTCCGCGCCCCTCCGGGGACTCCCCGCGCCCCCGTCGGTCAGTTCGGGGTCACCTCCGTGACCTCGTAGAAGCAGAAGTGGTCCTTGATCTGAGCCACGTCGGGCTTCGGCTCCGGGTACGCCCACACGGCGTCCGGGGTTCCCGGCAGCGACCAGTAGGACGCCGTCCCCTTGAAGGGGCAGTACGTGTGCGTGTCGGACGGCGTGAGGAGGTCGGTGCGCACATCCTCCGGAGGCAGGTAGTAGCGCACCGGGAAGCCCGTCTCGCGCAGCAGCAGCGGGCGCGTGCTCTCGGCCACGACCTGGCCGTCCTGTGTCACGCGCACGTGCTGGGTGCCCTGCTCGACGGTGATGAGGTGTCCCTGGGTCACGGTGGTGCCCTTCCGTTGAGTCTCCGTAGGAGTCGTCTTCCTGGTTCAGCACGCCCGCGGGGATCGTTCTTCCCGGTTCCGGGCGCTGCCGGAGCGCCGGAGCCGAAACGCACGGTGGACGCCATGAACATCTGTGTCTTCCTCTCCGCCGCCGACCTGCCCGAGACCTGCACCCGCCCCGCCCGCGAGTTCGCCGAGCTGCTCGGCAAGGGTGGTCACACGCCGGTGTGGGGAGGTTCGGACGTGGGCCTGATGAAGGTCGTCGCGGACGGCGTGCAGGAGGCCGACGGCCGCCTCATGGGCGGCTCGGTCGACTTCCTCGCCGCCAAGGCCAGGCCCGGCGTCGACGACATGGTGAGCGCCAAGGACCTCGCCAGGGGGTCCCCCTGGTCCTTAAGACCTTGGGGAGCAAGGCGCTGCTCCTGGAGAAGGCCGACGCGGTCGTGATCATGGTGGGCGGCACCGGCACCCTCGACGAGGCCACCGAGATCCTGGAGCTGAAGAAGCACGGCCGCACCAGCAAGCCGGTGGTGCTGCTCAACTCCGGCGGGTTCTACGACGGGTTGAAGGAGCGGTTCCGCCGCATGGAGGACGAGGGCTTCCTGCCGGTGCCGCTGACCGACCTGGTCTTCTTCGCGGAGGAGCCGGTGGGCGCCCTCGCGTACCTGGAGGAGGCCATGGGCACGCGCTGACCGGGCGCAATGCGACGATGGGCACATGGCAACTCATGTGATCACCGGGGCGGGCTCCGGCATCGGCGCGGCCGTCGCCCGCCGCCTCCACGCGCGCGGGGACACCCTCGTGCTGCACGCGCGCGACGCGGGCCGCGCCAAGGAGCTCGCCGCCGAGTTCCCGGGCGCGAGCACCCTCGTCGGCGACCTCGCCGACCCCGACAGGCTCTCCTGGGCCTTCTCGCACCAGAGCCTCCCGGACCGCGTGGACTCGCTCCTGCACATCGCGGGCGTCGTCGACCTCGGCCCCGTCGGCGACCTCACCCCCAAGACCTGGCGCCACCAGCTGAACGTCAACCTGATCGCGCCCGCCGAGCTGACCCGGCACTTCCTGCCCCAACTCCGCGTCGCCGAAGGTCACGTGATCTTCGTGAACTCCGGCGCGGGCCTGCGCGCGAGCGCCGAGTGGTCGGCGTACGCGGCCTCCAAGCACGGCCTGAAGGCACTCGCCGACTCCCTGCGCAACGAGGAGCACGGCAACGGCGTGCGCGTCACCTCCGTCTACCCCGGGCGCACGGCGAGCCCCATGCAGGCCAAGGTGCACCAGCAGGAGGGCAAGGAGTACGACGCCGCGCGGTGGATCGACCCCGAGTCGGTCGCCACCACGATCCTGATGGCCCTCGACCTGCCGCGCGACGCCGAGGTCAACGACCTCACGGTGCGGCCCGGACGGTGAGCGAGGCGGTGAGCGTGATGCGGTGGGGCGGCGCCACCGGCGTCGGATCGATGCCCGGCGGCGACGCCCGCGAGACGGCGAAGACGGTGACCGGCACGTTCGACGGTGCCGATGAGGGCATGCCGTACCTGGCCGAGCTGCCCGCGCGCGGACCCGGCGCCGACATGATCGGCCGCACGGCCGGGCTGCTCGTCGAGCTGTACGCGCGCGTGGAGCCCAGCGGCTGGCGCCTCGGCGACCGGCCGGGACGCGACACGCGCCGCGCGGCGTCCTGGCTCGGCGAGGACCTGGACGCCCTGGAGGAGTTCACCCAGGGCTACACGGGCCCGCTGAAGGTCCAGGCCGTCGGCCCCTGGACGCTCGCGGCCGCCCTGGAGCTGCGCAACGGCGAGGCCGCGCTCTCCGACCCCGGCGCCTGCCGTGACCTGGCCGGATCACTCACGGAAGGACTGCGCGGCCACCTCGCGGAGGTCAAGCGGCGGGTACCGGGAGCGGACCTCGTCCTCCAGCTCGACGAGCCCTCGCTCACCGCGGTGCTGCGCGGACGGATCAGGACCGCGAGCCAGTACCGCACGCACCGTGCCGTGGACCGGCAGCTCGTCGAGAGCGCGCTGCGCGACGTCCTCGCCGTCCACGAAGGACCCTCGCTGGTCCACTCCTGCGCGCCCGACGTACCGTTCGCGCTGCTGCGCAGGGCGGGCGCCGACGCCGTGTCGTTCGACTTCTCGCTGCTCACCGAGCGTGATGACGAGGTACTGGGAGAGGCCGTCGAGGCCGGCACGAAGCTGTTCGCCGGTGTCGTACCGGGCACGGACGGTCCATTGTCAGACCCTGCCGGTAGCGTCATGGGTGTCAGGACGCTGTGGCGCAGGCTGGGGCTGAATCCGGGGTCACTCGCGGAGTCGGTCACGGTCACGCCGTCGTGCGGTCTCGCGGGCGCTTCGCCCGCATATGCCCGCGCGGCGCTCGCCCACTGCGCCCGGGCGGCGAGATCACTCGCGGACTCTCCTGAGTAACGCTGAGCAACTGGGTCTGAAGGCAACGGGAGGACGAGACGGTGGCTGTCGAACAGGAAGGCACGGTGCCCGCCGAGGCACGCGACGAGCACGCCCAGCTGGCCGAGCGGATCGAGGAGCACCGCTTCCGGTACTACGTGAAGGACCAGCCGGTCATCAGCGACGCCGAGTTCGACAAGCTGCTGCGCTCGCTGGAGGCCCTGGAGGAGCGCTACTCGGAGCTGCGCACGCCGGACTCGCCGACCCAGAAGGTCGCCGGGGCCTACGAGACCGACTTCGCCTCCGTCGAGCACCGCGAGCGGATGCTCTCCCTCGACAACGCCTTCGACGACGAGGAGCTCGCCGCCTGGGCCGACCGCGTCGCCAAGGAAGTGGGCACCGGCGACCACCACTTCCTGTGCGAGCTGAAGATCGACGGCCTCGCGGTCAACCTGACGTACGAGCACGGCCGGCTGACCCGTGCCGCCACCCGCGGCGACGGTCGCACGGGCGAGGACATCACGCCCAACGTCCGCACCATCGCGGACATCCCCGAGCGCCTCAAGGGCGACCGGATCCCGGCCCTCGTCGAGATCCGCGGCGAGGTCTTCTTCCCCATGGAGAAGTTCGAGGAGCTGAACGCCCGCCTGGTGGCGGCCGGCGACAAGCCCTTCGCCAACCCGCGCAACGCGGCGGCGGGTTCGCTGCGCCAGAAGGACCCCCGGGTCACGGCGACCCGCCCGCTGCACATGGTGGTGCACGGCATCGGCGCCCGCGAGGGCTTCGACATCGACCGCCTCTCGCAGGCGTACGGCCTGCTGCGCGAGTGGGGCCTGCCCACCGCCAAGCACAACAAGGTGGTCGGCGGCCTCGACGAGGTCCGCGCGTTCATCACGCACTTCGGCGAGAACCGCCACTCCGTGGAGCACGAGATCGACGGCGTCGTCGTCAAGCTCGACGAGATCCCGCTCCAGGGCCGCCTCGGCTCCACCTCCCGCGCCCCCCGCTGGGCCATCGCGTGGAAGTACGCGCCCGAGGAGGTCAACACCAAGCTCGTCGACATCAGAGTCGGCGTCGGCCGCACCGGCCGCGTCACGCCGTACGCCGTCGTGGAGCCCGTCACCGTCGCGGGCTCCGAGGTCGAGTTCGCCACGCTGCACAACCAGGACGTGGTCAAGGCCAAGGGCGTCCTCATCGGTGACACGGTGGTGCTCCGCAAGGCGGGCGACGTCATCCCGGAGATCCTCGGCCCGGTCGTCGACCTGCGCGACGGCAGCGAGCGCGAGTTCGTGATGCCCGCCGAGTGCCCCGAGTGCGGCACGGCGCTGCGGCCCATGAAGGAGGGCGACATCGACCTCCGCTGCCCGAACGGACGGACGTGCCCCGCCCAGTTGCGCGAGCGCCTGTTCTATCTCGCGGGCCGTAAATGCCTGGACATCGAGAACTTCGGTTACGTCGCCGCGGCCGCGCTCACCTCCCCGCTGGAGCCCGCCACGCCGCCCATCCTGAACGAGGGCGACATCTTCGACCTGAAGGTCGAGGAACTCCTCCCGATCAAGTCCTACGTCCTCGACCAGAACTCGGGCCTGCCCAAGCGCGACCCCAAGACCGGCGAGGAAAAGGTGGTGTTCTTCTTCGCCAACCAGAAGGGCGAGCCGAAGAAGAACACCCTCGCCATGCTGGAGAACATCGCCGCGGCCAAGGAACGCCCGCTCGCCCGTGTCCTCACCGGCCTTTCCATCCGCCATGTGGGCCCGGTCGCGGCCGAGGCGCTGGCCCGTGAGTTCCGCTCCATCGACCGCATCGAGCAGGCCACGGAGGAGGAGCTGACCAACACCGACGGCGTCGGCGAGATCGTCGCGAAGTCCCTCAAGGAGTGGTTCGCCGAGGACTGGCACCAGGAGATCATCCGCAAGTGGCGGGCCGCCGGAGTCCGGATGGAGGAAGAGGGCGGGGGCGAGGACGAGGGGCCGCGTCCCCTGGAAGGACTCACCGTCGTCGTCACGGGCACCCTGGAGAACCACACCCGGGATGGCGCGAAAGAAGCTCTGCAGAGCCGCGGTGCGAAAGTCACCGGTTCCGTTTCAAAGAAGACGGGATTCGTCGTTGTGGGGGACAACCCCGGTTCGAAGTACGACAAGGCCATGCAACTGAAGGTTCCGGTTCTCAACGAGGACGGCTTCGCCGTCCTGCTCGAACAAGGGGTGGAGGCCGCCCGGGAAGCCGCACTTCCGGCCGAAGAATAGCGGTTGAAGGCCACCCGTTCAGCGCATATCAGATGCATACGGGTGGCCGGGTCGCATTCGGGCAACCGTAGACGACCGCTGCCCGTGGAAGCCTTCTGCGGCCTACTGTTGAGGTGTGCGCCTGCCGTGCCCCGCTGCGGATGGGGTCCCCCCTGCTCGCCGAGAGCCGGGGCGGGGTTTTCGGACGCGGCTGTCCAGGGATCTTCAAGTCCGCGTGGCTCCGCGTGGCGTGGGCACCGCCGGCTGTGAGAGGGACGGGAATGGAACCGACCGAGAGCGTCGCCCCGGACTCATGGCTGCGGTCGCGCCTGCGACGTGTGCTCGGCGCCCGGCGTGGGCCCGCGCGCGGCGCGGTGCGCGACCCGAATGACGCGGCGGCCGCGCGGGCCGAGGAGGCGCCCGGCTTCCGCCCCCGCGAGCGGGCCTGGACCTCGGGCGGCGCGGACCCGGACGCGATCCTCGGCCGGGCGGCCGTTTCCGGCCCCGATGCGGCTCAGCAGGAGGAAGTAACGGGCATACGGGGTAGGTCAGTTGGTGAGGGACCGGAGCCGGGCGGACGACGGGCGCCTGTGCGGGGAACCGGCGGTCACGGAACTGCGGTCCCGGCGGAGGCTGGTGTGACGGCGAATGCCGAGGACGAACGGCGGGGAGCGGGTGGCCACGGTGCGCCCTGGCCCGACAAGGACGAGACGGACCCCACGGTGGGCGGCGTGTCGTCCGCCGTCGCACCGGCCTTACGGGCAGCGGGAGTTGACGCTCCGTCGGGTGCGGGTCTCGTGGAGGCCGCGGCGGTGGCGCGGGGCGCGGTGAGCGCTTCCGGGGCGGTCGTGACGTCGGGTCAGGCAGTGGCTTCGGGTCCGGCGACGGCTTCGGGCTCCGTGGCGGCTTCCGGCCCGGTGACGGCGTCGGGCGCGGTGACGGCGTCGGGCGCGGTGACGGCTTCGGGTGCCCTGGCGACTTCGGGCGTGGTGACGGCAGGTGTGGCGACGTCGGGTGCGGTGACCGCTGCCGGTGGCGGGAGTCCGACCGTCCTCGCGGCCGGTGGCGCCGGATTCGGCGACGGAGCGGGTCCTGCGGGCGTACGGGGCGTCGCGGGTGGCTCCGAGGGTGCCGGAGGCGCCAGCGGCGTGGGGACTGGCGGTGTGGGCACCGGAGGCGTGGAGACCGGTGCCGGTGGTGTCGGGACCGGCGGGGTCGCGAGCGGAGGGGGCGGAGGTGGTGCCGTCGGAGGCCCTGCCGCCGGCGGGGACGCCCCGACCGCGCGGGAAGCCCTGCGTGGCGCAGGCGGGGCGGACTCCTCGGGCGGCGGCACGCGGCGCGGGCTGTGGCGCGGCGGGCGCGCAACCGGCGTGCGGGGCCAGGGCGCCCTCGACGGGTCCGGGGTGGACGGGGGCGCGGACGAGGCCGAGGAGCGCGGGGGCTGGCAGCTGTTGCCCGCGGCCGTCGTCGCGGCGGCCGCCGTCGTCCTCGGCACGGGCTTCTTCCACGCGTTCACCGGCGGCCACCCGCTCTTCCCCTCCGGCACCGTCGGCTGGTCCCTCGCCGTCCTGACCGGCCTCATCGTCGGCCACCTCGTCGCGCTCGGCCGCGACCGCTGGTGGGGCGGCACCGGCTCCGGCGGCGCGCTGACCGTCGCCGTGCTCCTGCTGTACGGCTGGATGCCCGCGGGCATGGTCAGCCTGACCGTCGTCGTCCTCGTCGGCGTCGCCCGCCGCCACCGCTGGCGACAAGGCGTGCTGCACGGCGCCGTCGACATCCTCGGCATCGGCGCGGGCGCCCTCACCCTCGCGGCGTTCGGCACCGCGCCGACCGCCGACGCCCCCTGGAACCCGGAGAGCTGGGACCTCTACACGGCGCCCGAGGTCGCCCTCGTCGCCGTCGCGTACCTCGCCGTCACCCGCGTCCTGCTCTGGTACGTGCACGCCCCGCGCACCGGCGCGCTGCCCACGGTCACCCGCACCGCGCTGGTCAGACAGGGCCTGCTCGGCGTGGCCCTGCTCGGCATCGCGCCGCTCATCTGCGTCGTCGCGATGTCCCTGCCGCTGCTCCTGCCGCTGTTCACCATCCCCCTCGTCGCCCTGGACTCGACGCTGTGGATCGCGCGCGCCAGAGCCGAGGAGCAGCTGCGGGACCCGCTGACCGGACTGCCCAACCGGCAGTGGCTCCTGGAGCGGACCTGGACGGCCCTCGACGACGCCGAGCGCATCGGCGCGCGCTCCGCCCTGATGCTGATCGACATGGACCGCTTCCGCTCGGTCAACGACACCCTCGGCCACCTCGCGGGTGACCGCCTGCTGCTGCAGATCGCCGACCGGCTGCGGCTCGCGCTGCCGCGCGGCGCGGAGGCGGCCCGGCTCGGCGGCGACGAGTTCGCGGTGCTGCTCCCGGTCGCCGACTCCACCACGTCGGCCACGCGTGTCGCCCGCTCCCTGGTCGCCGCCCTCGGCTCGCCCCTGGACCTGGACGGCCTCACCCTCGTCCTGGAGGCGAGCGCCGGTCTCGCCGTCTTCCCCGACCACGCGCTCGACGCCGAAGGGCTGCTCCGGCGCGCGGACGTGGCGATGTACCAGGCCAAGCGGGACCGCACGGGCGTGGAGGTGTACGAGTCCAAGCGCGACTCCAACACCCCCGACCGGCTCGGCCTCCTCGGCGACCTGCGCCGCGCCCTCGACGCGGGCGACGTGGAACTGCACTACCAGCCGAAGGTCCGCTTCGACGGGCAGGTCGCGGGCCTGGAGGCGCTGGTGCGCTGGGTGCACCCGGAGCGGGGCAAGGTGCCACCGGACGAGTTCATCGCCATCGCCGAGTCGTCCGGCCTGATGCCGCACCTCACGGAGTACGTCCTGGAGTCCGCCCTCGCCCAGGTCGCCAGGTGGCGGGCGCAGGGCCTGAAGGTCCCGGTCGCGGTGAACGTGTCGCCGCGCGACGTGCACACCCCCGGCTTCGCGGGCGCCGTCGCCGCGCGCCTGGCCCGGCACGGGGTGCCCGCGGGGGCGCTCCAGCTGGAAATAACGGAGCACGTACTCCTGGAGGACCCGCAGCGCGCCGCCGACACCCTCGCCGGGCTCACCGGCCACGGCGTGAAGATGTCCCTCGACGACTTCGGCACGGGCTACTCCTCGCTGGTGCACCTGCGCCGCCTGCCCGTCAGCGAGCTGAAGATCGACCGGTCGTTCGTGGCCCGCCTCGCCGTGGACAACGAGGACGCCGAGATCGTGCGCTGCACGGTCGACCTCGCGCACTCCCTCGGCCTGCTCGTCGTCGCCGAGGGCGTCGAGGACGACGAGACCTGGGAGCGCCTGCGCGACCTGGGCTGCGACGCCGTCCAGGGCTGGCTGGTCGCCGCCGCGATGCCGCCGAACGAGACGACGGCGTGGCTGCGCACCCGCGGCGAACGCGGCTGGCACCGCGCGGTGGACCCCCCGTCCACGCCCGCCCCGGAGACCCCGGACCCGTCCCCGACCCGCGCGGCCAAGTGACGTAGCGGCCGCCCCGCCCCGGGCCCGACCCGTACTCCGGCGAGGCGGGCCCGCCCTTGTACTTCGGAGCCCTCGGTCCGTGCCCCCGCGCCCCGGCGCCGTACGCGTTCAGCACCTCGAACTCACGCCGACCCGTCGTACAGGACCTGATCCCGCCCCGACACGAAGGGGGGCACCCGCTCGCGTCCCGGTCCTGCACAGCGCGTGCCCCGCCCGTGCGCGCGCTGCCCACCCCACCCCACCCCGGCCTGCCTAGGAAGTGCCCCGCCCACCCCCCTGCTCCGCAGCCACTCCCTCCCGGACTTCCGCCGCGACCCCGACCTCGCCCCCACCTCCGGGCCCCGGCACCGAAGCCCCCGCTCCCGCCCCGGCGTCCCGCGCGCCGGGCGCACCCCGCACCGTCCGCGCCGCCCGCGCACCCCCTCCGGGCCGCACCGCGCGCCCCCACCCCCCGAACGCCCACACCGCCCACACCACGAATCCCAGCCCCACCCACACATAGAAGTTCCCCGACAGGAAGTGGAAGGGGTCCCAGTCCTGTTCGCGGTGCCAGTGGGGGGTGTACCAGAGGAGTCCGTACGGGAGCAGTGGGCGGGCCGGGTCCCAGGTGCCGAAGCCGTCGATGCGGATCGGCCACGCCGCGAACAGCGCGAACAGGCCAGCCACCCACAGCCAGGCGCGCGCCGTGGCCCGCCGGGCCGCCGCGTCGGCCGCGAGGACGAGGGCCGGCACGATCCAGACCCAGTGGTGGGTCCACGACAGCGGCGAGCACAGCAGGGTCAGCGCTCCGACGACGCAGATCGCCACCAGTTCGCGGCCCCGCCGCGAGGCCACCGCCGCCGCGGCGAGCCCCGCCACCACCAGCAGCCCGCAGGCCGCGCCCCACACCGGCCCGCCGACCCCGTCGCCGCCGAAGCCGAGGCGGACGAAGACGCCGTTCAGGGACTGGTTCGCCAGATAGTCGCGGCCGCCGGGACTGCCCGCGAGGGCCCCGCCCCAGAAGTCCGCCGAGGCCTTCGGCAGCGCGAGCCAGCCGCCGAGCACGGTGCCCGCGAACGCCGCCGTCGCGACGCCGGCCGCCCGGAACCGCCGGGTGAGGAGGAGGTACACGACGAACAGGCCGGGCGTCAGCTTCAGGCCCGCCGCGATACCGACGCCGAGCCCCTTCCACGGCCGCCGGTCGGCCGTCGCGAGGTCCGTGACGACCAGCGCGAGGAGGACGAGGTTCACCTGGCCGAAGTCCAGGTTCTGCAGCACCGGCTCGGTCCACAGCGCGACCCCGGTGACGGCGCACGCGCACCCGGCGGCGACCGGCCCGGCCGACCACCGGATCCCCGCCCGCGCCACCGTCTCGCCCGCCGCCCGCGGCTCCGCCCGCGCCCCGGCCCCCACCCGCACCGCCGCCCACGCGACGAGCACCATCGCCACCACCGACACCCCCGCCATCACCCGCACCGCCACCGTCAGATCCGCCCCCGCGAAGGCGCGGAACGGCAGCAGGGCGAACGGCGGATAGAGGTACGGCAGCCCGTGGATCCCGTACTTGCCCTCGTACAGCCCCTGGTCCGGCGCGTCCGCGGCGTCCAGGTACACGCTCAGATCGGCCGGGCTGCGCGCCCCCGTGTACGCCGGGTCCGTCACGACGTACCACCAGGCGATCAGCGAAGCGGCGAGGAGGACCACGCCGCCGAGGGGCACGGCGAGTGCGAGCCCCCGTCGCCCCTCGCCACCCCGCGGCCCCGTGCGAGCCCGCCCCGTTCCCCAGCCAGCCTGACGCAGTCCCATGCACGCATGCTCGGCCCCGCCCCGCCCCCGTCCGGGCAGCTCACCGGCGGCTCACCGGGCAGCGTGAGAACAGTCCGCCGGGTGGCGCAACGGCTGCGGTCGGGATCCGTTGCCGGAGCGCTCGCGAGGGGTCGGAGGGAACTCGGGCGCGGGCAGCGCGGCCAGCCCCATAGGATTGGGGGCGAAACCATCACACTCACCCCTGAGGATCGCTGCATGCCTGGCATCACGCGCGAGGAGGTCGCCCACCTCGCCCGCCTTGCACGTCTGGAGCTGAAGGACGAAGAGCTCGACCACTTCGCCGGACAGCTCGACGACATCATCGGCGCGGTCGCACGCGTCTCGGAGGTCGCCGACCAAGACGTACCGCCGACCTCCCACCCGCTGCCGCTGACGAACGTCATGCGCGCGGACGAGGTCCGTCCGTCGCTCACCCCCGAGCAGGCGCTCTCCGGAGCCCCGGCACAGGAGCAGCAGCGTTTCAAGGTGCCGCAGATCCTGGGGGAGGACTAAAAGTCATGACGGACAGCACCATCATCAAGCTCACCGCGGCCGACATCGCCGCGAAGATCGCCGCCGGTGAACTCACCGCCGTCGAGGTCACCGAGGCCCACCTGGCCCGCATCGAGGCCGTCGACGAGAAGGTGCACGCCTTCCTGCACGTCGACCGCGAGGGCGCCCTCGCGCAGGCCCGCGCCGTGGACGAGAAGCGCGCGCGGGGCGAGAAGCTCGGCCCGCTCGCCGGCGTCCCGCTCGCGCTCAAGGACATCTTCACCACCGAGGGCGTGCCGACCACGGTCGGCTCCAAGATCCTCGAGGGCTGGATCCCGCCGTACGACGCCACGGTCACCAAGCGCCTCAAGGCCGCCGACGTCGTCATCCTCGGCAAGACCAACATGGACGAGTTCGCCATGGGGTCGAGCACCGAGAACAGCGCGTACGGCCCGACGGGCAACCCCTGGGACCTCACCCGCATCCCCGGCGGCTCCGGCGGCGGCTCCTCCGCGTCCCTCGCGGCGTACGAGGCCCCGCTCGCCATCGGCACCGACACCGGCGGCTCCATCCGCCAGCCCGCCGCCGTCACCGGCACGGTCGGCGTCAAGCCGACCTACGGCGGCGTCTCCCGCTACGGCATGGTGGCCTTCTCCAGCTCCCTGGACCAGGGCGGCCCGTGCGCCCGCACGGTGCTCGACGCGGCCCTCCTGCACGAGGTCATCGCCGGCCACGACCCGATGGACTCCACGTCCATCGACGCCCCGGTCCCCGCGGTCGTCGAGGCCGCCCGCAACGGCTCGGTCCAGGGCATGCGCGTCGGCGTCGTGAAGCAGTTCCGCGGCGAGCACTACCAGGCCGGGGTGATGCAGCGCTTCGACGAGTCCGTCGAGCTCCTGAAGAGCCTGGGCGCCGAGGTCGTCGAGCTGGACTGCCCCTCCTTCGACCTGGGGCTCTCCGCCTACTACCTGATCGCGCCGTCCGAGTGCTCCTCGAACCTGGCCCGCTTCGACGCCATGCGCTACGGCCTGCGCGTCGGCGACGACGGCACCAGGTCCGCCGAGGAAGTCACCGCGCTCACCCGCGAGGCCGGCTTCGGCGACGAGGTCAAGCGCCGCGTGATGCTCGGTACGTACGCGCTCAGCTCCGGCTACTACGACGCGTACTACGGCAGCGCCCAGAAGGTCCGCACGCTCATCACGCGCGACTTCGAGAAGGCCTTCGAGCAGGTCGACGTGATCGTCTCGCCGACCACGCCCACCACCGCCTTCCCGATCGGCGAGCGCGCCGACGACCCGATGGCGATGTACCTGGCCGACCTCTGCACCATCCCGACCAACCTGGCGGGCAACGCCGCCATGTCGCTGCCCTGCGGCCTCGCGCCCGAGGACGGCCTGCCCGTCGGACTGCAGATCATCGCCCCCGCCCTCAAGGACGACCGTCTTTACAAGGTGGGCGCCGCCGTCGAGGCCGCCTTCGTGGAAAAGTGGGGGCACCCGCTCCTTGAGGAGGCACCGTCGCTGTGAGCAACAAGCCGTCGAAAACACTGACCAAGGCCAAGGGCTTCAAGAAGTCCAAGACCGGCACGTATCTGTCCATCGGTACCACCGCGTTCGGCGCGCTCAGCACGCTCAAGCAGGTCAAGAAGGCCCGTGCCGAGCACGACACGCTCAAGCTCGTCGACGCGGTCGTCTCCGCCGCCGCCATCGTCACGGGCATCGCCATCCTGGTGCGTGAGCTGAAGCGCATCGGCGACGACGACGTTCTGCTCGGCTGAGAGGGAAGTTCCAACACCGTGACTGCCACGACCACCCCCGAGCTGGTGTCGTACGAGGACGCGCTCGCGACGTACGACCCGGTCATGGGCCTTGAGGTCCATGTCGAGCTCGGCACGAAGACCAAGATGTTCTGCGGCTGCTCCACGGAGCTGAAGCAGGACGCCAACACGCAGACCTGCCCCACCTGTCTCGGCCTGCCCGGCGCGCTGCCGGTCGTCAACGAGATCGGCGTGGAGTCCGCCATCAAGATCGGCCTCGCGCTGCACTGCGAGATCGCCGAGTGGTGCCGCTTCGCCCGGAAGAACTACTTCTATCCGGACATGCCGAAGAACTTCCAGACCTCCCAGTACGACGAGCCGATCGCCTTCAACGGCTATCTGGACGTCCAGCTGGAGGACGGCGAGGTCTTCCGCGTGGAGATCGAGCGCGCCCACATGGAGGAGGACACCGGCAAGTCGACGCACGTCGGCGGCGCGACGGGCCGCATCCACGGCGCCTCGCACTCGCTGCTCGACTACAACCGCGCGGGCATCCCGCTCATCGAGATCGTCACCAAGCCGATCGTCGGCGCCGGTGAGCGCGCCCCCGAGGTCGCCAAGGCGTACGTCGCCGAGCTGCGCGAGCTGATCAAGGCCCTCGGCGTCTCCGAGGCCCGCATGGAGCAGGGGCAGATGCGCTGCGACGTGAACCTCTCGCTGCGCCCCAAGGGCCAGGAGAAGTTCGGCACCCGCTCCGAGACGAAGAACGTCAACTCGCTGCGCTCCGTGGAGCGGGCCGCCCGCTTCGAGATCCAGCGCCACGCCGCCGTCCTCGGCGCGGGCGGGACGATCGTCCAGGAGACCCGGCACTTCCACGAGGACGACGGTTCGACCACGTCGGGCCGGGTGAAGGAAGAGGCGGAGGACTACCGCTACTTCCCGGAGCCCGACCTGGTGCCGGTCGCCCCGTCCCGCGAGTGGGTCGAGGCCCTGCGCGCCACCCTGCCCGAGCTGCCGCTCGCCCAGCGCAACCGGCTGCGCGAGGAGTGGGGCGTCTCCGCCCACGACATGCAGTCGATCCTCAACGCCGGTGCCATCGGCCCGATCGTCGCCACGATCAACGCGGGCGCGGACGCCGTCTCCGCCCGCAAGTGGTGGATGGGCGAGCTGGCCCGCAACGCCAACGAGCAGGGCGTGGACCTCGGTTCGCTGCCGATCACCCCGGAGCACGTGGCGCGGATCTCCGCGCTCGTCACCGCCGGTGAGCTGAACGACAAGCTGGCCCGCCAGGTCATCGACGGCGTCCTCAAGGGCGAGGGCACGCCCGACGAGGTCGTCGAGAAGCGCGGCCTGAAGGTCGTCTCCGACGAGGGCGCGCTGACGGCGGCCGTCGAGGAGGCCATCGCCGGCAACCCTGCCATCGCGGACAAGATTCGCGGCGGCAAGGTGGCGGCGGCCGGCGCGCTGGTCGGCGCCGTCATGAAGGCCACCCGGGGCCAGGCCGACGCGGCCCGCGTCAAGGAACTGATCCTGGAGCAGCTGGGCGTCGAGGGCTGACGCCGACTCGTTCCCGTACGCGAAGGGGCGCCGCACCGTGAAGGTGCGGCGCCCCTTCGCGTGGCGGCGACGTTCACGCCGACTTCGGTCATCGGTCTTCCATGAGCCATCAGGAGTCACTACCGTCCCAGCTCAGCAGACCAATGGATCAAAGGACAACCATTGGGTGTCGACTGGAGGTTGGGCGTGGCAGCGGAGATATCGCGCAGACGGCTGATGGCTGTGGGCGGTGGTGCCCTGGGCGCCGCCACCGTGGGTTCGTTCCTGCCGCCGTCCCTCCAGCAGGCGCTCGCCAAGGAGCCGCCGAAGGGCGGGCTCGGCGCCATCGAGCACGTGGTGATCCTGATGCAGGAGAACCGGTCCTTCGACCACTACTTCGGGACGCTGCGCGGCGTGCGCGGCTTCTCCGACCGCAACGCGATCCAACTGCCCGGCGGCAAGAGCGTGTTCGAGCAGCCCGGCCCGCTGCGTTCGGTGCTGCCCTTCCCGGTGCGCGAGGCGGCCGCCGCGCAGCAGAAGGACCTCCAGTACATCGGCGCCCTCGACCACTCCTGGAGCGGCGGCGCCAAGGCCTGGCACGACGGCTGGATGGACGGCTGGATCACCGCGAAGACGGCGGCCACGATGGCGTACTACACGCGCGAGGACATCCCGCTGCACTACGAACTCGCCGACACCTTCACCGTCTGCGACGCCTACCACTCCTCCATCCACACCTCCACCAGCCCCAACCGCAACCACCTGTGGAGCGGCAAGACGGGCTTCGAGGCGAACGGCAAGCGCGCCGTCGAGAACGACGCGTACGCCGAGGGCACGCACCCCGGCTACGACTGGGGGACGTACGCGGAGCGCCTGGAGAAGGCCGGGATCAGCTGGCAGACGTACACCGAGTGGGAGAACTTCACCGACAACCAGATCGAGTTCTTCACCACCTTCAAGGCCATCGCGCGCAAGGTCCTCGCCAAGACCGGCGACACCTTCATGGAGGCGTTCTACGCCAAGGTGCGCGACGCCAAGGACGAGGTGGAGCGGGGCAAGCTGCTCGCCGCGCTCGACGAGGGCGTCAAGACGCTCAGCAAGCGGGAGCGGTCCCTGTTCGAGCGGGGGCTGCGGCGGGTGCCCACCGGCACGCTGGCCGACCGGTTCGCCAAGGACGTCGCGCGCGGCAGGCTGGCGAAGGTGAACTACCTGGTGCCGTCCGCCCTGGACTCCGAGCACCCGTCGGTGTCCTCGCCGGTGCACAGCGCCACCATCGTCTACAAGGTCCTGGACGCGCTCGCCCGGCACCCCGAGGTGTGGCGGCGCACGGCCGTCTTCATCAACTACGACGAGAACGACGGCTTCTTCGACCACGTGCCGCCGCCCGTGCCGGGCGGGGACTCCCCCGAGGAGCGGGAGGAGCGCTGGCAGGGACGGCCGACCGGGCTCGGGGCGCGGGTGCCGATGCTCGTGGTGTCGCCGTGGACCGTCGGCGGCTACGTGTGCTCCGAGGTCTTCGACCACACCTCCGTCGTGCGCTTCCTGGAGCGGTGGACGGGCGTGCGCGAGCCCAACATCGGCCCCTGGCGCCGCAAGGTCGTCGGCGACCTCACCAGCGCCTTCGACTTCCACCGCGGCCACCGCCAGCCCGAGGTCGACAAGCCCGGCGCCATCCCGGTGTTCAGCGGCCGCTGGCAGCCGAAGCCGCCGGAGAAGCAGTCGATGCCCGCGCAGGAGCCCGGCGTGCGCCGCGCCCGCCCGCTGCCCTACCAGCCGGACGCCGACCTGAAGCGCACCAAGGACGGCGCCCTGAAGGTACGGCTGCGCAACGGCGGACGGCGTGCCGCGCACTTCGCGCTGTACCCGTACGCGGGCGAGTTCCCCGTTCCGCAGCACCAGGACGTGGCGCACGACGGCTCCTGGACCCTGCCCGAGAAAAGTGACGCGTATCACTTCACCGTCACCGGGCCGAACGGATTCCGCCGCGAATTCGTAGGACAGAGAGAAGGCGCGGCCGCCCTCTCCTCGGCGATCACCCGGCGCGAGATCCACCTCACGCTGGCCAACCGGGGCAAGGGGCACCTCGTCTTCACGGTCAAGCCGCTCGGATACGTGGAGGAGGCGGACGTCCGGCGGCGCACCCGCACGGTACGGATCAAGGCAGGGAGCAGCCGCACCATCGCCTGGCAGACGGGCGGCGAGCGCGGCTGGTACGACATCGAGGTCACCGCCGAGGGAGACAAGGGCTTCCGGCGGCGCCTGATGGGACACATCGAGAACGGTCGCGCGAGCGTCTCGGGCTGACGCCTTGTGCCGTGGAGGGTTTCGTGTGCGGCGAAGCCCTCCGCGGCCCCCCTTGTGATCTTGTGAGTAAGGCCACGAAAAGGACTAAGGATCTCCAGGGACTGTCAGAGTGTCTGCGCACGGGTCATCTCGTCGCATAAGCGATGATCGTGATCCATTTCCCCGCTCATGTCGCTCATGTGTCTTTACGGGTCACTCGACGCTTCCCGGCTGCTCCCGCTGAAGATCCAGGAATCACTCAGGGAGCCTGTTCGTGGCAGCACTCGCCCGGTGGTGCGTCCGGCACCGCCTAGTCGCCGTACTGCTCTGGCTTCTCGCACTCGGCGGCACGGCCGCCGCTGCCGGCGCCGTCGGCTCCGCGTACTCGAACAACTACGAAGTGCCCGGCACCGAGTCCGACCGCGCCACGAAGCTCCTCGGTGAAGGCTTCCCCGACCTCGGCGGCGACAGCGACACCGTCGTCTGGCACGCCTCCGGGGACCAGAAGGCCCGCTCCGCCGCCGTCGAGCAGACGATGACGGAGACCCTCGACAAGATCGCGGAACTCCCCGGCGTCGCCTCCGTCACCAGCCCCTACGCCGAGCGGGGCGCCGCCCAGATCAGCGCGGACGGCCGGACCGCGTACGCCACCGTCACCTTCCGTGAGCAGATCGACTCCGTCGACCGGGCCGAGGCCCGGGCCGTCGTCGACACCGCCAAGGCCGCCGAGAGCGACGGCCTCGACATCGAACTCGGCGGCGCCGCGATCAGCCTCACCGAGTCCAAGAGCGCCAAGACCGCCGAGATCGTCGGCGTGGCCGTCGCCGCCGTCGTGCTCTTCCTGGCCTTCGGCTCGCTGGTCGCCTCGCTGCTTCCCATCGCCACGGCGCTCGTCTCCGTCGGCACGGCGTACGCGGGCATCGTGCTGCTCGGCCACTTCATGACCGTCGCCGACTTCGCACCGATGCTCGGCACCCTCATCGGGCTCGGCGTCGGCATCGACTACGCGCTGTTCATCGTGACCCGGCACCGCAAGGGCCTCAAACGCGGCCTGCCGGTCGCCGAGGCCGCCGAACGGGCCGTCGCCACCACCGGCCGCGCCGTCGTCTTCGCGGGCGCCACCGTCTGCATCGCCCTGCTCGGCATGCTGATCCTGCGCCTGAGCTTCCTCAACGGCGTCGCCATCGCCGCGTCCCTCACCGTCATCCTGACCGTGGCCGCCTCGGTGACCCTGCTGCCCGCGCTGCTCTCCTTCATCGGGCCCCGCGCCCTCAGCCGCCGCGAGCGGCGCAGGCTGGCCGAGCACGGGCCCGAGCCCGAGGTGCCGACGGGGCTCGCCGCCCGCTGGTCGGCGTTCGTGGAGCGGCACCCCAAGCTGCTCGGCGGCGTCGCCGTGGCCGTGATCGCGCTGCTCGTCATCCCCACCCTCTCCCTCCACCTCGGCACCTCCGACCAGGGCAACAACCCCTCCTCGGCCACCACCCGGCAGGCCTACGACCTCCTCGCCGACGGCTTCGGCCCCGGCGTGAACGGCCCCCTCACCCTCGTCACCGAGGTCAACGGCGCCGCCGACCGGCTCGCCCTCGACAACCTCGGCACCACCCTGAAGTCCACGCAGGGCGTCGCCTCCGTGAGCCCGGTGACGTACGACGACGGCGGCAACGCGGCCTTCCTCACCGTCGTGCCGGACTCCGCGCCCCAGTCGCAGCAGACCAGCGACCTGGTCGACCGGCTCCGCTCCGACGTGCTGCCGAAGGCCCAGACCGGCACCTCCCTCGACGTGCACGTCGGCGGTGTGACGGCCGGGTACGACGACTTCGCGGAGATCATCGTCGGCAAGCTCCCGCTGTTCGTGGGCGTCGTGATCGGCCTCGGCTGCGTCCTGCTGCTGCTCGCCTTCCGCTCGGTCGGCATCCCGCTCAAGGCCGCCGTGATGAACGTGGCGGCGGTGGCGGCGGCGTTCGGCGTCGTGGTGGCGGTGTTCCAGTGGGGCTGGGGGAGCGAGCTGATGGGCCTCGGCCGGGCCGGGCCGATCGAGCCCTTCCTGCCCGTGATCATGGTCTCGGTCCTCTTCGGCCTCTCCATGGACTACCAGGTGTTCCTGGTCAGCAGGATGTACGAGGAGTGGCTGGAGACCGGCGACAACCGCGTCGCCGTCCGGGTGGGCCTCGCCGAGACCAGCCGCGTGATCAACTCCGCGGCCGTGATCATGATTTCGGTCTTCCTGGCGTTCGTGCTCAGCGGGGACCGGGTGATCGCGATGTTCGGCATCGCGCTGGCGGCGGCCGTCGCGCTCGACGCGTTCGTACTGCGTACGCTCCTGGTGCCCGCGCTGATGCACATGCTCGGCGGCGCCAACTGGTGGCTGCCCGAGCGCCTGGACCGCTGGCTGCCCCGCATCAGTATTGAGGTGCCCGAAACGCGCGTGCGTGCGACGATCCCCGGACAGCGTGCCACGGA
This sequence comes from Streptomyces flavofungini, assembly GCF_030388665.1. Classification (NCBI taxonomy): domain Bacteria; kingdom Bacillati; phylum Actinomycetota; class Actinomycetes; order Kitasatosporales; family Streptomycetaceae; genus Streptomyces; species Streptomyces flavofungini. The sequence goes on along the minus strand of NZ_CP128846.1, from coordinate 2,799,455 downwards.
GGATGCTCCGCTCACGCTGGAGGACATGACGGCTGAGCGGCACGGGGGCGCGCGGTAGGGCGCGCGGGCGTGCCCGAACGTATGAGGAGCGGGATGTTCGCGATATCCGTGGGCGAAGGAGCCGAGCTGCGGCCGATCGAGCCCTGGCAGGCCGAGGAACTGTTCGCCCATGTGGAGCGGGCGCGTGAGTACGCGGGCCCCTGGGTCCCCTTCACCGTCAAGGTCAAGGACGTGGAGTCGGCGCGGGCCCACCTCCAGCGCTTCGCCGAGCGGCAGGCCGCCGACACCGGGCGCCTCTACGGCATCTGGCTCGACGGGACGCTCGTCGGCGGCGTCCTCTTCCGGATCTTCGACACGGCCGTCGAGTCGTGCGAGGTCGGGGTGTGGCTGGAGCCCTCGGCCGCCGGGCGCGGGCTCGTCACCGCCGCGTCGCGGGTCATCATCGACTGGGCCGTCGACCAGCGCGGCATGCACCGCGTGGAGTGGCTGGTCTCCTCCCGCAACGAACGCAGCAAGGGCGTGGCGAAGCGGCTCGGCTTCGTGCGCGACGGGGTGCTGCGGGAGAGCTTCCCCTGGCAGGGGATCCGGCACGACATGGAGGTGTGGTCGGTGCTCGCGCCGGAGTGGCGAGAGGCGCGGGCCGCTCGGGAGGCGGCGGACACCGCGGCGGCAGAGGCCCAGGGGTAGGGCGGTGCCTGCCGGTGTCGCTCGGCATTAAGCCGGTTCTCATAAACGGGTCTTCTCCGTAAGGGAGTTCTCATACTGCGTCCGTACGGTGCGGGGCATGGGAACCAAGGCAGTTGACGAGTCCGCAGAAACCTCTGAGACCGGGGCCGAGGCGGAGGTCGACCTCAAGAAGTCCGAGGCGGCCGGAGAGGCCGAGAGGGCGGACGCCGCCGTGACGGCCGACGCGGACGCCGACGAGGCGGGGAAGTCCGAGGCCGCCGTGACGGCCGACGCCGACGCCGACGCGGACGCGGATGTCGACGAGGACGACCTGGACGACGAGTTCGAGGGCACCGCGGCCGACGACGCCGCCTCGTCCGCCGGGGTCGGCCAGGGCGCCGGCGCCGTCGTCGCGGCCGCCCTCGGCGTGGTCGGGCTCTCCGGCGGCTGGCTCGGCACCGTCGCGTCCGCGCGCGAGTCGCTGATGGGACAGCTCAAGACCTCCCAGGGCGCGAGCGTGGCCCAGCAGGTGGAGCAGGTCTACGGCGACTCGTGGAAGACCACCGCCCTGGTCGGTGGTCTCTTCGCGCTCGCGGCCCTGGTGGTCGGCGTCGGCGTGCTGCTTCGGCCCGCGTTCGGCGATCCGGGGCGGACGCAGGCGCCGTGGATCAAGTCGGTGGCGTGGGCCGGAGTCGCGCTCGGCGTGATCGGCCTGGTGCTGGCGATCGCGAAGTACACGAACATCATTCTGGGACTGCCGTCGACGAGTTAGCGCACGACGAGTTGGCGTACGACGAGTCGGCGCGCCGTGCCGCTGCCGCGCCGTCAACTCCCGTCCGGCCTCGCCTTTTCCCGTCCGACGAGGACGCGGGGGCGAGGCCCGCGGTCTTTGCGAGGGTGAGAACATCGGCCCATGGAAACGGTCGAACTCCTGCTGCACCCCGTACGGATACGCATCGTCCACGCGATGTACGACGGACGTACCCGCACGACCACGGAGCTCCGCTCGCTGCTGCCCGACGTCTCCAAGGCCACCCTGTACCGGCACACGAGCCTCCTGGCCGAGGCCGGGCTCCTGGTCGTGGCCGACGAGCAGCCGGTGCGCGGCTCCGTGGAGCGCCACTACCGGCTGCACCGGGGACGCGTGGTGCTCGACCCCGAGGCGGCCGCGTCGCTGTCCCTGGACGACTTCCGGCGCGCCTTCGCGGTCGCGACCGCGACCCTCATGGCCGAGTTCAACATGTACCTCGAGCGGGGCGACGCCGCCCCCGTCGCCGACCTGGTGGGCTTTCGCCAGTACTCGCTCTGGCTCAGCCCCGACGAGCTCGCGGAGATGATCGCCGAGCTGCGCGAGGTGATCGTGGCCAGGGCGACCAACGAACCCACGCCGCACCGCACCCGCCACCTCCTGAGCCCCATCGTGTTCCCCGTGGAGGGCCCGCCGAGCGGGGGCGACACCCCGTCCCAGGCACGGAACCGGGCCCACCGGCCCCCTGCCTAAGCCCTCACCTGCCCTAAGGACCTCCTCACCCCTGCCCTAAGGCCCCCACCCGCCCCAAGATGCGGCACTCTCCCGATGTGCCGCACCCCCCTGGCAGCCGAAAGTGGAGTCATCGCCGAAAGAGAAGGCGAAACCCACCGAGCACCACCGAGAAGCCAGGGAGAACACCGTGTTCGAATACGAACTCCACCAGCAGCGGACCGCCGAACTCGCTCAGGTCGCCCAGCGCGACCGCCTCGTGCGGGAGGCCCGCAAGGCCCGCGCGGGCCGCCGGGGCCGAGGCGGCAACGAGGCCGAGGGGCGGGTGAGCCCCGGGCGCGTAGCGGAACGGATCACGGACCGCTTCACCCACGCCGCCTGAGAGGCCGGGCGTGCCCGCCCCGCACCCGGTGCCCGGGGTGAACCCCGCCCCGGGCACCGCGCCCGAGGCCGCCGGGGCCGCACCGCAACCGGCCGCCCCGGTTTCGCCCACCGGGAAACGCCCTGCCGCGAAGTCGCAGGTCTGTGCGATGCTCACCGCCATGGAGACCAGGTCCGTCAGCCCGGTTTTCGTCGGCCGGACCGACGAATTGGGCGCCCTAGAGGACGCGCTCGCCCGCGCCGCCGATCCGGCCGCGGGCGAGCCGCAGGCATTGCTGCTCGGCGGTGAGGCGGGCGTCGGCAAGACCCGGCTCCTGGAGGAGTTCGCGGCCGTGGCCTGCGCGCGCGGCGCGGTCGTCGCCGTCGGCGGCTGCGTCGAGATCGGCGCCGACGGACTGCCCTTCGCACCCTTCTCCACCGCCCTGCGCACCCTGCGCCGCACCCTGCCCGGCCAGTTCGCCGCCGCGGCCGCGGGCCAGGAGGAGGAACTGGCCCGGCTGCTGCCCGAGTTGTGCGACGCGGCCCCGCTCCGCGGCACCGAGGGGCGGAGCGGCGAAGAGGCCACCGCCAGGCTCTTCGAGCTGACCGCGCGCCTCCTGGAAGCCCTCGCCGCCGAGCAGACCGTCGTCCTCGTCCTCGAAGACCTGCACTGGGCCGACGCCTCCACCCGCCACCTCCTCGCCTACCTCTTCCGCACGCTGCGCCGCGGCCACCTCGTCGTCCTCGCCACCTACCGCGCCGACGACATCCACCGCCGCCACCCGCTGCGCCCCCTGCTCGCCGAGCTCGACCGCCTGCGCACGGTCCGCCGCGTCGAGGTGTCCCGCTTCACCCGTGACGAGGTCGGGCGCCAGATGGCCGGGATCCTCGGCGCCGAGCCCGCGCCGAAACTGATCGACGACATCTTCGCGCGCTCCGACGGCAACGCCTTCTTCGTCGAGGAACTCGCCGTCGCCTCCTCCCACGGCAGCAGCTGCGCCACCCTCACCGACTCGCTGCGCGACCTGCTGCTCGTCCGCGTCGAGGACCTGCCGGAGGACGCCCAGCGGGTGGCGCGGACCGTCGCCGAGGGCGGCTCCACCGTCGAGTACGACCTGCTCGCCGAGGTCAGCGGCCTCGGTGAGGACGACCTCATCGACGCCCTGCGCGCGGCCGTCGGCGCCAACATCCTGATCCCCTCGCCCGGCGGCGACGGCTACCGCTTCCGGCACTCCCTGGTCCGCGAGGCCGTCGGCGACGACCTGCTGCCCGGCGAGCGCTCCCGCATCAACCGCCGCTTCGCCACCGCCCTGGAGGCCGACCCCGCACTCGTCGCCCCCGACCAGCGCACCACCCGCCTCGCCAGCTACTGGTACCACGCCCACGACGCCGCCAAGGCCCTGCCCGCCGTCCTCAACGCCTCCGTCGAAGCCCGCCGCAGACACGCCTACGCCGAGCAACTGCGGCTCCTGGAGCGGGCGATGGAGCTGTGGGACGCCGCCCCCGACGACGTCCGTGTCCAACTGCGCCCCGTCGACTACACCGAGGTCTACCCGCCCCCACTGCCTCAAGGGCGTGGGGGGACCCCCGGCGGCTGCGACCCCGAGACCACCCCGCTGCGCTACCTCGACCTGATGGCCGAGGCCGCCGTCGCGGGCCGCCTGTGCGGCGAACGCGAACGCGCCCTGAAGATCACCAAGCGGGCCCTGCGGCTCCTGGACGACGAGCCCGACGCGATGCGCGCCGCCTGGTTCTGGGTACAGCGCTCCCGGCTCGTGCAGACCCTCGCCCGCGGCGACGGGTGGAAGGAGCTCGCCACCGCGCAGGACCTCGTCCGCGGCCTGCCGCCGTCCGTCGTGCACGCCGAGGTGCTCGCCATGGTCGCCGGGTGGTCGATGCTCCACGAGCCAGGCCCCGAGGCCTTCGCCGCCGCCGAACAGGCCGTCGAGTACGCCCGCATGGTCGGCGCCAGCGACATCGAACTGTCCGCCCGCCTCACCCTCGGCGGCCTGATGGTCGACGCGGGCGACATCGACGCCGGGCTCGCCGAGATGTTCGCGGTGCGCGAGCAGGTCCTCGCCGGGGGCAGCGCCGGCCCGGTCGGCCGCACCTTCATCAACCTGCCGTCCGTCCTCGAAGGCATCGGCCGCTCCCGCGAGGCCGCCGAACTCCTCGACGAGGGCATCCGTCTCGCCCAGCGCTACGGCCTCCTCGAGTCCGAGCCCTGGATGTGGGCCAACAAGGCCGAGTCCCTCTACGCCCTCGGCCGCTGGACGGAAGCAGTCGAAGCGGCCCGCCGCGCGGGCCTGAGCGCCAAGCCGCGCGGCGGCGCCTGCCTGCGCCTGGCCCACCTCGCGCTCGCCCGCGGCGACATCGCCGAGGCCGCCCACCAACTCGCCCAGGCCCGCGAGCACTTCGGCACCCACGACCCGATGCCGCAGAACTCCCTGCCGCTGCACCGCGTCGCCATCGGCGTCGCCGCGGGCGAGGGCCGCCTCCTCGACGCCCGCTCCGAACTCGACCGGGCCGTCGCCGAGGGCTTCCCGCCCGGCACCCAGCGCTACGGCTGGCCGCTGCTCCTCGCCGCCGCCACCGCCGAGGCCGACGCCCGCGGCCTGCCCATCGCCGCCCCCGGCCGCGCCGACACCCTCCACCTCATCCGCACCACCGCCAAGTCCCTGCCCACGACCGCCCCGGTCTGGCAGGCGTACGAACTCTGGGTCCGCGCCGAACTCCTGCGCGCCGAGGGCCGCGCCACCGCCGAGGACTGGCTGGCCGCCCTCACCGCCGTCGGCCCCCTTGAGCGGCCCTACGACCTCGCCCGCGTCCGGCACCGGCTGGCCGACGCCCTGCTCACGGCCGGAGCGGGCGCCGGCTCCGGAGCCGGTGACGCCGACCGGGACCGGGCCGCCGAACTCCTCCGCCAGGCCGGAGCCGTCGCCGAGCACCTGGGCGCCCGCCCCCTCGCCGAGAGCGTCGAACGCCTCGCGCAGCGCACCCGGCTCTCCCTCACCGGCGCGCCCCCGACCGCGCCCGCCGACCCCGCCGACGCCCTCGGCCTGACCTCCCGCGAACGGGACGTCCTGCGCCTGGTCACCGCGGGACGCACCAACCGCCAGATCGCCGAGGAACTGTTCATCTCCCCGAAGACGGCGAGCGTCCACGTCTCCAACATCCTCGGCAAGCTCGGCGTCTCCGGCCGCGGCGAGGCGGCCGCCCTCGCCCACCGCCTGCGGCTCTTCCCGGGCGACGGGGCACAGGCGGCCGACACCGCGGCGAGCGCACCCTAGGGGCCCGCGGCGCCCCGCGCCCTCGGCGGGGCGCCCACCTCGGATCGTTTCCGGTGGCGTCGCTTACGCTGGGAAGGGCAGGACCACCGTCCGGCCTTGGAGGCGCAGTGTTCAACGTGTTCGAGCAGCTCTTCGCCCCGGGGCGCAAGCACACGGACGACGAGAACAAACGCCTGGAGCTGACGCGGGTCGACGTGGACGACGGGGACCCCGGCCGTGGCCCCATAGACCTGTCCTCCGGCAAGGTCGTGGTGCGGGTGCCGCAGCAGGCGCCCAAGGACGGCACCGAACGGACCGACCCCAGCGAACGGACCGGAGGGACCAGAGGGACCGGACGGGCCGACACCAGCGAACAGGCTGCCCGCACTGAACGGGCTACGGCTGCCGACCCCACCGAACGCCCGGATCCCGAAGGCGATCCCGAGGCCTGACGTCCGGCTCCTGCTTCCCGCGCACCCCTCCTCCTTCACGCGCAGCCCTTTTACTTCACGCGCACCTCTCTACTTCACGCGCACCTCTCTACTTCACACGCACCTCCAGAATCCGGTCGTCCCCCTTCTCCGGCGTCCCCCGGGAGTCCGTCTCGCTGGTCATCAGCCACAGCTTGTCGCCGCCCGCCGCGACCACCGTGCGCAACCGTCCGTACTTCTCCGTGAGGAAAGCCTCCGTCTTCGGCTCGCCGGTCACGCCCCGCACCGGGATCCGCCACAGCCGCTCGCCGCGCAGGCCCGCCATCCACACCGAACCCTTCGCGTAGGCAACCCCGCTCGGTGAGGCCTCGGACGTCTTCCACTGGGCGACGGGTGCGTGGAAGGCGTCGTCGGAGTCGTCCTTGCCCTCGGCCTCCGGCCAGCCGTAGTTGTCGCCTGCCTTGATCTCGTTCAGCTCGTCCCAGGTGTCCTGCCCGAACTCCGAGGCCCACAGGCGCTTGTCCTCGTCCCAGTCCAGGCCCTGGACGTTGCGGTGGCCGTACGAATACACGGGGGAGTCGTCGAAGGGGTTGCCCGGGGCCGGCTCGCCGTCCGGGGTCAGGCGCAGGATCTTGCCGCCCAGGGACTTCTTGTCCTGCGCCAGGTCCGTCTCACCCGTCTCGCCCGTGCCCGCGTACAACATCTTGTCCGGGCCGAAGGCGATCCGGCCGCCGTTGTGGATCACGCCCTTCGGGATGTCCTTGAACACCGTGTCGGGGGCGCCCAGTTGCTGGCCGGAGGGCTTCTTCTCGTCGTACAGCATGCGGGCGATGCGGTTGTCGGACTCCGTGGTGAAGTAGGCGTACACCTGGTGGTCCGAGGCGTACGTGGGGGAGAGGGCGAGGCCCATCAGGCCGCCCTCGCCCGCGGCGGCGACCCCGGGGACCGAGCCGACCTCGGTCTTCTTGCCGCTCTGGCCGTCGACGCGGGTGATCGTCCCCTCGTCGCGCGAGGACACGAGCAGGTCGCCGCCCGGCAGCGGGGCCAGGCCCCAAGGGGACTTCAGGCCCGTGGCGAGCGTCTTGGTGACCTCGGCCGAGCCCTTCTCCGGCGGCGCGTCGGCGGCGTCGCCCGAAGGCGACGCGCCCGTGTCCGCGGAGCTGGACTCCGCGCTCTTGTCGCCCGAAGGGCCGTCGTCGTCCGACGAGCACCCGGTCGCCAGCAGGAGCGCGGCGGCGGCCAGCACGGCCGTCGCGGTGGCACGACGGGGAGGGTGAGCACTCAGCACGGTCAGGATCCCTTCGACGCGGAGCTTCTACTGTTCATACACCGCAGCCGTCCCGCAGGTTCCCATCCAGCGCGCGTCATTTTCCGACCGGCTTCCGGCCGACCGGGACCCGTCCGTCCGACCGGGACCCGTCCGTCCCGCGACCCCTGTCAGTCCCACGACCCCTGCGCCGGAGGCAGCGCCGCCAGCTCCGCCAGGTCCGCGCGCGTCAGCGACACCTGAGCCGCCCCGGCGTTCTCCCGCGCCCAGCGCTCCCGCTTGGCGCCGGGCACCGGCACCACCTGCGGCCCCTGCGCGAGCACCCACGCGAGCGCGACCTGCGCGGGCGTCGCGCCGTGCCGTTGGGCGACCCGCCGCAGGCCCACCACCAGCGGCTGGTTGGCCGCCATCATCTCGGCCGTGAACCGGGGATGCCGGGCCCGCAGGTCGTCCGGCTCGAAGCCCTGCCCCGGCGTCAGCGTGCCGGTGAGGAAGCCGTTGCCGAGCGGCATCGCCGCGAGCAGCCCCACCCCGCGCGCGGCGCACCACGGCAGGAGCGTCGCCAGTGCCTCCGGCGACCACACCGAGAGCTCGGCCTGCACCGCCGCCACCGGGAAGACCTGCTGGACGCGCTCCAACTGCCGGATCGTGGCGTCGTACAGACCCGTGACCGCCCCCGCGCGGCGGCCCGCACGCGCGCCCACCGCGCACAGCCCGAGCGCGCGCACCTTCCCCGCCGACACCAGCTCGGCCATCGCGCCCCAGGTCTCCTCGACGGGCACCTCGGGGTCGGCGCGGTGCAGTTGGTACAGGTCGATGGTGTCCGTCTGCAGGCGCCGCAGCGACGCGTCGCAGGCCCGCTTCACATAGCCGGGGCGGCCGTTGGCGACGATGTGCTGCTCGCCGACGAGCAGCCCGCACTTCGTGGACACGAAGGCCTCCGCGCGACGCTCCCTGAGCACCCGGCCGATCAGCAGCTCATTGGTGAAGGGACCGTACATGTCCGCCGTGTCGAGGAGCGTCGAACCCTCGTCGAGCGCCGCGTGCACGGTCCGCATCGAGGCCTCACCGCGCTGTCGGGAGCTGGTGTAGGCCCAGCTCATCGGCATGCAGCCGAGTCCGACGGCACCCACCCCGAGCGCCCCCGCACCGATCGTCCTGCGCTCCACCTGGCCGTACCCTCCCCTGTCCGGTGATCTTCGTCCGGGCGGCCCCCAACGTAACCTCTGCCCAGGAGCCCGCCGCGTGCGGCCTGTGCGCATTAGCCTCCTGGGCATGACGACCGATGTATGGCTGCCCGTGGCAGCGTCCGAGATCGAGGGCCTGCCGGCCACCCAGGACGAGGGCTTCACCTACCGATTCTGGGACGGCGCCGGTGACTATCCCGCCGACCCCGCCGACTGTGTCTTCTACGGGGTCCCGTACATGATCGACCCCGCGGTGTGCGCGCGCCCGCTGTCCAGGATGACGTCCCTGCGCGTGGTCCAGACCCTGACCGCGGGCGTCGACCACGTGCTGCCGGCCGTCGAACGCCTCGCTCCGGGCATTCAGTTGTGCAACGCGCGCGGGGTGCACGAAGCCAGCACCGCCGAGCTCGCCCTGACACTGACCCTCGCCTCCTTGCGGGGCATCCCGCGTTTTGTGGAGGGACAGCGGGTGGAGGAGTGGCGCCAGGGGTTCAATCCGGCCCTCGCCGACAAGTCCGTCCTCATCGTGGGCTACGGAGCGATCGGTTCGGCGATCGAAGACCGGCTCACGGGCTTCGAGTGTGCGCGGGTGGCGCGCGTTGCGCGCTCCGAGCGTGCCACGGAGCGCGGCCCTGTGCTTCCGCTCTCCGAACTGCCCGGGCTGCTGCCCGAAGCCGATGTCGTGATCCTCTCCACGCCGCTGACCGACTCCACGCGGGGCATGGTGAACGCCGATTTCCTCGCGCACATGAAGGACGGCGCGCTCCTGGTGAACGTGGCCCGCGGCTCCGTCGTCGACACCAAGGCGCTCCTTGCCGAGCTGGAGAGCGGCCGCCTCACCGCGGCCCTCGACGTCACCGATCCGGAGCCGCTGCCTCCCGGTCACCCCTTGTGGCAGGCCCCCGGCGTGCTCATCAGCCCGCACGTGGGCGGCCCGACGTCCGCGTTCCTGCCCCGCGCCAAGCGCCTGCTCTCCGGCCAGTTGAACCGGTACGCGGCCGGGGAGCCGCTCGCCAACGTCGTCCTGACGACCGCGTAGCCAAGGGGCGCAGAAGCGGTAGGGAACGTTCCGTGCACGCTCCGCACCCACCCGCGTGCGCCGCGTGTCCGCATTGACGCTGGCAGTCACGGAGAGTAGAGCAACCCTGTCCCTGAGTGACGAGACTGGTGTATCGTCCCGACTGGGGACGCGCCGTGAACCGTTCGGCGCCGGGGATGTGGCAACAGGACTGCGAGGGGGGCGACGGGCGATGTACGGCCTATGGGCGAACGATCCGACGCGGCGGGACCACCGCCGACGACTCTCGCGCACACCGATCCGCAGACGCCGGGTCACCACGCGGCGTCACCGACCGCTGTGCCGCTCCGGCGGCCCGTGCCCGGCCGACGGCCGCCGGGGACCGCAGCGCACCCCTCCGTCCCGCACGGGCCCGCCCTGTCGCGGCCCCGCACCGGGCCTGGTCCGTGGACGTGGCGCCCCTGGCCGGGGCGCCACCCCGAGGAGCGGGGCGGGCCGGTGAGCGGGCAGTCGGCTTCCGCGACCGTCCTGGAGAGCAGGATCGGGCCGCCCGCGCCGCCGAGGGCGCCGCTGGCCCGGCGCCCGGCCTCCGGCTCCGGACTGCTCTCGCAGGTCGTTCTGCTGCTGGTCTGTGGGGGATACGCGACCGGGTCGGCGCTCGGCTGGGGATCGGACCGCCTCGCGCTCATCATGGGCGACTTCGGGCTCAGCGCCGCGGCCGCCCTCGCCGCGGTCTCCTGCTTCCGCTACTCCCGCACCCGCCGCAGCCGCTTTCGACCCGCCTGGCTGCTGTTCGCGCTCTCCTCGGCGATGGCAGCCTGCGGCAACGCCGTCTGGGGATGGTACGAGGTCGTGCTCGCCCGCCCCGTGCCCAGCCCGGGCTACGCGGACCTGTTCTTCCTGTGCTTCGCGCCGCCCGCCATCATCGGGTTGCTCGTGCTCGCCAAGCGGCCGGTCACGAAGGCCGGTTGGGTGTGCCTCGCCCTCGACGCCTGGCTCATCGGCGGCTCCCTGCTCACGTTGTCCTGGAGCCTCGCCCTCGCGCACAACGCGCAGTTCGAGGGCCCCAGCGTCGCGCACGCCGCGCTGTCGCTCGCGTATCCGCTCCTGGACATCGCGCTCGTCAGCATGGTCCTCGCGCTGCACTTCAGGCGATCGTCGGCGAACCGCACCGCTGTGAACACCGCCATCGGCGCCCTCGCGCTCACGGTGATGTGCGACGCGCTGTTCACCTCGCCGATGCTGCATGCCAGTTACCGCTCGGGTCAGCTCCTCGACGCGGGCTGGTTCGCCGGTTCGCTCCTGCTCGCCTACGCACCGTGGGCGGCGTCCGGACGCGGCCTCGGCGACGCCGGGTCCGCCCGCGGCGACGAGAGCCCGGTGCGCGCGGCGTACCGGGCGTACGGCAGGGTCCGTCCCGCCGACGGCCGCGGCCCCCGCGCACAGGACGAGCGCTGTGACCGCGACGGCCGACCCGGCGAGCGCCCCGAGGGCCGCGCACGGTACGCCACCACCCGCCCCATCGCCGGATCGCTCGCCGCCCTCACGCCCTACCTGGCCGCGGCCGTCTGCACCCTGGGGATCCTCTACAACGTCCTGAACGGCCGCAGCGTCGACGAAGTCGTGCTGTTCACCGCGGGCACGGTCGTCCTCGCGCTCGTGGTGCGCCAGGGCATCATGCTGCTCGACAACATCACGCTCACCCAGGAACTGGCCCAGAAGGAGAACCACTTCAGGTCCCTGGTCCAGGGGTCGAGCGACGTCATCATGATCGCCGCGCCCAGCGGCATCCTGCGCTACGTGAGCCCGGCCGCCGCCGGGGTCTACGGCCGCGAGGCCGACGACCTCGTGGGGTCCGAACTGGCCGCGCTCATCCACCCCGAGGACCTCGGCCGCGTCGTCCACGAAGTGCGCCGCTTCCTCGCCGCCAACCCCGTGGAGGAGCCCACCACCCGCATCGAATGCCGCTTCAAGTCCGGCTGCGGCGACTGGCTCAACGTCGAGTCCACCGTCAACCGCCACCACGGCGGCCTCATCTTCAACAGCCGTGACGTCACCGAACGCGTACGCCTCCAGGCGCAGTTGCAGCACAACGCCGAGCACGATCCGCTCACCGACCTGCCCAACCGGGCGCTCTTCACCCGCCGAGTCGCCTCCGCGCTCGGCGGTCGCAGAGTCACCGACCGGGGCACCGCAGTCCTCTTCATCGACCTCGACGGATTCAAGGCCGTCAACGACACCATCGGGCACCAGGCGGGCGACACTCTGCTGGTGCAGGCCGCCCAGCGGCTCCAGGAGGCCGTCCGCGCCTCGGACACCGCGTCCCGGCTCGGCGGTGACGAGTTCGCCGCCCTCATCGTCGGGGACGGCACCCGCGACCAGGCCGCCCGCGAACGGCACATCTTCGAACTGGCCGACCGCCTGAGAATCCGCCTCTCCCAGCCCTACGACATCGACGGCAACGACGTCCGGGTCGCCGCGTCCATCGGCGTGGCCTTCGCCGAACCGGGCGTCGGCGCGGGCGAACTGCTGCGCAACGCCGACCTCGCGATGTACCGCGCGAAGGCCGCGGGCAAGGGCCGCGTCGAGCTGTACAAACCCCAGATGCAGGCCGACGTGGCCCGCAAGGCCGAACTGGCCACGCGGCTGCGCAGCGCCCTGCACGACGGCGAGTTCGTGCTCCTGCACCAGCCGGTGGTGTCCTTGGAGACCGGCCGGATCACCTCCGTCGCGGCTCAGGCGCGCTGGCGCTCCGCCCAGGGCATCCTCTTCACGCCCGCCGAGTTCCTGCGCACCGCGGACGGCGGCGACCGCGCCGCCGAGCTGGGCCGCTGGCTCCTGGAGGAAGCCATCGAGCAGGCCGCCGAGCGCGGCAGGGCGGGCCACGCGGTGCCCGTGTGCGTGCGGGTCGGCGCCCGCCGCCTGGTGGACCGCTCCATGCCGCTCGGCTCCATCGAGGCGCTGCTCACCCGGCACGGCCTGCCCTCCGGCGGGCTCATCATCGAGCTGGCCGACAGTGACCCGCGGGTGTCCGTCGACGACCTGGAGCGCCGCCTGGCGTCCCTGCGCCGCCTCGGCGTCCGCGTCTCCCTCGACGGATTCGGCAGCGGCAGCGCGGCGATCACGGCGCTGCGCCGGCTCCCCGTGGACGTACTGAAACTGGACCGCGGCCTGGTCGAGGGCGTCGTGGAGTCCGCGCGGCTTCACAAGATCACCTCGGGGCTGCTGCGGATCGCGGGCGACCTCGGCCTGTGCTCCGTCGCCGAGGGCGTCGACCTGCCCGAACAGGTCATCGCCCTGCGCGCGATGGGCTGCACGCACGGGTACGGCATGGCCTTCTCGGGCCCCCTCGACGAGTACCGGCTGCGCCGGGCGCTCGCGGCCGGGGAGTATCCCGTGCCGCACGGCGCCGTGGAGCCGGTGTGCGTGGGCGCCCCGGCCCCCGAGCCCGCTGTCTACGGAGAGGGTGCGCCCGTCTTCAAGGGCGCCCCCACGGCGTACGGCGAGTCGCCGACGCCCTTCGGCGGGCCCACGACGTCCTTCGGCGCGGCGGGGGCGGCCCTCGCGGCCGGATCTCCCTCCTATGGGCGCTCACATAATGAGACGCCCGTCCCACCTACTTGACAGGTGTGGCGCGCCAGGGGGAGGGTCAGAGCCATGCGCACCCGAATTCTCGTACTTGGAAAGCGCGTCGGCTGAAGCTGGGACGCCCCGGTCCGGACACCGGAGACCCCCAGCGACCGCACCCGGCGCGCTCCCCTCGCTTGCCTCACGGCACGAGGGGTTTTTTGTTGCACTGGCACCTGCCAAACCCTGGCAAAAACCCCGCGCCACCCCCGCAGAATCCTCAGCAAAGACCCTCAGCTTCGAGAAGAGAATGCCGATGACCGAGCAGGCCTCCGGGGCCCACCATCCGCAGCCCCGGCCCCGATCCTCAGCACCGCAGTCCGTCTCCGTCGAGCACGTCACGGGTGCGCAGTCGCTGATCCGTTCTCTCGAGGAAGTCGGGGCCGACACGGTATTCGGCATTCCCGGAGGAGCCATCCTCCCCGCGTACGACCCGATGATGGACTCCACCCGGGTGCGTCACATCCTGGTCCGCCACGAGCAGGGCGCGGGCCACGCGGCGACCGGGTACGCGCAGGCCACCGGCAAGGTCGGCGTCTGCATGGCGACCTCGGGCCCCGGCGCCACCAACCTGGTCACGCCCATCGCGGACGCCCACATGGACTCCGTCCCGCTGGTCGCGATCACCGGTCAGGTGGCGTCCAAGGCGATCGGCACGGACGCCTTCCAGGAGGCGGACATCGTCGGCATCACGATGCCGATCACCAAGCACAACTTCCTGGTCACCAAGGCCGAGGACATCCCGCGCACCATCGCGGAGGCCTTCCACATCGCCTCCACGGGCCGCCCGGGCCCGGTCCTCGTCGACATCGCCAAGGACGCCCTGCAGGCGCGCACCACGTTCTCCTGGCCGCCCCAGCAGGAACTGCCCGGCTACCGCCCGGTGACCAAGCCGCACGCCAAGCAGATCCGCGAGGCCGCGAAGCTCATCACCGCCGCCAAGCGCCCCGTCCTGTACGTCGGCGGCGGCGTCATCAAGTCCGGCGCCACCGCCGAGCTGAAGGTCCTCGCCGAACTCACCGGGGCGCCCGTCACCACCACCCTGATGGCGCTCGGCGCGTTCCCCGACAGCCACCCGCTGCACGTGGGAATGCCGGGCATGCACGGTGCGGTCACCGCCGTCACCGCGCTGCAGAAGGCCGACCTGATCGTCGCCCTCGGAGCCCGCTTCGACGACCGCGTCACCGGCAAGCTGGACAGCTTCGCCCCGTACGCGAAGGTCGTGCACGCCGACATCGACCCCGCCGAGATCGGCAAGAACCGCGCCGCCGACGTCCCGATCGTCGGCGACGCCCGCGAGGTCATCGCCGACCTGGTGCAGGCCATCCAGGCCGAGCACACGGCCGGCCACACCGGTGACTACGCCGCGTGGTGGGCCGACCTCAACCGCTGGCGCGAGACCTACCCGCTCGGCTACGACCACCCGGACAACGGCCAGCTCTCCCCGCAGCAGGTCATCGAGCGGATCGGCCGGCTGGCCCCGGAGGGCACGATCTTCGCCGCGGGCGTCGGCCAGCACCAGATGTGGGCCGCGCACTTCATCCAGTACGAGCAGCCCGCGACCTGGCTCAACTCCGGCGGCGCCGGGACCATGGGCTACGCCGTCCCGGCCGCGATGGGCGCGAAGGCGGGCCGGCCCGAGCGCACGGTCTGGGCGATCGACGGCGACGGCTGCTTCCAGATGACCAACCAGGAACTGACCACCTGCGCCCTGAACAACATCCCGGTCAAGGTCGCCATCATCAACAACGGCGCCCTCGGCATGGTCCGCCAGTGGCAGACGCTGTTCTACAACCAGCGCTACTCCAACACCGTGCTGCACAGCGGCCCGGAGGCGGACGGCAAGCAGCCGAGCGCGGGCACCCGGGTCCCGGACTTCGTCAAGCTGTCCGAGGCGATGGGCTGCTACGCGATCCGCTGCGAGGACCCGGCCGACCTGGACAAGGTCATCGAAGAGGCCAACTCCATCAACGACCGCCCCGTCGTGATCGACTTCATCGTCCACGAGGACGCCCAGGTGTGGCCGATGGTCGCCGCGGGCACCTCCAACGACGAGGTCATGGCCGCCCGGGGCGTGCGCCCCGACTTCGGCGACAACGAAGACGACTGAGAGCAGCAGGAAGAGGAATGACCGCCATGACCCCCATGTCGAAGCACACGCTCTCGGTCCTCGTCGAGAACACCCCCGGCATCCTGGCCAGGATCGCCGCCCTCTTCTCCCGCCGCGGCTTCAACATCGACTCCCTCGCCGTCGGCGTCACCGAGCACCCCGACATCTCCCGCATCACCATCGTCGTGAATGTCGAGGAACTCCCGCTCGAACAGGTCACCAAGCAGCTCAACAAGCTGGTCAACGTCCTGAAGATCGTCGAACTCGAGCCGGGTGCGGCCGTGCAGCGCGAGCTGGTCCTCGCCAAGGTGCGCGCCGACAACGAGACCCGCTCCCAGATCGTCGAGATCGTCCAGCTGTTCCGCGCCAAGACCGTGGACGTCTCCCCGGAGGCCGTCACCATCGAGGCCACCGGCAGCAGCGACAAGCTGGAGGCCATGCTCAAGATGCTGGAACCCTTCGGCATCAAGGAGCTGGTGCAGTCCGGCACCATCGCGATCGGCCGCGGCTCGCGCTCCATCACCGACCGCAGCCTGCGCGCGCTCGACCGCTCCGCGTAGCGCGCCCCCGCGCGCGGGAGGTGACCGAACCACCTCCCGCGCGCGGGGCGCGGGTCCCGGATAGCGAGACCCGACAACTTCCCTCACCCAGCCCGCCGTACGGTGGGACGCAACACCAGCACACATAGGAGATATCCAGTGGCCGAGCTGTTCTACGACGCCGACGCCGACCTGTCCATCATCCAGGGCCGCAAGGTCGCGGTCATCGGTTACGGCAGCCAGGGTCACGCCCACGCCCTCTCGCTGCGCGACTCCGGCGTGGACGTGCGGGTCGGCCTGCACGAGGGCTCGAAGTCCAAGGCGAAGGCCGAGGAGCAGGGCCTGCGCGTGGTCACGCCCGCCGAGGCCGCCGAGGAAGCCGACGTCATCATGATCCTGGTGCCGGACCCGATCCAGGCCCAGGTCTACGAGGAGTCCATCAAGGACCACCTCAAGGAGGGCGACGCGCTCTTCTTCGGCCACGGCCTGAACATCCGCTTCGGCTTCATCAAGCCCCCGGCGGGTGTCGACGTCGCCATGGTCGCCCCCAAGGGCCCGGGCCACCTGGTGCGCCGCCAGTACGAGGAGGGCCGCGGCGTCCCGTGCATCGCGGCGGTCGAGCAGGACGCCACCGGCAAGGGCTTCGACCTGGCCCTGTCGTACGCCAAGGGCATCGGCGGCACCCGCGCGGGCGTCATCAAGACGACCTTCACCGAGGAGACCGAGACCGACCTCTTCGGCGAGCAGGCCGTCCTCTGCGGCGGTACGGCCGCGCTGGTCAAGGCCGGTTTCGAGACCCTCGTCGAGGCGGGCTACCAGCCGGAGATCGCCTACTTCGAGTGCCTGCACGAGCTGAAGCTCATCGTCGACCTGATGTACGAGGGCGGCCTGGAGAAGATGCGCTGGTCGGTCTCCGAGACCGCTGAGTGGGGCGACTACGTCACCGGCCCGCGCATCATCACCGACGCCACCAAGGCCGAGATGAAGAAGGTCCTCGCCGAGATCCAGGACGGCACGTTCGCCAAGAACTGGATGGACGAGTACCACGGCGGTCTGAAGAAGTACAACGAGTACAAGACGCAGGACTCCGAGCACCTCCTGGAGACCACCGGCAAGGAGCTGCGCAAGCTCATGTCGTGGGTGGACGAGGACAAGTAGGCAGCACGTCGGGGCCGGGGCGAGCGCCCCGGCCCCGACGTTGTCCGTCGCGTCCAGCCACGTCCGGGTGATCCTTCCAGTGAGGCGCATATGGCGCCCGGACGCGCCACTACACTGCAAACCACATTCGCGTCAGGCCCACAGCGTCGTGCGTCTTCCACGCGGTAGCCACCTCCACCGCCTGCGGCCGTCGGGACGGCCGTCCGCATTGGACTAGTGAGGACTCACGTGAGCAACGCTGCCAACGGCAAACCGGTCGTACTCATCGCTGAAGAGCTGTCGCCCGCGACCGTCGACGCCCTGGGCCCGGACTTCGAGATCCGGCACTGCAACGGCGCGGACCGCGCCGAGCTGCTGCCCGCCATCGCCGACGTCGACGCCGTCCTGGTCCGCTCCGCGACCAAGGTCGACGCCGAGGCCATCGCCGCCGCCCCCCGGCTGAAGGTCGTCGCCCGCGCGGGCGTGGGCCTCGACAACGTCGACGTCTCCGCCGCCACGAAGGCCGGCGTGATGGTGGTCAACGCCCCGACGTCGAACATCGTCACCGCCGCCGAGCTGGCCTGCGGTCTGCTCGTCGCCACCGCGCGCAACATCCCGCAGGCCAACACCGCCCTGAAGAACGGCGAGTGGAAGCGCTCCAAGTACACCGGCGTGGAGCTGGCCGAGAAGACGCTCGGCGTCGTCGGCCTCGGCCGCATCGGCGCGCTCGTCGCCCAGCGCATGAGCGCCTTCGGCATGAAGGTCGTCGCCTACGACCCGTACGTGCAGCCCGCGCGCGCCGCCCAGATGGGCGTGAAGGTCCTCTCCCTCGACGAGCTCCTCGAAGTCTCCGACTTCATCACCGTGCACCTGCCGAAGACCCCCGAGACCCTCGGCCTCATCGGCGACGACGCGCTGCACAAGGTGAAGCCGTCCGTCCGCATCGTCAACGCCGCGCGTGGCGGCATCGTCGACGAGGAGGCGCTGTACTCCGCCCTCAAGGAGGGCCGCGTCGCGGGCGCCGGACTCGACGTGTACGCCAAGGAGCCCTGCACCGACTCCCCGCTCTTCGAGCTCGACCAGGTCGTCTGCACCCCGCACCTCGGCGCCTCCACCGACGAGGCCCAGGAGAAGGCGGGCATCTCCGTCGCCAAGTCCGTGCGGCTCGCGCTCGCCGGTGAGCTGGTGCCGGACGCCGTGAACGTCCAGGGCGGCGTCATCGCCGAGGACGTGCGGCCCGGGCTCCCGCTCGCCGAGAAGCTCGGCCGGATCTTCACCGCCCTCGCGGGCGAGGTGGCCGCGCGGCTCGACGTCGAGGTGTACGGCGAGATCACCCAGCACGACGTGAAGGTGCTCGAACTCTCCGCCCTCAAGGGCGTGTTCGAGGACGTCGTCGACGAGACCGTGTCGTACGTCAACGCCCCGCTCTTCGCCCAGGAGCGCGGCGTCGAGGTGCGGCTCACCACCTCCTCCGAGTCGCCCGACCACCGCAACGTCGTCACCGTGCGCGGCACGCTCGGCGACGGCGAGGAGGTCGCCGTGTCCGGCACGCTCGCCGGACCCAAGAACCACCAGAAGATCGTGGCCGTCGGTGACTACGACGTCGATCTCGCGCTCGCCGACCACATGGTCGTCCTCCGCTACGCGGACCGGCCCGGTGTCGTCGGCACCGTCGGGCGAGTCCTCGGCGAGGCCGGGATCAACATCGCCGGCATGCAGGTCGCCCGGGCCGATGTCGGAGGTGAGGCCCTTGCCGTCCTCACCGTCGACGACACGGTGCCGCAGCCGGTCCTCGCGGAGCTGTCCGAGGAGATCGGGGCGACTTCGGCGCGGTCGGTGAACCTGGCGGACTAGGGCCCTGCGGGGGCTCTCCCCAGTCCCACCCCTTCCCGAAACCGGGGGCGCCGCCCCCGGGCCCCCGGGTGGGGTGGGAGTCCCGTGCGAGGGGGACGGGCCCCCGGATCGGCGCTTCGCGACTCGTCCTCAAGCACCGGACGGGCTGGAGAGTGTCCTGCCGTACGCCAGCCCCGCGCGGCGCCCCCGCGGGCATCTCGCCGCGGTACACCGCCGTACCGACCCGAGCAGCGCCATCCCGAGCGCCCCACCGAACTCCTGCCCCGTCTCCAGGAGCGAAGACGCCGCCCCGGTCTTCTCCGGGGGCGCGGCCCCGACCGCGAGGTCGGTCGACCGGGCGCCGACGACGACCGCGCCGCAGGCCAGCACGTCCGCCCCGGCGAGCACCGTCCACAGGGTGTCGGTGTCCGCGACGAACAGCAGCCCGTACCCGCCCGCGGCGAAAGCGAAGTCACCCGCGACCACGTGCGCCCGGTCGGTGCCGCGCCGCACCAGCGCCGTCGCGACCGGCGCCGCGCAGCCGATGAGGACCGACGGGAGCAGCGCCCACAGGGCCGCCTCCAGCGTGCTCTTGCCGAGCACGGACTGCAGGTACCGCGTCGTGCAGTACGCCGAACCCATCATCGCGAACGACGAGATGAGGTTGAGCAGGACGGCGGGGCCGAAGCCGCGCGCCCCCTGGAACAGGGTGGGCGAGATCAGCGGTGAGGCGGCCGTGCGCTGGCGGCGTACGAAGAAGAGGACGGCGAAGACGAGGCCCACGGCGAACGACACGGCGTACTCCGCGTGCGGGCCCGCGGAGGGGATCTCCTTGAGGCCGTAGACGGCGGAGAGCACCGCCGTCAGCGAGAGGGGCACGCTCAGGACGTCGAAGCGGCCCGGATCCGGGTCCCTGGACTCGGGGATCAGGACCGGCGCGAGGGCCGGGAGCAGTGCCATCGCGGGCAGGTTCACGAGGAACACCGGGCCCCACCAGAAGAACTCGCCGAGCAGTCCGCTGAGCACCGAGCCGAGGGCGACACCCGCGACGAGCACGCCGGACCAGATGCCGATCGCCCGAGCCCGCTGCCCGGAATCGCGGAACAGGGTGCGCACCAGGGCGAGCGTGGACGGCATCAGCGTGGCGCCGCCGCCGATGCCGAGGACGGCGCGGGCGGCGATGAGGATTTCGGCGCTGTCGGCGTACGCGGCGGTGAGGGAGGCCGCGCCGAACGCGGCGGCGCCGCACAGGAGCAGCTTGCGGCGGCCCACGCGGCCGCCGAGCGCGCCCATGGTCATGAGCAGTCCGGCGAGCACGAAGGCGTGGATGTCGAAGATCCACAGGTGCTGGGTGCCGGTCGGCTCCAGGTCGGCGTTGATCGCGCGGACCGCGAAGCAGAGGACCGCGAAGCAGAGGACCGAGACGTCCATCGAGACGAGCAGCAGCGGCAGCATCGGGACGGCCAGGGCCGTCCCACTCCTCGCGGCCCGCGCGGTCGGGGACGGGCGCCGGAGGTCAGGGGTGGCGGCTGTGGGGGCGGGTTCGTAGGCGCGAGCGGGACTGTACGGACGTATAAAACAGCTGTCTAGTACGGATGTATAGGACGAGTGTCTGGATCGTGGGTAGGGTGGGTGCATGGGACACCGTGAGGATCTGCTGGAAGGCGCCAAGCGCTGCCTGCTGGAGAAGGGGTTCGTGCGCACCACGGCCCGCGACGTCGTCAAGGAGTCGGGGACGAATCTCGCGTCGATCGGCTACCACTACGGCTCGAAGGACGCGCTGCTCGCGCAGGCCTACATCGCGCTCATCGAGTCCATCGGGGACGCCTTCGACCCGGCGGGCGACGCGGGCGCGGCGCCCGGCGGCTCGCTGGAGCGCTTCCAGCAGGTGTGGGGCAACGTCATCCGCACGTTCCCCGAGGCGCGCGGGGTGTGGCTGCTCAGCCTGGAGTTCGTCACCCACGGCGACCGGCTGCCCGGGGTGCGCGAACTCGTCGCCAAGGCGCAGCGGGAGGGGCGGGCGGGTCTTTCCGCGGTGCTGCTCGACGTCGACGAGGACACGCTGGGCGACGACGTCCTCGACGCGGAGGGGCGGCTCTACGCGACGCTGCTCAACGGCCTGATGGTGCAGTGGCTCTTCGACCCGGAATCGGCGACGGACGCGGCGCAGCTGACGGAGGGGCTGCGGCGCGTGATGGGGCGGGCGGGGGCGCCCGAGGCCGACGGCTGACACGGGGGTGGCGCGTGGCCGGTGCCAGGCGTGGGTTGCCCTTGCGGACCGTGCGGTGGGTGCCCGACGTCGGGCTTCCGTGTGGCCGGATGTGACAGAAGCCCGTCATTGTGGAGGCGCGGGGCACGGGCGAGGATGAGTGCATGCCCCGTTCCCGACGCATCGTCATCGCGGTCTTCCCGGACGTCGACCTTCTCGACGTGACCGGTCCGGCCGAGGTGTTCGCGCTGGCCAACCGGGAGACCGGCGGCCGCGCGGGCTACGACGTGCAGTTGGCGGGGCCGACCGGCGGCGCTGTCACCACGTCGGCCGGGGTGCGGCTCGTGGCCGACCTCTCGTTCGCCGAGGTCGGCGGGCGTGGAGCGGGGAGAGGGGAGAGAGGGGGCGGTGGGAGCGGCGAGGGCCGTGGGGGTGGTGGTGTCATCGACACGCTGCTCGTTCCCGGCGCCGTCGACATGCTCCCCGAAGGTCCGGTCGCCCGGATCGACCAGGACGTCGTGGCGTGGGTCAAGGAGACCGCGCCCGGTGCCCGGCGGGTCGCGTCGGTGTGCGTCGGCGCGCACGTCCTCGCCGCGGCGGGGCTGCTCGACGGGAAGCGGGTGACCACCCACTGGTCGACCGCCGCCCAACTCGCGGCCGAGCACCCGGCGGTGACGGTCGATCCCGACCCGATCTTCGTGCGGTCGGGGCGGGTGTGGACCGGGGCGGGCATCAGCGCCTGCATGGATCTGGCGCTCGCCCTGGTGGCCGAGGACCTGGGTGAGGAGGTCGCCCTCACGGTGGCCAGGCAACTGGTCATGTACCTCAAGCGCCAGGGCGGGCAGAGCCAGTTCTCCGTACCGCTGAGCCGCCCGCCCGCGTC
Organism: Streptomyces flavofungini; assembly: GCF_030388665.1. Lineage (NCBI taxonomy): Bacteria > Bacillati > Actinomycetota > Actinomycetes > Kitasatosporales > Streptomycetaceae > Streptomyces > Streptomyces flavofungini. The sequence continues at coordinate 2,777,439 of NZ_CP128846.1, read as the reverse complement.
CCGGCGGGACATCGAGGAGCTGCGGACGTACATCGCGGAGCACCTCGACGCCGACCTGTCGGCGGCGGCGCTCGCGGGGCGGATGGCCCTCAGCGAACGGCACTTCGCGCGGGTCTTCCGCCAAGAGACCGGCACCGGACCCGCCGCCTACGTCGAGGCCGTCCGGGTGGAGGCGGCCCGCCGTCTCCTGGAGAGCACCGACGAGCCGCTGGAACGGGTCGCCGCCGACAGCGGGTTCGGCTCCGTGGAGACCCTGCACCGGGCCATGCGCAAGCAGATCGACACGACCCCCGCGGCCTATCGCCGCCGCTTCCGCACCACCTCCACGCGTACCTCCACCGCCACCAGTTCCTCCACCACCGCCTGATCCGTAGTACTCCACCACCGCCTGATCCGTCGGATCCGGCGTTTCTGGCACCGACCGGCCCCGGGCCCCGGGCACACGCGCGAGCCGTGCGGCTTCGCCGTGCCCGCACGCCAGTACGCCCATGCGCCCATCCGCCCGTACGCCCCCCCCGCGAATCCACGCAGCACCGAAAGGAACCCCCGTCATGACCTCCGCCACGAAGCCCTCCGCCACGAAGCCTTCCGCCACCCTCCGTCAGGTGATCGGCCTGGAGGCCGAGCTGCCCCGGCTCGGTGACACCACCCTCGTCCTGATCGACTACCAGAACACCTACACCACCGGCGTGATGGAGCTGGAGGGCGCGGGCGCGGCGCTCGCCGCCGGTGCCCGGCTCCTCGGCGCCGCCCGCGCGGCCGGAATCCGTGTGGTCCACGTCGTGAACGACGGGGGCGAGGGCACTCCCTACGACATCCGCGCGGAGATCGGCGCCATCTGCGACGAGGTCGCCCCCGTCGACGGGGAGCCCGTCGTGGTCAAGCAGTTCCCCGACTCCTTCCACGAGACCCGGCTCCAGGAAGTCCTCGGTGAGCTGGGCGTCGAGGCGGGCGCGGAGCTGGTGCTCGCCGGGTTCATGACGCACATGTGCGTCACCTTCACCGCCCAGGGGGCCTTCAACCTCGGCTACCGGCCCACCGTCGTCGCCGAGGCCACCGCCACCCGCACTCTCGCCGACACCGACGGCACCGCCCTGCCCGCGGCCGTCCTGCACACCGCCGCGCTGGCCACGATCGGCGACCTCTTCGGCCGGGTCGCGCCCACGGTGGACGACCTGATCACGGCCTGACCGGCCGGGCGTCCGCTACAGGCGTGCCGCCTTGAGGACCATGTGCAGCAGGAGCCGGTCCTCGCCCTCGTCCAGGTCGAGCTTCGTGAGCTGTTCCACGCGCGAGAGGCGGTAGTAGAGGGTCTGGCGGTGGATGCCCAGTTCGGCCGCCGCGCGGCCCGCCTGGCCCGCGCGGTCGAGGAACACCTCGGCCGTGCGGGCCAGTTCGCGATGGGCGGGGGAGAGCAGTTCGCGGGCCGCCGCGTCCCGCGCGGCCTCCGGGGGCAGCGCCGTCAGCAGCCGGTAGGGCCCGATGTCCGACCAGCGCGCGAGCGGCGCGAACCGCGGCTCGGCGAGCGCCGCCCGCGCCGCCGCCGTCGCCTCGCCCCACGCCGCCCCCAGGTCGTCGAGCCCCCGCCGGGCCTCCGCCACCCCGGCCGCAGCGCCCTGCCCCGCCGACTCGGCCAGGCGCGCGGCCGCCGTGAGCGCGGGCGTCAGGGCGTCCGCCGAGCGCAGGCGCACCAGGACCGCCAGCGCCTGGCCGAGGACGCCGGGCGCGGTGGGCCACGGCACCGTGCACAGCGCCGCCGCGCCCGGCACCGTCCGCAGCGCGGGCGCGTCGTCCGGGTCGGCGATCGGGGCGGCGGCGGTCGCCGGTCCGTTGCCGGGGTGCCGTCGGGAGCCGGGGGAGTGCCAGGGCGCCACGCACACCAGGGCGTGCGGCCCGTCCGCGCGCGGCCCGAGCGCCGTGTGCAGCGCCGCCACCGTCATGTCCCGCTGCCAGCCGCGCTCCGCCGTCAGGGCCGCCCGGAACTCCCGGGTGAGGTCGGCGCCCGCCTGGACCTCCTCCGCGAGCAGGGCCCCGATCCGCGCGGCCACCTCCATGGCGGCGGTGAGCTGGGCGTCCGTGGGACCCGGCTCGTCGTCGAGCAGCCAGACGTAGCCCAGGGCGAACCCCCGATGGCGTACCGGAAGACAGACGCGGCCGCGGTGCACGCCCGCCTCCGGGGTGGGCGGGATCCGGACCGGCCTGGTGGCACGGGTGATGCCGAAGCTCTCGAACCAGGCGCGGACCTGGGCGGTGGAGCGGCGGGTGAGGATCGAGCGGGTCCTGACCGGGTCGAGGTCGGGGGCGTCGAGGCCGTCGCCGCCGTCGTGCGCGCCGAAGGCGATCAGCTCGAAGTCGCGGTTCTCCAGCGTGGCGGGCGCGCCGAGCAGGGTCGAGATCTCGTCGACCAGTTCCTGGTAGTCGCCCTTCACCCGCTGCCGCCCTTCGCCCGCGCCACTCCGTGGGAAGGCCACCCCGTAGGCAGCCCGTGCCGTACGCATCCCACCCGTACGCAGCCCATTGTCACGCAGGCAGGACCGGCCCTCATACATATGTCTGAGATCCAGCCCACGGATGCGTGACAGGTGTCGATGGCCCACGGTCGGAGGGATCCATAAGTTTCACGGTGGTTCTCCGTGTCGTACCGGTTTTGTCGCAAAATTGTCGGTACGGCACTCGCTCGTACTCCCGTGGAGGTGCCCGTGCTGGGTCCCGTGATCCTTGCCGCGTCGCGCAGTGACCAGATGCGCCGTTTCGTGTCGGCGGCGCCGGGCACCAAGCAGGTCGTCGACCGGTTCATCGCCGGTGAGACGGTCGACCAGGTGGTCCCGATCGTCGTCGACGCCGCCGACAAGGGCCTCGAGGTCACCCTGGACGTGGTGGGCGAGGACATCACCACGGTGGAGCAGTCGTACGCCGCGCGCGACGCCTACCTGGAGCTGATCGACCGGCTCAAGGACCTCGGCCTCGGCGCCAAGGCCGAGATGTCCGTGAAGCTGTCGATGTTCGGCCAGGCCCTCCCGTCTCCCACCGCCACCCCCGACGGGGGGCCCTCCGGGCCCGCGGAACAATTCCAGGGTGGCCACGAGCTCGCCCTCGCGAACGTCCGCCCCGTGGTCGAGGCCGCCGCCGCCATCGGCACCACCGTCACCCTCGACGCCGAGGACCACACCACCCTCGACTCGATGTTCGCCATCCACGAGGAGCTGCGGAAGGACTTCCCGCAGACGGGCTGCGTGATCCAGTCGTACCTGTTCCGCACCGAGGACGACGCCCGCCGCCTGGCCGCGAACGGCAGCCGCGTGCGCATCGTGAAGGGCGCCTACAAGGAGCCCGCCTCCGTCGCGTACCAGGACAAGGCCGAGATCGACAAGGCGTACGTCCGGATCCTGAAGATCCTCATGGAGGGCTCCGGCTACCCCATGATCGGGTCCCACGACCCGCGGCTCATCGCCATCACCCAGGAGCTCGCGCGCCGCGCCGGGCGCAAACTGGACGAGTACGAATTCCAGATGCTCTACGGCATCCGCAGCGACGAGCACCTGCGGCTCGCCGCCGAAGGCCACCGGATGCGCGTGTACACCGCCTACGGCACCGACTGGTACGGCTACTTCATGCGCCGTCTCGCGGAGAAGCCGGCGAACCTGCTGTTCTTCGCCCGGTCGGTCCTCACCAAGGGCTGAGCCCGCCCCCGGCCGCCAGATTTCCCCCGCACAAAGGAGTTACGGAACTCATGGACGCTGTGACCCAGGTCCCCACCCCGGTCAACGAGCCGGTCCACGGCTACGCCCCCGGCTCCCCGGAGCGCGCCCGGCTCGAGACCAAGCTCAAGGAGCTGTCCGAGAACCCGATCGAGCTGCCGATGACGATCGGCGGCGTGAAGCGCCTCGGTGGCGGCGAGCCCTTCCAGGTCGTGCAGCCGCACAACCACAAGGCCGTCATCGGCACCGGCCGCGGCGCCACGAAGCAGGACGCCCAGGACGCGATCGACGCGGCCCTGGCCGCCGCTCCGGCGTGGCGTGCGATGTCCTTCGACGACCGCGCCGCGATCATCCTGCGCGCCGCCGAGCTGCTGTCCACGACGTGGCGCGAGACGCTGGCCGCCTCCACCATGCTCGGCCAGTCCAAGACCGCCCAGCAGGCCGAGATCGACACTCCCTGTGAGCTCGTCGACTTCTGGCGCTTCAACGTGAAGTACGCCCGCGACCTGCTCGCCGAGCAGCCCCCGGCGAACTCCACGGGCGTCTGGAACCGCCTGGACCACCGCCCGCTGGAGGGCTTCGTCTACGCGATCACGCCGTTCAACTTCACGGCCATCGCGGGCAACCTGCCCACCGCCCCGGCCCTGATGGGCAACGTGGTCGTGTGGAAGCCGTCCCCGACGCAGACGCACGCCGCCGTGCTGCTCATGCAGCTCCTGGAGGAGGCCGGGCTGCCCAAGGGCGTCATCAACCTGGTGACCGGCGACGGCATCGCCGTCTCCGAGGTGGCCCTGAACCACCGCGACCTCGCGGGCATCCACTTCACGGGCTCGACGAAGACCTTCCAGTACCTGTGGAAGACCGTCGGCGCCAACATCGAGAAGTACCGCTCGTACCCGCGTCTGGTCGGCGAGACCGGCGGCAAGGACTTCGTCGTCGCGCACCCGAGCGCCGACCGCGCGATCCTGAAGACCGCGCTGACCCGCGGCTCCTTCGAGTTCCAGGGCCAGAAGTGCTCCGCGACCTCGCGCGCGTACATCCCGGCCTCGATCTGGAACGACGGCTTCAAGGAGGAGTTCGCGGCCGAGGTCGACGGCATCAAGATGGGTGACGTCACCGACCTGTCGAACTTCATCGGCGCCGTCATCGACGAGCGCGCGTTCGCCAAGAACAAGGCGGCCATCGACCGCGCCAAGGCCGACGAGACCTGCACGATCGTCGCGGGCGGCACCTACGACGACTCCGTCGGCTACTTCGTGCGCCCGACCGTCGTCGAGTGCACCGACCCGGCCAACGAGGTCTTCACGACCGAGTACTTCGGCCCGTTCCTCGCCGTGCACGTCTACGAGGACGACAAGTACGAGGAGATGCTGACCCAGATGGAGTCGGCGTCCGACTACGCGCTCACCGGCTCGGTCATCGCGGGCGACCGCGCCGCCGCCGCGTACACGATGGAGAAGCTCCGCTACGCCGCGGGCAACTTCTACATCAACGACAAGTCGACCGGCGCCGTCGTCGGCCAGCAGCCCTTCGGCGGCGGCCGCGCCTCCGGCACCAACGACAAGGCCGGCGCCCCGCAGAACCTGCAGCGCTGGACCCTGACCCGCGCCATCAAGGAGACGCTGGTCCCGCCCACCGACTACACCTACCCGCACATGGGCTGACCCCCGACCGGCGTCGGGCCCGGCCCGCGGCCCGACGCCACCCCGACCCCCGCCCCCGGCCCGGGCCCCACCCCGGCCGGGGGCGGTGACGTGTCCGGACTACCGCACCCGCCGGCTGAGGAAGTCGTCCATCAGGCCCGCGATCTGCTCGGCGTGCGTCTCCAGGGCGAAGTGGCCCGTCGGCAGCAGGTGGATCTCCGCCTCGGGCAGGTCGCGCTGGAAGGCGAGGGCCCCCGCGGGCACGAAGATCTCGTCGTGGCCGCCCCACACGGCGAGCACCGGCACCCGGCTCGCGCGGAAGTACGCCTGGAAGTCCGGGTAGAGGTCGATGTTGCTGCCGTAGTCGCCCATGAGGGCGAGCTGGATCTCGTCCTGTCCCGGGCGTGCCATCAGGGCCGCGTCGTGGTCCCAGGCGTCCGGGCTGACCGCGCTCGGGTCCGGGACGCCGTGTGTGTACTGCCACTTGATGCCCTCGGGGGAGCGGATCTCGCGCACGGGCCCGGCGGTCTCCTCGCTCGGCGCCGCGATGTACGCGAACACGGGCGCCCACGCCTCCTTTCCGAGCCCTTCCTCGTAGGCGTTGCCGTTCTGTGTGACGATCGCCGTGACCCGGTCCGGGTGGGCGAGCGCGAGCCGCAGGCCGATCGGGGCGCCGTAGTCCTGCACGTACAGCGCGAACCGGGTCAGGCCGATCGCCTCGGTGAACTCGGCGGTGACGAGCGCCAGTTCGGCGAAGGTGTACGGGAAGTCCGTGGCGGCGGGCGTCGCCGAGCGGCCGAAGCCGATGTGGTCCGGCGCGATGACGCGATAGCGCCCGGCGAGGCGCGGGATGAGGTCGCGGAACATGTGCGAGCTGGTCGGGAAGCCGTGCAGGAGCAGCAGGGCGGGGGCGTCGGCGGGGCCCGCCTCGCGGTAGAAGACCTCCTGGCCGCGGACCTCGATGGACCGGTAGTGCACCTGGGCGCTCATATCTAACCTCTCAAGTTCGCTTTGATGGTTGCGATGGGGTGAGTAGAGCACGCTCACGGCTAACCGGTCAATGTGGTTTCAAGGGTTAGGTCTCGGGGTTTCGGTCGGCTCTCCCCGCGCCCTCGTGCTCGTCGCACTTGAAATTGACACCGGCGTCAACTTCTACGGTTCCGGCATGACGAACACCTCGCTTCTCGCCCCGTACTCCGCAGGCCACCTCGGCCTCCTGCCCAACCGCATCGTCATGGCTCCCATGACCCGCGCCCGCGCCGCCGAGGACGGCACGCCGTTGCCCGTCGTCGCCGACCACTACGCCCAGCGCGCGAGCGCGGGCCTCATCGTCACCGAAGGCATCTGGCCCAGCAGCCGGGGCCAGAGCGGCTGGCGCTTCCCCGGGCTCGAAACCGCCGCGCACATCGAGGGCTGGCGGCACGTGACCGACGCCGTGCACGCCGCGGGGGGCCGCATCTACGCGCAGTTGATGCACGGTGGCCGCAACGGCCACCCGCTGGCCCGCATCGACGGCGACCTGCCGCTCGCCCCGTCCGCCGTGACCCCGCCCGGCCATGCGCACGGCCCCGACGGCAGCAAGCCCGACTACCTCGCCCCGCGCGAGATGAGCCTCGACGACATCCGCACGGCGGTCCAGGGCTTCGTGGACGCCGCCCGCAACGCCATCGAGGCCGGATTCGACGGCGTCGAACTGCACGGCGCCAACAGCTACTTGATCCACCAGTTCCTCGCCGACAACACCAACCTGCGCGACGACGCGTACGGCAGGGGCTCGATCGCCGACCGCATCCGGTTCGCCGTGGAGGTCGTGCGCGCCGTCGCCGACGCCATCGGCGCCCGGCGGCTCGGGCTGCGGCTCTCGCCCGGCAACCCGCAGTTCGGCATGTACGAGGCCGACCCCGGCCCCGTCTACCGCGCGCTGCTCGACGAGATCGACGGCCTCGGCCTCGCCTACCTCCACCTCACCGACAACGACACCTATCCCGCTCTCGCCGACCTGCGCCCCCGCTGGCACGGTGTGCTCATCGGGAACGTCGGCGAGAACGGCGACCCGACGACGCGCGAGGCCGGCGAGGCCGTCCTCGCGTCCGGCCGCGCCGACCTCGTCTCGTACGGGCGGGCGTTCATCTCCAACGCCGACCTGCCCGAGCGGTTCGCGGCCGGCGCGGCCCTCCAGGACATCGACGAGGCGCACCTCTATACGCACGGGGCCGAGGGCTACACCGACTACCCGGCGCTGGCCAGGGCGTCGGCGTAGCCGCCGGGAACGGTCAGACCTCCACGAGGACCTGGTCCAGCGACTTCCGTACCAGGTCGGGGACCTGGCAGTCCGGGGCCGGGTAGCCGACGGGGACCACCGCGAACGCCTTCTCGTTCGCCGGGCGGCCGAGCACCTCCGACAGGAACCGCATCGGGCTCGGCGTGTGCACCAGCGCGGCCAGGCCCGACAGGTGCAGCGCGGAGAGCAGCATGCCGACGGCGATGCCGACGGACTCGTCCACGTAGTAGTGCTTGTGCTTGGTGCCGTCCTCGCCCAGCCAGTAACGCTGCTGGAAGACGACGATCAGTGCGGGCGCGTCCGTCAGGTGCCGCTTCACCTCGTCCGTGCCGAGCGGGCGCAGCGCGGCCAGCCACTCCTCGCCGAGCCGCCCGTGGTAGGAGATGCGCTCCTCGTGCTCGGCGGCCTCGCGGATCCGGCGGCGTATCTCCGGATCCTGTACGAGGACGAACGTCCACGGCTGCTGGTGCGCGCCCGACGGCGCGGTGGCCGCGCAGGCGATGGCGTCCCGCACCACCTGTGTGGGCACCGGGTCCGACGAGAACTGCCGCACCGTGCGGCGCTCCCGCATGCGGTCCCTCAACTCCGCTGCCTGGCTGAGGGATTCGGCCTCCGGCATGCGGGCCGGGCGGTAGGGGACGGAGCGGTAGGGCTGCCCGTGGATGGGGGTCCAGCGCTCTTCGGGGTGTCCGGTCTCCGGCTTGCTCTGTTCGGTATCAGGCATGAGCCGAGTGTGCCGCGCGGGGGGCGGGGCGGACAGGGGGCGGTGGCGGGTTTCGGGGGCGGGGCGGGTCTCGGAGCGTCGGCTCCTTCGGATGGGTGCCGGTCGGCTCCGGATGCCCGCGGCCGGCTCGGCTCCGCGCGGTCAGCTCCAGCTCCGTACGATCAGCTCCAGCTCCGTACGATCAGCGAGAGGCCGATCGTGAATCCGGTGCCGAGCAGGGCCAGATACAGGCCGTAGTGGCGGCGCAGGCGGTGGGCGAGGAAGCCGAACGCGCCGCACGCCAGGCCCACCGTGAGGGTGCGTGATCCGCGCGCGAGGGCCGACTGGGCCAGCCAGTCCGGGGCCGGGACGTCGGCCTTGCCCGCCCCGGCCGCGTACACCTTGAAGGGGATGCCGTTCCACGGCTGGTCGCGGACCGCCGCCGCCCCCTCCCGGGCCAGCTCCGCGCGCACTTCCGCCCGCATCCGGTCCGTGGTGAGCGGCTGTGGCAACTGCACGCCGGACGTGGCGAGTTGGAGGGCGAGGACGCCGCCCGCCAGCGTTCCCGCAAGGGCCGCGAGGGACAGCTTCAGGGCGCGGCGCGGTACCGCCACGCACACGATCGCAAGCAGCAGCTCCGGCATCAGCGGCCAGCTCAGGGCCTCCGCGAACGCCCAGGCGAACGCCAGCGGGAGGGCCCAGCGGCTCGTGAGGACGCGGGCGACGCGCTTGCGGACGCGGGAGTCCTTCAGGGGCTCCTCGGTCGTACGGCGGTGCAGTGCCGACACCGCGTCGCGGGCCTCCTCCGGGGTCGCCGTCGGCGGGAGCGGGGTGCCGATGCGGACGCGTACCAGGGCCGGGCGCAAGGGGCCGTGCTTCGGCAGGAGGCGGTCCGTGCCCGCGATGCCCACCGGGACCACGGGGACGTTGGCCTCCCTCGCCAGGACCAGGGCGCCCTTGTGGAACGCGCCCAGCTCGCCCGCCCGGGCGCGGGTGCCCTCCGGGAACAGGACCACCGCGCGGCCCGCGCGCAGGTCGCCCGCCCTGGCCAGGAGGTCGTCCATGCCGCCGCCCGTGCGGCGCACGGGGAAGCCCGCGGCCAGGCGGGAGCAGATGCGGCTGCGCCAGCGGGAGGCGAACCAGTAGTCCGCCGCCGCGGCGATCGTGGGGGCGTGGGTCGCGTCCAGGGCGGCGAGGAGGGCCGCTGTGTCCGCGTGGGAGGTGTGGTTGGCGACGACCACGCAGCCGCCCTTGGGGAGGCGGCCGTGGCGGGAGACGCCGCCGGTGAGGGTGAGGAGGGTCCACCAGAGGGCTCTCCGTAGGAGCGCCGCGGTGCGCTGTCCCCGATCCCGTCCCTTCCCGACACCGGGGCCCTGCCCCGGGCCCCGGGGGTGGGTGTTGCCTTGAGGCGGGACGGTCCTCCGTCGAACCGGCGCTTCGCGCCTCGTCCTCGAACGCCGGACGGGCTGACGGCTCACCCGGTGCGGACAGGTGCGGGTCGGCGTCGTCACAGTGTCACCGCCATCGTCACGAGCAGAGCCAGGAGCAGGGAGTCCACTCGGTCCAGGAGGCCGCCGAAGCCGGGGAGCCAGGCGCCCGCGTCCTTGACTCCCGCCTCACGCTTCACCATGGACTCCAGGAGGTCGCCGAGGACACAGCCGGTGAGGACCGCGCCCCACAGGAGCGGTGTGAAGGCGCCGACCGCGGCGAGGGCGGCGGCGGTCGCCGCGGCCGAGCCGAGGACGCCCGCCCAGGTCTTGTTGGGGGACAGGGCGGAGAGGGGGCGGGCCAGCGGACCGCCACGGCCGAGGGCCGTGCCGCCGCACCACGCGCCCACGTCGCCGAACGCCACCGCCACGCCCACCGCCACCGCCGTGTCGCCGAGCAGGACCAGGCCGGTCAGGGCCACGGGGATCCACAGCAGGCCGAAGACGGTACGGGCGGCGCGGGTGAAGCCGTGGGCCGCGTCGCCCGAGAGCAGCGCGGGCAGCGCGGCGACGAGCAGGAGGGCGCCGAAGACGCGTACGTCGAGGGTGTCCGGCGCGGCCCAGGCCGTCGCGGGGAGCAGGACCGCGGCCGCCCACAGCACCGCGCGTTCGCCACGCGGCAGGGCCGCCATGCGGGCGTACTCGCCGACCGCGACCGCCCCGAGCCCCGCCGCGAGCACGAACGCGCCCGCCGGGCCCGCCCAGAACGCCCCGAGGAACAGCGGCGCCGCCAGCGCCCAGGTCCGCCACCGCCGCCGCAGCTCGGCCCGCATCCGCACCCGCGCGGGCAGCGCCGCCACGGCCACGCCCCCGGCCCCGAGCACCCCTGCCACGACCGGCGCGGCCCGCCCGACCGCCTCACCGACAAGAACCGCGAGACTCATCGCACCCTCAACTCCCCCCGCACTGCCGGCGTCTCGGACCGACCCGGCGCACTCGCGCGTCCCGGCGCCGGACACGTCACCGGCTGTCCTGCCGCCTCCACCTGTCCCGGTCGCCCCGGTGTTTCCGGCGCCTTCGGATCCCGCGGAGCCTGCTGCTGCTCCGGCGCCGTCGGCGACCCCGGAGCCGTCGGCTCTCCCAGCGCCCTGGGCTGCTGCCCCGGCACCGCGACCCCCTCCAACCGTCCCGCCTCGCCCAACTCCCGCCACAGCCGCACGCAGCGTGTCCCCGCCGTCAGTGCCGAGCCCGCCGCGATCACCGCGAGGATCGGGACCCACCAGCCGGACGCCGCCGCCACGACCACGAGGGCGCAGCGTTCCGTCTTGCCGACGGGGCCGCCGTTGAGGCGCGGTGCGCCCGCTGCCGCGCCCGCGAGGGACACCCAGGACGGGAGAGTCGAGGCCAGGGCCGCCGTGGCCACCAGCCACAGGGGGGCCAGGGGCAGGAAACCGGCGATGACGGCCAAGTCGGCCGCCCTGTCGCCCAGTTCGTTGAGCAGGGCGCCGCGCCGCGTGGTGCGGCCGGTGTCGCGGGCCAGGGCGCCGTCGAGGTTCGCGAACGCCAGGCGGGCCGCGAGCAGGAGCGCCACCGGCAGGGCCGCGAGCAAGGCGGCGAGCGGGGCCGGGAGCCACGTCGGGAGCCACGTCGGGAGCCAGGCCAGGATCGCCCCCGCGGCCGCCGCGCACACCACGCCCGCCGCGGTCAGCGTGTCCGGGGACACCCCGCGGCGGGCCAGCGCGCGGCGCACGCCGGACAGCTTGCGCGCGTACCAGGGCTTCAGCGCGTACAGACCGGGACCGGGAGATCCCGAGGAGCCGGAGGAAGCGTTCATGCAGGTGACTCTGCCGCCGCCGGGGGCGCCGGAATATCGGGGTGCGTACTCAAATGGGGTCTGAGTACCGTAGGTCCGTGATCCGTTCGACCACCCCCCTTTCCCCTGTCGGCGCGGTGCTGCGCACAGCCCACACCGCCGACCTGTCCGCCGCCGAACTCCGTGCCGGCCGCGCCCTGATGGACCTCGCCTTCGACGGCGACTTCAGCGACGAGGACTGGGCGCACGGTCTCGGTGGCATGCATGTGCTCGTCCATGACGAGGAGGGCACGCTGCTCGCGCACGGCGCTGTCGTGCAGCGGCGCGTGCTGCACAACGGCCGTTCCCTGCGCGTCGGTTACGTCGAGAACGTCGCCGTGCGCCCCGACCGCCAGCGCCAGGGCCTCGGCGGGCAGGTGATGGGCGCCCTGGAGCGGATCGTCGACGGTGGCTACGACCTCGGCGTCCTCTCGCCGTCCGACGAGGGCGAGAAGCTGTACCGCGCGCACGGCTGGGTGACCTGGCCGGGACGCGTCGGCACGCTCAGCCCCGAGGGTCCGCTCTCCATGCCCGACGAGGACCCGCCGATGCTGTGGGGCGCCGACCTCGACCCGGCCCACGAACTGCTCATCGACTGGCGGGACGGGGACGTGTTCTGAGGTGTTCTGAGGTGTTCTGACGTTTTCAGGGGTCCGCTCCGGCTGCCCGGGCCGGCCGTGGGCTACGGCTGCCCGTCCGTCGCCCGGATGATCATCTTGCCGACGTTCTCGCCCCGCAGCATCCCCAGGAACGCCGTCACGATCCGGTCGAAGCCGTCCACGATCGTCTCGTCGAGGCCGATGCGGCCGCTCTGCAGGTGCGGCACCACGAAGTCGTACAACTCGTCCTGCAGATGACGGTGGTTGCGGACGTGGAAGCCCTCCATGCGCAGGCTCTTCTCCACGATCTCGGTGAGGTTGCGGGGCGCGGACAGCGGCTCCGGGTCGTTGTACTGCGCGACCGTGCCGATCCGCACGATCCTGCCGAACTCCCGCAGCCCCTCGATCGCCGCCTCCAACTGCTCGCCCCCGACGTTGTCGACGTACACGTCCACGCCGTCCGGGGCGGCCTTCGCGAGCAGGTCCACGGCAGGACCCGCGTGGTAGTCGAAGGCGGCGTCGTAGCCGACCCGCTCCGTCAGGTACGCCACCTTCGCCGCCGAGCCCGCGCTGCCGACGATCCGGCCCGCGCCCATGACCCGCGCGAGGCGTCCCGTGGCCGTCCCCACGCCGCCCGCCGCCGCGGAGACGAACAGGTCCTCGCCCTCACGCAGCTTCGCGATCCGGGTCAGGCTCACGTACGCCGTCAGGCCCGTGCCGCCCAGGATGCTCATGTACGCCGACAGCGGCACCCCGTCGAAGCGCGGCAGGCGCCGGACCTCCTGGGGGGTCACCACGGCGTGGGTGCGCCAGCCCTGCCGGTGGAAGACGATCTCGCCCTCGGCGATGTCCGGCGTCCGGGAAGCGGTGACGCGGCCGATGGTGCGCCCTTCGAGCGGGGCGTTCAGGGCGAACTCGCCGTCCATCATCTCGCGGTGGTACGGGTCGACGGACCAGTACAGGTTCTCCACCAGGGCGGTGCCCGGCGCGGGTTCCGGCACCGCGGACTCCACGAACGCGAAGTCGTCGGGGGTGGGGAAGCCGTGCGGGCGGGCGATCTGGTGGACGGTGCGGGCGAGGGCGCCGGAGAAGCTGTTCATGGAGCCGACCGTAAGGGGGGAATGCGGGGGAGCGGCAGAGGGTTCGGTTCATGGAACGCGCCGAAGCATGAGCGCTCCTCATGGGGTCGCAGGGGACCTCACGGGGTCTCATGGGATCCCTGGGACCTCGTGGGATCCCTGGGATCTCGTGGGATCCCTGGGATCTCGTGGGATCTCGTGGGAGGGGTGCTCGGCGGAGGGGCCGGACAGGAACAGACACGCCCAAGGGGGAACCGGTGGCCGAGCCCGACCTCGCCCCGCACGAACTGCGGATCATCGTCGCCGTCGAGCAGGCCCGGAGCTTCTCCGGCGCCGCCCGCGACCTCGGCCTCACGCAGTCGGCGGTGTCGCACTCGGTGCGCGGCACGGAGCACAAGCTCGGCGCCGTGCTCTTCGAACGCGGCCGCAAGGGCGCCACGCCCACCCCGGCGGGCGAGCGGGCCGCCGCCCACGCGCGCCGTGTGCTGCGGCTCCTTGAGACCCTCGTCGCCGAGACCCGGGGCGCCGCGAGCGCGACGAGCACCGGCGGCCCCGGGGAGCCCACCCTCACCGGCCCTTTGCGCATCGCCGCCTTCCGCAGCGCCGCCCTGCACCTCCTGCCGCCCGCCCTCGCGAACCTGCGGGCCCGTCACCCCGGCCTGGAACCCGAGGTCCGCGTCGTCCGTGAGCTGGGCCGCGGCACCGCGGGCGAGGTCGCCGACGGGCGCGCGGACCTCGGCATCGCGACCATCGGCACCACCTCGCCGATCCCGCCGGGCCTTGTCGGCGGCGTGCTCGTCGAGGAGGCCTACTCCTTCGTGCACCCGGCGGGGCACCCCGACCCGCGCTCCCTGCCGCTGGTGGACTGGGCCGAGAACTGCACCTCGTACACCCGCGACTGGTGGGCGGGCCAGGACTGGATCCCACGGGCGACCACGCGGACCGAGGACGACGGGGCGGTGCTCGCGATGGTGAGCGCGGGGCACGCCATGGCGATCATGCCCGCCCTGTCCCTGACCGGAGCGCCGCCGACGGTGCAGATCACCGATCTCGGCGCCGACCGGCCGACACGCTCCGTGGGCTATGTCACCACGCCTGAGCAGGCCGGATCGCTGGCCGTTCGGGCCCTCATCCGGGAGCTGCGCGCCCTGCGGACGCATCCGGAAGCGGAAGCGGATTCGGCCGACCCGGTGGGAGCCGTCTCAGATAGTAGGAAGTCCGAGTAACTGTAGAGACAAGTGGGCGAAGCTGTCTTAGCTTTGTAGGAGCCGAACGTCTCGCTCGATCAAGCGATGGGCGGCTGCGAGCCGGGCCCCGCGCAGGCGAACCCTGCGGCCCGCGCTCCCCGCCCCTTCCGGCGTCTCGTAACCCCCCCTTTCTCCGCGTACGACCGTGCGTACGTGGACCCGCACTCCCGGATGCGATCTAAGGAGTCGATTTCCCATGGCCGAGACGACCGCCCGCCGAGTCCGCCACGCCGTCCGCCCCAGCGAGTCCGAGCGCAAGAACGCCGCCGCCGCCCTTCAGCGGGCCCTGGACCGCAGGGACAACGGCGGCGAGACGGGGCACTGAGCCCCGTCGCCCCGCCCGAGCGCTAACGCCCGCGCTCGATCTCGAAGTGGTCCACGCGCTCGCCGCTCTCCGCGAGCGCCGAGACCGTCAGCTTCGGGCGCGCCCCGGCCGTCACCTCCACCGCGAGGAACGAGAAGCCGGTGTAGCGCACCCGTGACCACTGCACCGTGTCCGGGTCGGGCAGGCGCAGCCTGGTCCAGTGGAAGGTGAGGATCGTGCCCTCGTCCTTCTCGTGGCCCTCGTAGCTGTCGTCCACCCCGACCGGGAAGCTGTACAGGTCCTTGCCGGCGCCGCCCGCGGTGACGTACACGATGCCGTCGCGCGTCGGATCGGTCGACGCGCCGACCGGCACCGGCTTGCCGACCTCGCCGCCCTTGATGGCGTCGGTCCGCTCGTAGACGTGGTTGTGGCCGTTGATCACCAGGTCCACCCGGTGCTTGGTGAACAGCGGCAGCCACGCGTCGCGCACCCCGCCGTCGGAGCCGTGCGTCGCCGTGGAGTACGCGCAGTGGTGGAAGAACACGACGACGAAGTCGATGTCCTCGTCGGCGCGCAGCTGCCCGAGCCGCTTGTCGAGCCAGGCGGTCTGCTTGCCGTCCGTGTAGCCCTTGTTGGCGGGGATCTCGTACGAGACGTCGTTCGCGTCCAGGGCGACGACGCCGACGTTGCCGTAGCGGAACGAGTAGACGCCCGGCGCGTTCTTCGGGTCGAAGCCGTTCTCCGGCAGCGACCAGCGGGCCGACTGGCCGCCGTAGCCGTTCGGCGAGTACCACGCCTCCATGTCGTGGTTGCCGGTCGTCACCATCCACGGCACGGACTTCGCCACCGACTCGGTCTGCGCGAGGAACTGGTCCCACACGCGCGCGTCGTACCGGTCGCCCTCCTTGCCGTGGCCCGTGGTGTCCGCATAGCAGATATCGCCCGCGTGCAGGTGGAACGCCGGGTTCTGGCCCAGGATCAACTGGTCGTTGGCCAGCGCCTCGTAGCTCACGCCCTGGTCGCCGAAGGCCGTGAACACGAACTTCTCCGGCCGCGCGGGCGCCGTGCGGAACGAGCCGAGCGTGGCCATGCGCTCCGGCGACGCCGGGTCGAAGCCGTCGTGGCCGACGCCGTAGTAGTACGTGGTGCCGGGCTTCAGGCCGTCGAGCGCCACGTGCAGGTAGTACTGCTCGACCTTCGGGAGCTTCTTCGACAGGGACGGCGTGTGCAGGTCGCGCACCTCCGCCTCGATCTTGCGGCTCAGCTCCCAGGGCTTGAGACCCACCCGTACGTAAGGGGACCTGACGGCGAACGGCACCTGCCAGGAGATGCGCATCTGCGTCTTCGGGTCGGCGCCGAACGCGAGATGGCGGCCGAACGGCGCGACGAGCTTCCCGTCGACCCGCACCGGAGCGCGCGAGGCCGCGAGCGGGGACGTGGCGGTGCCGCGCTCGGCGTACGCGCTGCCCGAGCTGCCCGCGAGCAGGCCGATGCCGCCCGCGACGCCCGCCGTCGCGAAGGAACTCGCGAGCACCTTGCGCCGGGAGAGCCTGCCGCGGAGGTA
The DNA here is from genome assembly GCF_030388665.1 of Streptomyces flavofungini. NCBI lineage: Bacteria > Bacillati > Actinomycetota > Actinomycetes > Kitasatosporales > Streptomycetaceae > Streptomyces > Streptomyces flavofungini. The sequence goes on along the minus strand of NZ_CP128846.1, from coordinate 2,761,042 downwards.
TTCGTGCTGCTCCGGCATGCTCATCCGCCGGGCGAGGTGCTCAGGGATGCCGAGATTGGGGGTGTCCATGACCAGAAACTTCCCAGTAGCCCCCAACACCCGCCAGACGTCGGGGTGAACACCTTTCGACCAGCAAGGGACCGGCCATCGCGGACTGTCCGCATCCTGGACATCCGGTGTCATTGAATGGGACGAGGAGTAGGGTGCCGACATGTCTCGCAGCATCAATCTCGCAGTGATCCCCGGAGATGGGATCGGCCAGGAAGTAGTGGCCCAGGGGCTCAAGGTCCTCAACGCCGTCCTCCCGCAGGATGTGAAGCTGGAGACCAAGGAGTACGACTTCGGGGCCCGCCGCTATCACGCCTCCGGTGAGACCCTCACCGACGCCGACCTCGCGGACCTCAAGAAGCACGACGCGATCCTGCTCGGCGCCATCGGCGACCCCTCGGTCCCCTCCGGCGTCCTGGAGCGCGGCTTCCTGCTCAAGCTCCGCTTCGCCTTCGACCACCACGTCAACCTGCGCCCCTCGCGGCTGCTGCCCGGCGTGGCCACGCCCCTCGCGGGCCAGCCCGAGATCGACTTCGTGGTCGTGCGCGAGGGCACCGAGGGCCCCTACACCGGCAACGGCGGCACCATCCGCAAGGGCACCGAGCACGAGGTCGCCACCGAGGTCTCCGTGAACACGGCCTTCGGCGTGGAGCGCGTCGTGAGGGACGCCTTCGCCCGCGCGCAGGCCCGCCCGCGCAAGAAGCTGACGCTGGTCCACAAGAACAACGTGCTCGCCTTCGCGGGCCACCTGTGGACGAACGTCTTCAACAAGGTCGCCGAGGACTTCCCCGAGGTCACCACCGACTACATCCACGTCGACGCGGCCACGATCTACCTGGTCACCGACCCCGGCCGGTTCGACGTGATCGTCACCGACAACCTCTTCGGCGACATCATCACCGACCTCGCCGCGGCCGTCTCCGGCGGCATCGGCGTCGCGGCCTCCGGCAACATCAACCCGAGCCGCGAGTTCCCCTCGATGTTCGAGCCCGTGCACGGCTCGGCGCCCGACATCGCGGGCCAGGGCAAGGCCGACCCGACCGCCACCGTGCTCTCCGTCGCCCTGCTCCTGCGCCACCTCGGATACGACGACGAGGCGAACCGCGTCGAGGAGGCCGTCTCCGCCGACCTCGGCGGACGCGGTGAGACCACTCGTACGACCGACGAGATCGGCGACGCGCTCGCCGTACGCGTAGCGGGCTGATCCGCCGGCTACCACCTCCGTCACGCCAAGCCGCCGGGTCGCACCAGCACCCGGCGGCTTCTCGTTTGCGGCCGCCGGGTGTCACCATCGAACCCAGGGCCGCCCCGGACCGCCGTTTCGTCCAGGTGCACCCGCGAGCGATAATCGAACGTGGGGCCGCGAAACGGCGCACGCCCGGACGCCGCGAGAAACGCGCGCGTGCGGGTCTCGGCGCGGTCCGTCACACACAAACCGGTGAAGGACACGCAACCATGACGACGCCCACGATCGAGCTCAAGCCCTCCTCGACCCCGGTCTCCGCCAAGGAGCGCGAGGCGGTCCTGGCCAGCCCCGGGTTCGGCCGCCACTTCACCGACCACATGGTGACCATCCGCTGGACGGAGGGCCGCGGCTGGCACGACGGCCAGCTCGTGCCCTACGGCCCGCTCTCCCTGGACCCGGCGACGACCGTCCTGCACTACGCGCAGGAGATCTTCGAGGGCCTCAAGGCCTACCGCCAGCCCGACGGCTCCGTCGCCCTGTTCCGCCCCGAGGCCAACGCCCGGCGCTTCCAGGCGTCCGCCCGTCGCATGGCCATGCCGGAGCTGCCCGTCGACACCTTCCTCGAGGCCTGTGACGCGCTGGTCCGACAGGACATCGACTGGGTGCCCGCGCACGGCGGCGAGGAGTCGCTGTACCTGCGCCCGTTCATGATCGCCACGGAGGCCGGGCTCGGCGTGAAGCCCGCCAACGAATACCTCTTCGTCGTCATCGCCTCGCCCGCGGGCGCCTACTTCCCCGGCGGCGTCAAGCCCGTCTCCATCTGGCTCTCCGAGGACCGCGTGCGCGCCGTCCCCGGCGGCATGGGCGACGCCAAGACCGGCGGCAACTACGCCGCGTCCCTGCTCGCCCAGGCCGAGGCCGCCGAGAAGGGCTGCGACCAGGTGGCCTACCTCGACGCCGTCGAGCACAAGTGGGTCGAGGAACTGGGCGGCATGAACCTGTACTTCGTGTACGGGGACAGGATCGTCACCCCCGAGCTGACCGGCTCCCTGCTCGCCGGAATCACCCGTGACTCCCTGCTCTCCGTCGCCCGCGACCTCGGCTACACCTCCGAGGAGGGCCGCGTCTCCATCGACCAGTGGCAGGCCGACACCGCGAACGGCACCCTCACCGAGGTCTTCGCCTGCGGCACCGCCGCCGTCATCACGCCCGTCGGCACGGTCAAGTCCGCCCGGGGCGAGTGGACGCAGAGCGGCGGCGAGCCCGGCGAGGTCACCATGAAGCTGCGGGACGCGCTGCTCGACGTGCAGCGGGGTGTCGCGGCGGACCCGCACGGGTGGATGCACCGCCTGGGCTGAGCCCGTCCCCGATCGTCCGGCCACGGAGGCCGGGCCCGGCAGTCATCTGCCGGGCCCGGCCTCCGTGCCGTTCCGGGCCGGGGCAGGGGACGCGGGGTGCGCGGTGAGCGCCAGGCTCTCGGGCAGGGCCGCGCTCGCGCGCCGGAACGCGGCGGCGAGAGCGGCCCGTTCGGGCGCGGACGTGCCGGTTGTCCAGGAGTCCAGGCCCCGGTGCCAGGCGGCGACCAGCAGGTCCACGGCCAGATGGACGCGGAGGTGGTCCGGGCCGTCCGGGGCGCCGCCGAGGTCGAAGCGGCGCACGGCGATGTCCACGGCGGCGCGGCCGGTGCGGTCGCAGAACGCGAGGCCGTGCGCGTCCATCGACGCATTCCGCGCGGCGAGACGGCGGCTGAGCAGCACGCGGTGCGCCCACTGCTCGTCCGGCATCCGGTCGAGCGTGCCGAGCAGGACGTCGCGCAGCAGCTCGTGCAACGGTCCGCCCCGCGGCCGCACCTGCTCCAGGTCCGCCAGGAACGCCGTCCACAGGTCGTGCAGCGGCGCGCAGGCCACGTCCTCCTTGCTGGCGAACGTGCGGAAGAAGGTCCGCTTGGACACCTCCACGGTGTCGCAGAGCTCGTCGAGCGTGACGCCGTCGAAGCCGCGCTCCGTGAACAGCTCCAGGGCGGTGTCGACCAGGGCCTGCCGGGTGCGGAGCTTCTTGCGCTCGCGCAGGGGGAGCGGGGTGGTGGGGCGGGCGGAGTCCATGGAGGGAGTGTAGTCCGGTAGCCAATGCCTCTTGAGCGCTAATGCCACTCAGTGGCACTATGGCGAAGGCCGGTCGGCGCCTCGGGGCGCCCACCCGCCCTTCCCTTCCTCCTGCCTCCCCGCTGAAAGGCGCTCCCTCATGCGCGCTCTCCTCGTCGACCCCGCAGCCCCCGCCGGACTCCGTCTCGGCACCGCGCCCGACCCCGAACCCGCCCCGCACCAGGCGCTCGTCCGGGTCGTCGCGACCTCCCTCAACTACGGTGAGGTCGCTGGTGTCGTGCCGGGCGCCGCACCCGGCACCGTGCTCGGCTGGGACGCCGCCGGGTACGTCGAGCAGGCCGCCGCCGATGGCTCCGGGCCTTCGGCGGGCACCCCCGTCGTGACCCTCGGCGAAGCCGGCGGCTGGGCCGAACTCCGCGCCGTGGACACCCGGTTCATGGGTGTGGTCCCGCCCGGAGCCGACCTCGGCGCCATCAGCACGATCCCCGTCGCCGGGGCCAGCGCGCTGCGGGCCCTGCACCGGGTGGGGCCCCTGCTCGGGCGGCGGGTCCTGGTCACCGGGGCCACGGGTGGGGTCGGGCGGTACGCCGTGCAGCTGGCCCGGCGGGGCGGGGCGCACGTGGTCGCCGCGACCGGGGATCCGGTGGGGCGGGGGGAGATGCTGCGGGGTCTCGGCGCGCACGCCGTCGTCTCCGACCCCGCCGAGGTCGAGGGGGTGCTCGACGGAGTCGTGGATCTCGTCGGCGGGCGGCAACTGGTCTCTGCGTACGAGAAGTTGGCGGAGGGCGGGGTGCTGGTCGCCGTGGGGCACTCGGGTGGGGACGACGAGCACTTCGCGCACGGGGTGCTGTACGGGGACCAGGGGCGGCACGGGCGGTCGATCGTGAGCTTCTTCCTGCTGGGGTGTGGTGGACTCGGGCGGGACTTGGAGTGGCTGGCCGGGGAGGTCGCCGGGGGGCGGCTCGACGCGGGGGAGACGTGGCGGGGGGACTGGGGGAATGTCGGGGGCGCGGTGGAGGCACTGCTGGGGCGGCGGTTGCGGGGGAAGGCTGTGCTGGAGGTGGGGTGAGGGTGGGTGCCTTGCCGGGGGCTTTCCTCGGCCCCGTCCCTTCCCGGCTGTGACGAGGTGCGGCTCCGCCGCGTGGGGGGCTTCGCCCCGGAACCCGTATCGGCGCTCCGCGCCTCGTCCTCAAGCTCCCCCGAGCTCTTGAGGAGCAGGGCGTACCCCCGCGACGGGCTGAAATGTGCCGGGCTGTTCGGTCAGTCCGTGGACAGGTGGGGCGAGTGGGTGGGGGACAGCCCCTCCGGCGTTTGAGGAGCGGGGTCTGGGGCGGAGCCCCAGGGGCGGGAAGGGGCGGGATAGGGGCACATCGCGTAAGCGACGCCCCCCACCACCCCCGACAGCAGAAAACTGCAGTCCACCCCGCCCGTGAGGGGCAACAGCGGCCCCTCCCAGCAGGGCAGGGACACCGCGAGGAGCCCGACGGCCGCACCCAGGGCCCAGGCCGCCGTCGCCCCGGGATTCCACCCGGACCGATACCAGTAACGCCCGCCCCGGGAGCGCCGGTTGAACACCTGGAGGGCGTCGGCGTCGTACACCCCGCGACAGCGCACGAAGCCGATGAGGGTGATCACGGCCCACGGCGTCCCGATGGCCGTGAGGAGCAGCACGAAGGAGGTCATCGCGTCCTGCGCGGACCAGGCGAAGTGACCGGCGAAGACGCACCCGGTGGCCACCACCGCCACGGTGTACGTGGCCCGCGCCCGCGACGCCCGCGGCACGATCGCGTCCAGATCGAGCCCCATGGAGTACAGCATCAGCCCGGCGTTCCCGACGGACCCGGCGGACGCGGCGAGCAGGAGCGGGACGAGGTACCAGCCGGGCGCGGCGGCGACCAGCGGCTCGGCGTAGTCGAGGGCCGCGCGGGCGGCGTAGGCGGTGAAGGTGCCGAAGAGCTGGGGGACGAGGAGCCCGGCTGTCAGGCCGAGACAGGTGGCGCGCAGCACGGAGCGGGAGCTGTGCCGCGCGGGTGAGACGTAGCGGGTGTAGTCGCCGAGCAGGGTGATGAAGGCGATGGGCCCGGAGAGCCCCGCGGCGACGAGCGCGAGGAGCCACGTCGGCCAGAACGAGCCGAGCGCGTAGCCGCCCGCGGCGGGCAGCGCCGATGCGGTGAAGTCGGGGGCGTACGCGACGAGGCCGAGGGCGAGCAGGGCGGTCATGCCGACCGCGAGGATGCGCGAGAGGCGAAGCAGGACCCGGTAGCCGTACACCGCTCCGGTCACCGTCGCCGCCGCGAGCAGCGCGTACACCAGGGCGTAGGTGAGACCGCCCGTCGGCATGCCGGTGAGGCGGTGCAGGGTGCCGACCATGACGTCACCGCCGATCCAGATGGTCAGCGCGGTGTAGCCGAGGGACAGGAGCAGTCCCACGACGGAGCCCACCAGCCGGCCGCGCACGCCGAACTGCGCGCCCGACGACGTGGACAGGTTCGTCGCGGTCCGCAGCGAGACGAGCGCGAGCGGCGCCGTGAGCGCCGTGCCGATCAGCGTGCCCGCCACCACCGCGCTCACCGACTGCCAGAAGCCGAGGCCGAAGGAGACCGGCAGCCAGCCGAAGACGATCACTCCGAGGCAGAGGTTGGAGCCGAGGAGGATCGAGACCACGTCCCGCGGACCGCTGGTGCGTTCCTCCTCGGGGATGGTGTCTACTCCGCGCTGTTCTCTCGGCATGGGCTGCCCCTGACGCTCGTTCGAATCGGGCTTCGGTGTGTGCGGGTGTTTGAGTGTCGTTCAATGTGAAGCACGTCATGCCGCGCCGTCAATGGTTTGCTCGCGCTTTTGGTCTGGAGGTATGGAGGCGTGGTGTTTAGAGTGGTGCTCTAAGTGGTCGATCCGGAGGGTCCGGGTGCGGATCCGGTCCGGATCCGATGGCCCACGGATGTGAGGAGTGGCGGCGTGCGCCTTACCCCCACGGAACGCGATCGGCTGCTGCTGTTCGGCGCCGCCGAGCTGGCCAGGGCCCGCAGGGCGCGCGGCCTCAGGCTCAACGTGCCCGAGGCGACCGCGCTGATCGCCGACACCGTCTGCGAGGCCGCCCGCGACGGGGCCAGGCTCGCCGAGGCCATCGAGCGGGCGCGCTCCGTCCTCGGCCCCGACGACGTGCTGCCCGGTGTCGCGGACGTCGTCACCGAGGTGCACGTGGAGGCCGTCTTCGACGACGGGTCGCGGCTCGCCGCGGTCGCGGACCCGATCGGCGGCGGCTCCCTCGGCCCGAACGCCCCCGGCGCGCTCAGGCCCGCGCCGCCCGCGCCGGACCGCGAACCCGCCGTCACCCTCGCCGTGCACAACACCGCGACCGTGCCGGTCAGCGTGACCTCGCACTTCCACTTCTTCGAGGCCAACCCGCGCCTGGACTTCGACCGGGCCGCCGCCTACGGCATGCGGCTGGCCGTCCCGGCGGGCTCCTCCCTGCGCTTCGGGCCCGGTGAGCGTGTCGAGGCGGGGCTCGTGCCCATCGGCGGCGCGCGGGTCGCGATCGGCTTCGCCGGGCTCGTCGACGGGCCGCTGGACGCGCCCGGCGCGAAGGAGGAGGCCCTGCGCAGGGCGGCGGCCTGCGGCTATCTCGGTGCGAGCACCCCTGAGGAGGGCGAGTGATGGACCCCTACGAGTACGCGTCGGTGCACGGTCCGCGGGCCGGGGACCGGGTCGTCCTGGGTGATTCCGGTCTGGTGGTGCGGGTGGAGTCCGACGCGCAGGCGGCGGGGGACGAGTTCCTGGCCGGGTTCGGCAAGACCGCGCGGGACGGGCTGCACCTGAAGGCCGCCGCCGTGCGGGAGACCTGTGACGTCGTGATCAGCAATGTGCTGGTGATCGATGCCGTCCTGGGGATCCGGAAGGTGTCGATCGGGATCCGCGAGGGCCGCATCCACGCCATCGGGCGGGCCGGGAATCCGGACACGCTGGACGGTGTGGACGTCGTCGTGGGCACGGGGACCTCCATCGTGTCCGGTGAAGGGCTGATCGCCACCGCCGGTGCCGTGGACACTCACGTGCACCTTCTGTCCCCGCGCATCATGGAGGCCTCCCTCGCCTCGGGTGTCACCACCGTCATCGGCCAGGAGTTCGGGCCGGTGTGGGGGGTGGGCGTGAACTCGCCGTGGGCGCTGCGGCACGCGTTCAACGCCTTCGACGCGTGGCCGGTCAACATCGGCTTCCTCGGGCGCGGTTCCTCGTCCGACGAGGCGCCGCTGATCGAGGCGCTCGCGGAGGGCGGGGCATCCGGGTTCAAGGTGCACGAGGACATGGGCGCCCACACGCGGGCGTTGGACACCGCTTTGCGGGTCGCGGAAGAGCATGACGTCCAAGTCGCGCTGCACAGTGACGGGTTGAACGAGTGCCTGTCGGTCGAGGACACCTTGAGCGTGCTGGAGGGGCGGACGATCCACGCCTTTCACATCGAGGGGTGCGGCGGCGGGCACGTGCCGAACGTGCTGAAGATGGCGGGGGTGGCGAACGTCATCGGCTCCTCCACCAACCCCACCCTTCCCTTCGGCCGGGACGCGGTGGCCGAGCACTACGGCATGATCGTGTCCGTCCACGACCTGAAGACCGACCTGCCGGGCGACGCCGCCATGGCCCGCGACCGCATCCGTGCCGGGACCATGGGCGCCGAGGACGTCCTGCACGACCTCGGCGCGATCGGGATCACGTCCTCCGACGCACAGGGGATGGGGCGGGCCGGTGAGACCGTCCGCAGGACCTTCGCGATGGCCGGGAAGATGAAGGCCGAGCTGGGGCCGATGGAGGGCGACGGGCCGCACGACGACAACGGACGCGTCCTTCGCTATGTCGCCAAGCTGACCATCAACCCGGCGCTGGCCCACGGCCTCGCCCACGAGGTCGGCTCCATCGAGGTCGGCAAGCTCGCCGACATCGTGCTCTGGCGGCCCGAGTTCTTCGGCGCGAAGCCGCAGCTGGTGCTGAAGTCCGGCTTCCCCGCCTACGGCGTCGTCGGCGACCCCAACGCCGCCACCGACACCTGCGAACCCCTCGTCCTCGGCCCGCAGTTCGGCGCGTACGGCGCGACGCCCGCCGACATCTCCGTGGCCTTCGTCGCCGGAGCCGCCGTCGCGCAGGGCAACGACCTGATGCCCACCCGGCGCCGCCGCGTCGCCGTGCGCGGCACCCGCGGCATCGGCCCCGCCGACCTGCGCCTGAACTCCCGCACCGGCGCCGTCGACGTCGACCAGCGCACCGGCCTGGTCAGCCTCGACGGCGACCCGCTCCGCTCGGAGCCCGCCGACTTCGTCTCCCTCAACCGCCTGTACTTCCTGTGAGGACCGCAGCCATGACCTTCCGCATGCCCGCCGAGTGGGAGCCGCACGAGCGCACCTGGATGGCCTGGCCGGGGCCGAACGTCACCTTCGACGACCCCGCGGCGCTCGCGGAGTCCCGCCGCGCCTGGGCCGCGGTGGCCCGTGCCGTGCGCCGCTTCGAGCCGGTCACCGTCGTGTGCGGGCCCGGCCAGTCCGCGGCGGCGCGGGAACTCCTCGGCCCGGACATCGAGTTGGTGGAGCGGGAGCTCGACGACGCCTGGATGCGGGACATCGGCCCCACGTTCGTGACCGACGGCGCGGGCCGGCTCGGCGCCGTGGACTGGACGTTCAACGGCTGGGGCGCCCAGGAGTGGGCCAGCTGGGAGCACGACGCGAAGATCGCCCGCCACGTCGCGGACCTCGCGGGCGCGCAGACGCACTCCTCGCCCCTGGTCAACGAGGGCGGCGGCATCCACGTCGACGGCGAGGGCACCGTGCTCCTCACCGACACCGTGCAGCTCGGCCCCGAGCGCAACCCCGGCTGGACCAGGGAGCAGGTCGAGGCGGAGGTGCACGCCCGCATCGGCACCCGCAAGGCCCTGTGGCTGCCGCGCGGCCTCACCGCCGACTACCCGGGCCACGGCTTCGGCACCCTCGGCCACGTCGACATCGTCGCCGCGTTCGCCGCCCCCGGCGTCGTCCTCGTCCACTCCCAGCGGGACCCGGCCCACCCGGACTTCGAGGTCAGCCGTGAGGTCATCGGCGTACTCAAGGGGCGGACGGACGCCCGCGGCCGGACCCTGGAGATCGTCGAGGTGCCCGCGCCGACCGCGCTCGCCGACGACGACGGCTGGGTCGACCACTCGTACATCAACCACTACCTGTGCAACGGCGGCGTCGTACTGTGCGCCTTCGACGACCCGCACGACGAGCTGGCCGCGGGCATCTTCCGGCGGCTGTTCCCACGGCGGACCGTGACGCTCGTCGACGCCCGTACGATCTTTGCCGGAGGTGGTGGCATCCACTGCATCACCCAGCAGCAGCCAAGGACCCAGCAGCCGGAGTGACCACGTGGCCGAAGCGAGTGCCCCGCGCAGCGCACGCAAGAACGCGCCCCCGCGACAGGACGTCCTCGCGACGGCCATGGAGATGATCGCCGACCGCGGCCTGGAACAGCTCACCATGGCCGCGCTCGGCCGCGAGGTCGGCATGAGCAGCGGCCACCTCCTCTACTACTTCGGCTCCAAGGACGAACTGCTCCTGCGCACCCTGGAGTGGAGCGAGGGGCGGCTCGGCGCCGAGCGCGGACGACTGCTCGCCCGGCAGGGACCGGCCCGCGCCCGCCTGGACGCGTACGTCGAGCTGTACGTCCCCGACGGCCACCGCGACCCGCACTGGATCCTCTGGCTGGAGGTGTGGAACCGGTCCCGAGACGCGGACGAGCGGGGGCGTGACCGGCAGGCCGCCATCGAGGGCTCCTGGCACCGCGACCTGGTGGCGCTGCTCGCCGAGGGCGTCTCGCGCGGGGAGTTCAGGGCCGTCGACCCCGACCGGTACGCGGCCCGGCTGCGGGCGCTGCTCGACGGCTTCTCCATCCATGTGGCGATCGGCCTGCGCGGCACCGGACGGGCTCAAGTCCTCACCCACGCAAGGGAGTTTCTGGACGAAACGCTCGCTCCGCAGGGGTGACCCCCGCGCCTCGGACGCGTGCGGGGCCGTCCAGGTTGTACGTACTCCTGCGGATTGCGGGGCGCCGGAGAAAGCGCTTGTATCCCGGTGGGTCCCCGGCGCCGGGCCGGGGGAGGCGCACCCGGAGGCACCACGGGCGCGCGAGGGGATTCCGGGGGGAATCATGCGCAGAGCAGCCCGTGCCGTGTCCGCAGCCGCGCTCGCCACCGCGCTCGCCGCCGTCGCGTCACCGTCGGCCGCGCACGCGGCGAGACCGGCCGAGGCGTCGGGAACGTCAGCCCCCTCGGCCGCCGCGGAGCGTTCCGCGCCCCGCGTGGAGCGCGTCAGCGTCGCCGCCGACGGCACCGAGGCCAACGGCGCCTCGGGCGCCGCCACGGTCACGAAGGACGGCGGGCACGTCGCCTTCAGCAGCGCGGCCACCAACCTCACGCCCGACACCCATCCGCGGCCCCAGAGCTCCGCGCACATCCGCGACCAGGACTCCCGCGAGGTCAGCAGGATCCGCGAGAGCCTGACCGCGCCGAGCATCAGCGACGACGGCCGGTTCGCCACGTACCTCGACTGGGGCTCGCACACCACCAACGCGTACGTGATGGACCTGACGACGGGCGAGAAGCGCCGCGTCGACGCCAAGGGCTTCAAGGAGGGCTCCGGCGAGTCCGAGATCAGCGCCGACGGCCGCCACGTCGCGTACGTCCTGCGCCCGCAGCACCCCGCCGACCCGTACCGGATCGAGGTCTACGACTGGGCCACCGACACCCGCGAGGTCGTCAGCGACGGACCGCCCGACGCCGCCCGCGACATGGTGAACCCTTCCATCAGCGACACCGGCCGCTTCGTGGCCTACGAGGACGCCGGCACCCAACAGGTCTGGGTCCGCGACCGCGACACCGGCAGCCTCCGGCGCGTCGACGACGGCACCGCCTCCGAACTCGTCGAGATCAGCGGCGACGGCCGCACGGTGGTGCTGAACTCCGCGAACGGCGCCTACGTACGCGATCTGCGCAGCGGCAAGGTCAGGCACTTCTCCGGCACCTCGGCCAAGGCCGTCGGCCCCGACGGCCGCCACCTCCTCTACTCCGACGACGCGTCGACGCTGCGCCTGCGCGACCTGCGCACCGGCCGCGTGCACGTCGTCGGCACCGGCTCGGCCGTCCCCGGCGCGGTCGGCGCCAAGGGCCGCACCGTCGTCTACACCTCGGCGGAGACCGACGTCGTGCCGGGCGACACCAACGGCGTGTCCGACGTCTTCATACGGCACACACGATGACGGGGGAGGCGCGCATGAGGTGCGCGATGGCCTTGCTGGGCACGGCACTCGCCCTCGCGGTGAGCGGTGCGACCCTGTCGGCCGCCGCGGCCGACGCGGGCCCGCGCGCGCCGCGCACCGAGCGGGTGAGCACCGCGGGCGACGGGACGCAGCTCGACGGGCGCTCCCTGGACGCCGGGATCAGCGCCGACGGCCGGTACGTCGCCTTCGCCACCAAGGCGGAGCGGCTGCGCTGCCATCAGCAGACGTACGCCTGCCTCGTCCTGAAGGACCGGGTCACGGGCGAACTCACCCCGATCCCGAACGACGGCGACTCCTCCTGGGGCACGCCGGTGCTCAGCCGCGACGGCCGCCGCGTCGGCCACACGGCGGGCACCAAGTCCCCGGCGCCCATGGTCTACGACCGGGACACCGGCCGGAACGTGAACGTGGGGGCGCCGGGAAACGGCACCGGCCTGCTCCGCGCCGTCTCGCCCGACGGCGGCACGGTCGCCTACACCTCGGGCGACCGCTTCCGCCCCGCCCAGGACCTGCGCGTCCGTGACCTCGCCACCGGAGCCGACGAACTGATCGGCGGCGACGGCTGGTTCGGGGCCGCGTCCCTGAGCGCCGACGGCGGGCTGCTCGCGTACGTGACCCGGGGCGCGGACGGCGCGGACCTGTTCGTCCGCGACCGCGGGACCGGGGCGACGACGCAGCTCGACCAGGGCCTCGGCGAGGCCGGGTTCGTCCAGCTCGCCGAGAACGGCCGCGGCGCGCTCTTCGTCGCCGGGGGCCGGACGTACGCGTACGACCTGCGCAAGGGCGCGGCCCGCGAGGTCGCCGACGCACCCGCCCGGTCCGCGAGCCCGGACGCGCGGCACGCCGTCCTGGCCGAGGGCGCGGACGGCACCGCGCTCACCCTGCTCGACGTCCGCACCGGCGGGCGCGCACCCGTCGGCCCCGGCGCCGTCGTGCCCGGAGCCGTCACGGCCGAGGGCCGCGCGGTCGCCTTCACCTCGGCCGCCACCGACCTGGTGCCGGACGACACGAACGGCAGCACGGACGTCTTCCTGCGCCACACCCGCTGAACCCACCCACGGGGGACCTTCATGAGCGAGGCGAGCACGGCGAGCACAGCGGGCACGACCGCGAGAACCCGCGCCGACCCCGGGCCCGCCGGGCCCACGACGACGCGGGCCAGCGTGGACAGGAACGGCGGACAGCTCCACGCGCCGTCGTACGGACAGGACTTGTCCGCGGGGTTCGGCGCGAGGCCCACCTTCACGACGGCCGGTCCGGTGTGGGAGGGCGACACCAACGGTCTGACCGACGTGTACTTCGGTGTACGTCCGCAACCGCTCCGTCGGCAAGGTCTCCCGCGCCGGCCAGTCCTTCGAGGGCACGCCCTTCGCGTGGGCGGCCCGGCCGACGGCCGCTCGTCCGGCGCATCCCTGAGCGGCGACGGAGGGCGGGCGCAACGACCTTCCGGCCCGGCGGCCCTCGGTCAACGACGACGGCAGCGTCGTGGCCTTCGACTCCGCTTCGCCCGATCCGGTGACAGGAGACACGAACGGGTTGTCGGACGTGTTCCTGCGGACAGTGCGGGACGGACAGTGAAGACGGACAGTCCGACCAGCAACCGGAAGTGCCCCTGAGGCACTCCCTACAGGCACGGGAACCAAGCAGCGCACAGGAACCCGGGAACCCGGGAACAAGACACGGGATCCAGGCACCACGTACGAGAACCGAGCACTCATCTCACGGGGGAACCATCCATGCGTCACACCACCCGCGCGGCGGCCGCCGCCGCGCTCGTCGCCGCTGTCACCGGCACGGTCCTGCCGGCCACGGCCGCCGCGGACACCCGCGCCCCCGCTCCTCGCACCGAGCGGGTGAGCGTGAGCGCGAGCGGCACCCAGGCCGACGCGCCGTCCGACGCACCGGACATCAGCGCGAACGGCCGCTACGTCGTGTTCGCGTCCGAGGCCACCAACCTGGTGCGGGGCGACACCAACGACCGGAACGACATCTACCTGCGCGACCTGTCCACCAAGAAGGTCGAGCGGATCAGCCTCCGCGACTCCGGCGCGCAGTACACCTCGCACGCCGGTGCCCCCTCGATCAGCGCGAACGGCCGCTACGTCACCTACTCCGCGCAGGTGGACCGGGCGGGCGGCCTGTACAGCGGCACGTTCCTGAAGGACCGCAGGACCGGCCGCACCGAGATCGTCAGCCTCTCCGACGACGACAAGCCCGTCTTCGGGGACTACGCGACCGGCGCGCGGGTCAGCGCCGACGGCCGGTACGTCGCGTTCGTGTCCGCCCTGAAGGACCACGGCGACGGCGGCGGCGACGGCATGTGGACCGGCATCTACCTCCGCGACCGCAAGGAGGGCACCACCCGTCGCGTGAGCGAGATCGTCACCGGGCAGCCCACCTGGATCGTCGGCGGGCTGAGCCTGAGCGCCGACGGCCGCCACGTCGGCTACACCTTGGGCCAGGTCCGCCCCGGCCTCGGCGGCAGGACGTACACGTACGACGTGAACACGGGCACGACCAAGCGCCTCGACCTGTCGGCCACCGGAAAGGACCTCAAGGTCGGGCTGCCGTCGCTGAGCAAGGACGGCCGGTACGCGGCCTTCGAGACGGCCGAGCCGATGGTGTCCGGCGACACCAACGGCAAGAGCGACGTCTACCGCCTCGACACCCGCACCGGCGCCCTGAAGAAGGTCACGAGGAAGGCGGACGGCGGCCAGACCGACGCCGACTCCTACCAGCCCCGCATCAGCCCCGACGGCCGCCACGTCGCCTTCATCTCGTCGGCGTCCGGGCTCACCACGGGCGACCCGGCGAAGGGCCCGCTGTACGTACGGGACCTGAAGGACGGCGTGACCCGGCGCGTCAACGTGCCCCGGGGCGGCGGCCAGAGCGAGGACCAGGGCTGGCCCGCCTACGCCCTGAGCGCCGACGCCAAGAGGTTCGCGTTCACCTCGGACGCGGCGAACATGGTCCCGGGCGACACCAACGGGGCGCGCGACGTGTTCGTACGCCGCAACGTGCGCTGAGCCCGGCCTCCGAGCCGGACCCACGGGGCGCGCCCTGAGGCGGACCGCAGGGCGCGCCCCGTGCGCCGGACCGCATAGTGAGACAGCGAGGCGGGTGCCACAGCACTTGTGGCACTCTGCCGGGCATGCTCGTGTTCGCCATGATTATTGGCAGCAAGCGCGCCGGTCCGCAGTGACCGCCCCGTACGCATCACGTACGGAGCGGACACCGTCGTCCTCGACCCGCGCGCAGACCTCTCGCACCCGCGAGGGGTCTTTTCGTTTTCCGGCCCACCCGCAGTCGGCGAACGAGGCGCGAGGGATCATGGAGGTGGTGGAGCCGGTCCTTCCGGTAGACCGACATCCGACACAGGAGCCAGACAGCATGACGGAAACCAGCAGGCCCGACGATTCCTCACCTGGGCCCGACGATTCCTTCCACGTGTTCGACACCACGCTGCGCGACGGCGCGCAGCGCGAAGGCATCAACCTGACCGTCGCGGACAAGCTGACCATCGCCCGGCATCTGGACGACTTCGGCGTGGGCTTCATCGAAGGCGGCTGGCCCGGCGCCAACCCGCGCGACACCGAGTTCTTCGCCCGCGCGCAGGCCGAGATCACGTTCAAGAACGCCCAGCTGGTCGCGTTCGGCGCCACCCGCAGGCCCGGCGCCAAGGCCGCCGACGACCCGCAGGTCAAGGCGCTGCTCGCGTCCGGCGCCCCGGTCGTGACGCTGGTCGCCAAGGCCCATGACCGGCACGTCGAGCTGGCCCTGCGCACCACCCTCGACGAGAACGTGGAGATGATCCGCGACACCGTCTCCTACCTGCGCGCCGAGGGCCGCCGCGTCTTCGTCGACTGCGAGCACTTCTTCGACGGCTACCGGGCGAACCCCGAGTACGCGAAGGCGGTCGTCCGCGCGGCGGCCGAGGCGGGCGCGGACGTCGTCGTGCTGTGCGACACCAACGGCGGCATGCTCCCCGCCCAGGTCCAGGCCGTCGTCGCCACCGTCGCCGCCGACACCGGCGCCCGGCTCGGCATCCACGCCCAGGACGACACGGGCTGCGCGGTCGCCAACACCCTCGCGGCCGTCGACGCGGGCGCCACCCACGTGCAGTGCACGGCCAACGGCTACGGCGAGCGGGTCGGCAACGCCAACCTGTTCCCGGTCGTCGCCGCCCTGGAGCTGAAGTACGGCAAGCGGGTGCTGCCCGAGGGCGCGCTGCGCGAGATGACCCGGGTCTCGCACGCCGTCGCCGAGGTCGTGAACCTCACCCCGTCCACCCACCAGCCCTACGTCGGCGTCTCCGCGTTCGCCCACAAGGCGGGCCTGCACGCCTCCGCGATCAAGGTCGACCCGGACCTGTACCAGCACATCGACCCCGAACTCGTCGGCAACCGCATCCGGATGCTGGTCTCCGACATGGCCGGGCGCGCCTCCATCGAGCTCAAGGGCAAGGAGCTCGGCGTCGACCTCGGCGGCGACCGCGAGCTGATCGGCCGGGTGGTGGACCGCGTCAAGGAGCGCGAGCTCGCGGGCTACACCTACGAGGCCGCCGACGCGTCCTTCGAGCTGCTCCTTCGCGAGGAGGCCGAGGGCCGCTCGCGGCGCTACTTCCGCACGGAGTCCTGGCGCGCCATCACCGAGGACCGCCCCGACGGCTCGCACGCCAACGAGGCCACCGTGAAGGTGTGGGCCAAGGGCGAGCGGATCGTGGCCACGGCGGAGGGCAACGGCCCGGTCAACGCCCTGGACCGGGCGCTGCGCGTGGGCCTTGAGCGGATCTACCCCCAGCTGGCCAAGCTGGAGCTGGTGGACTACAAGGTCCGCATCCTGGAGGGCAAGCACGGCACGTCCTCCACGACCCGGGTGCTGATCTCCACGACCGACGGCGACGGTGAGTGGTCCACGGTCGGCGTCGCGGAGAACGTCATCGCCGCGTCGTGGCAGGCCCTGGAGGACGCGGTGACCTACGGCCTGCTGCGGGCCGGGGTCGAGCCGACCGAGTAGGTCCGGCACGGCATGGCCCCGGCGCCCCTCGGCCGCACGCGCGGCCGAGGGGGAACCGCCGGCTCTCCCGGGCGAACCGTCAGCTCTTCCAGGTGAACGTCGCCGACGTCTTGCCGGGCAGCGAGTACGTCGCGTGCTGCCCGCCCCAGTTGACGGTGACCGTCCTCGCCGAAGCGGAGTCGTTGTAGGCGATCAGGGCCTTCGTGCCGTCCGTGTTGCGCCAGGCCACGTTCGGCACGTCCGAGCTGGCAGTGGAGGCGACGCGGGCGGCGCCGGGCTGCACGAACTTCGTCAGGTGCCCCATCGTGTAGTACTCGATGGTGTAGTCGACCTGCCCGTGCCGCCCGTCGCCGTTGTGCACGGTGATCAGTCCGTCGCAGGTGCCGCAGCCGCCGTTGTGCGGACCGCGGTTCTGGTCCACGGCCAGGGACCACTTCGTCACCGACTTCGCCCAGTTCCGGGTGTAGTCGATGATGTTCATCATGTCCTCGCGCTGCGGATTGCCGATCCAGGTGCCGCCGGAGTGTTCGGTCTGGAAGGCGTCGAGCTGGGGGTACTTGTTGTGGATCTCGGTCTGCTTCTGGACGTCGCCGCCGTAGCCGTGCCAGGCGATGCCACCGAAGTTGGGGTGCGAGCGCACCGCCGCGTCGTCGACGGTCTGCGCGGCGTACGCGTCGTAGGTGTCCCAGTTCCAGTCGTGCGCGAGGA
The DNA here is from genome assembly GCF_030388665.1 of Streptomyces flavofungini. Classification (NCBI taxonomy): domain Bacteria; kingdom Bacillati; phylum Actinomycetota; class Actinomycetes; order Kitasatosporales; family Streptomycetaceae; genus Streptomyces; species Streptomyces flavofungini. The sequence goes on along the minus strand of NZ_CP128846.1, from coordinate 2,743,687 downwards.
CCTTGGTGGGCAGTCCGGCGCCGGCGAGCTTGGGCAGGAGCTCGTTCTTCGTGAAGTACGCGAGTCCGGCGGCGTTCCAGCTCATCGACGGGTAGCCGTTGCAGCAGGTCGGCTCGTTCTGCGCGGTGACGTAGTCGACGGGCACGCCGTTGTCGCGCCAGCCCTGGAGGTACTTCACGAAGTACTGGGCGTACGTCCCGTAGTACTCCGCCTTCAGCCAGCCGCCGTTGAGCTGCCCGCTGTCCTTCATCCAGGCCGGGGCCGTCCACGGTGAGGCGACGGTCGTCAGCTTCGGGTTGAGCTGCTTGGCCTGCTTGGTGAGCGGCAGCACGTCCTGGAGGTCGTGCGCGAGGGAGAAGCGGGCGAGGCCCGGGTCGGTCTGCCCGGCGGGCACGTCGTCGTAGGTGTAGCCGAAGCGGGCGAGGTCGGAGCCGCCCATGGGGTTGCGGATGTAGGACAGGCCGATGCCCTCGGTCGGCGAGAACAGCTTGCGCATCGTCTCGTCGCGCTTGGCCTGGGTGAGCGCCCCGCTGCCGTTCATCAGCCAGGCCGCGGTGTCGGTGAAGGAGGCGCCGCCGCCGGTGAAGGTCTGGTAGCGGGTGTTCTCGTCGACGGTGATGTTCGTGCCGCCGCCGCCCGTGCCCGGCTGGAAGGAGATCGGGGTCTGCGGCTGCAGGCCCCGCGTGACGTGGCGGCCGCCGCTGTCGTCGGTCGTGGTCAGCCAGATGGAGACCTGCTCGCCCGCCGCCTCGGCGGAGGAGACGCCGAGGCCGGTGAGCCCGGCGGTGGTGAGCAGTCCGGCGGTCAGCAGGCGCGCGAGGCGCCGGGGTGTGGAGGGTCTGCGCATGGGACGTTCTCCGCCCTTCGTGGGGCCGGGCCGGGAAGCCATGGGGATGTCATGACTACGTCATGCCTTAGTTCAAGTCGTGAGTTAACTGCTGCCCCAAGGGCCCGTCAAGACTTCGGGAGCCGAACGCGGTGAGCGCTTTCCACGCCGAACGGAGGGAACGTTCCGGCCGTGGAAGAGTTAGCGTGAAGTATGAGGCCCACCAGGCAGACGGCGTCGCGGCTGACCCTGATCCTGTCCGGACTGCTCCTGGCCCTCGGCGCCACGCTCACGGCGGCGCCCGGAGCCCAGGCCGTGACGGACGTCCAGGCCGTGGCCGACGCCCTGAAGAAGAACCCGGTGTACGTCGACGAGGCCGCCGCCTCCCAGCTCTCCGCCGCCGACGCGGACGCCCTCGCCGACAAGATCAAGAAGGCCGACAAGCCGGTGTTCGTCGCGGTGCTCCCCGCCTCGTTCCCCGGCCGCGACGACCTCTTCCGCGACCTGCGCACCGCCACCGGCGTCACCGGCGTGTACGCCGTCCGCCTCGGCGACCGCTTCGACGCGAAGGCCGACGTCTCCGTGCTCTCGAACAACGCCGTCGGCAACCTGTCCTCGCTGGTCCAGGGCGAGGACGCGAAGTCCCAGCTCAACGACTTCGTCGACCAGGCACTCCCGCAGGTCTCGGGCTCGGCCCCCGCGTCCTGGGGCAGCGCTTCGGGCGGCGGCGACGGCGTGCCCGTCGGCGCCCTGATCGGGGTCGGCGCGGTGGTGGTCGCGGGCGGCGCGGGCGCCTACGCCATCGCCCGCCGCAAGCGCCGCGCCCGCGAGGAGGAGCAGCGCGCGGCCCTGGACAAGCTGCGCGTCGTGGTCGACGAGGACATCACCGCCTTCGGCGAGGAGTTGGACCGGCTCGACTTCCACCCGGCGGAGGCGGGCGCGGACGACGCCATGCGCGCGGACTACGAACGGTCCCTGGACGCCTATGAGAAGGCCAAGTCCTTCATGGCCGCGGCGGAACGCCCCGAACAGGTGCGGGCCGTCACCCAGGCCCTGGAGGACGGCCGGTTCTCGCTGGCGCTGCTCGCCGCCCGGCGGGAGGGCCGCCCGCTGCCCGAGCGCCGGGCCCCCTGCTTCTTCGACCCCCGGCACGGCCCCTCCGTGAAGGACGCCGAGTGGACCCCCGCCGGGGGCACGCCCCGCGAGGTGCCGGTGTGCGCGGCCGACGCGGTGCGCCTCGCCGACGGCGACGACCCGATGGCCCGCACCGTCACCACCGAATCCGGCGAACGACGCCCCTACTGGGAGGCCGGACCCGCCTACGGCCCTTGGGCGGGCGGCTACTTCGGCGGCGGCCTGCTCCCCGGCCTCCTCGTCGGCACGATGCTCGGCTCGATGATGGCGAGCCCCGCGTACGCGGCGAGCTACGGCGCCGGATACGGGGACTTCGGCGGGGGCGGCTACGAGGGCGGCGACGTGTCCGGCGCCGACTTCTCCTCCGGTGACTTCGGCGGCGGTGACTTCGGTGGCGGCGGGGACTTCGGCGGGGGCGGCTTCGGTGGGGGCGGGGACTTCGGGGGCGGGTTCTAGGGCCTGTCCGACGGGGTGGCGTCTGCGCCGATGGGGGCGTCCGAGGGGGCCCGCGCCCCCGACGGGCGGCGCGTAGTCCGGCCGCCCCGTCGGCGCGTGCCCTAGGCCGTCGCGCCCGCCGCGACCAGCAGGGCGGCCGTCTCCGGGTGGGGCCCCTGGTGCGCCCACCGCAGCGGGGACCAGCCCGTGCCCCGGCTCTCGCGGAGGTTCGGATCGGCGCCGTGCGCGAGCAGCGCGCGCACGGTCCCGGTGTGCCCCCAGCAGGCCGCCGCGCACAACGGCGTGCCGTCCGCGCCCAGGCCGGACCCGAGGCTCTCGGTGTCGGGGGCGGCCCCGGCGGCGAGGAGCAGCCGGACGATCGCGGTCCGGCCGTTCACGGAGGCCTCGTACAGCGGCGTGATCCCGTCGCCGTCGCGGCGCTCCGGGTCGGCCCCGGCTCGCAGCAGGGACCGCACGACGGTGGGGGTGTCCTGCCAGATGGCCTCGAAGAGCCGCCGGGAGAGCTTCTTCTGCTGTCGCTGTTTCATCGGGGCCGAGGCTAACGGCCGGGTACGTGGCGCAACCACCCATTTCCCCGGGGGCCGCGTCGAGAGGCGCTGTCGGTGCCCGGGCCTGCGGTGGGCCCATGTCGAGGCTGAGTCACGGCCGCCTCGGCCACCTCCGGCGTGTCGTCGCGTACGCGGGTACGTACGAGACGTCGGCGGCGCACGGCCTCGCGGACGACTCGGGGATGCTGGGCACGGCGCGCCTCGCGCGGAACGAGGTCCCGGTCCTGGTGAGGCTGGCCCCCGCCGAGCCGGTCTTCCCGCCGCCGCAGCCGCAGCACCTGGCCCAGGTCGTGGGCGGCGCACGGCTGGTCGAGATCCCGGGCACGGGGCACGCGCTGCCGCCGGCTGTGCAGGGCCCGCTGGTGGCGGCGATCCTGGAGCACACCGCGGCCGCGGCGGCGCGCCACGCCGGGTGAGGGCCGGCCGGGAGGCGCGGTACGCAGCGTGGTCAGACGAGCGGTGACCCGAGTCCGGGCAGCTCCCACCGGCCCGAGTGGCCGGGCGGCAGTCCCAGGTCCTCCCGCACCGCGGCGTAGTAGCCCTCGCGGGCCGCCCGCTGGCGGGCGAGGAGGCCCTGCCAGGCATCCGGGTCGTGGGTGCCCGCGCGCAGGAACCGCTCCATCTCGATCACGACGACCACCCACACCCGGGCCCGCTCCACCACCCGCGCCGAGCCGAGCAGCAGCAGGGCCTCGCCCGCCAGGTCGCGCGTGTCGGCGGCCTCGGTGAGGTGCGGCTCGGCCTCGTCGGCGGACAGGGGGTGCGGATGCGGGTCGTTGCCCTGGTGGGCGGCGATCCGGTAGGTGAGCGTGACGGTCTGCTTCAGTACGCGCGCGTACTCGGTGTAGACCGCGAGGCGCCGCTCTTCCCAGCGGGCCTCGCGCTCGCGCCGGAACCGGACCCGCTCGCCCCGCACCACGGCGACGTACGACCCCATGGCACCGATGACCACGCCTATGAGGGCGGGCAGTTGGGACAGGAACTCGGACACCGCCGAACGGTACCGTGCCGCCGCGCGCGGCGGCACGGCCTCATGCGGCGTTCTTGATCGCCGAGATGTCGAAGTTGAGCTTGATCTTGTCGGAGACGAGCACGCCACCGGTCTCCAGGGCCGCGTTCCAGGTCAGGCCCCACTCGGAGCGCAGGATCTCCGCCTTGCCCTCGAAGCCGACGCGCTCGTTGCCGAACGGGTCCTTCGCGGCGCCGTTGAACTCCAGGTCGATGGTCAGCGGCCTGGTGGTGCCGAGGATCGTGAGGTCGCCGGTGATGCGGTAGTCGTCGCCGCCGAGGGCCTCCGCCTTGGTGGAGCGGAAGGTCATCTGCGGGAACTCGTCGGTCTTGAAGAAGTCCGCGCTCTTCAGGTGGCCGTCGCGGTCCGCGTTGCCGGTGTCGATGCTGTCCATCGCGACGTCGAGGGAGGCCGTCGACGCGGCCGGGTCGGCGCCGTCCAGGTGCAGCGTGCCGCTGAACTCCTTGAAGGAGCCCTTGACGTTGGTGACCATCGCGTGCCGGGCGACGAAGCCGATCGTCGTGTGCGCCGGGTCGAGCGTGTACTCACCCGTCAGCGCCCCGAGTTCCGGGGCCGCCTCGGCGGTCGCGGGGGCGCTGTTGTCGTCCTTGCGGCTGAAGATTCCCATGACGTGCTCCTCGGGGGACGGGCCGGGCCCCGGGCCTTCGGGGGTGCTGAGCCACGGCCGTGAGTAGTTGAGGGTTCAACGAGATTGACTGTAACGCTGCTCGGTTCAATATTCAACATCAAGCGGAGCGTGTCGAGGCGATTACACGTCGAGTGTGGAGAAGTGGGGCCGAGTGGCGGAGTTCCAGTCGGGGGGATGGTGGTGCGGGTGGGTGTGAGCCGGGGGCGGGTGCGTGCGCCCCCGGATGGCGGGCGGGCGCGGACGGGGGCGCGCCAGGGTGCGTCGGGGGTGCGTGGCGTTACGGGTGGCGCCGTCGCGGGCCGGGGATGATGGCGGTTTTGAGACGTTGAGAACTTGCCATGGCGCCACTGTGGTGCCAGAATGGTGCCATGAATCTCACGCCGTATGTCGACCAGCTCCGGCAGGAGCTCGCGGTCGCCGCAGAGGCCGGGGGTGAGGACGCCCGGGCGATCGCCGAGCGTCTGATCGCGCCGCTGGAGTCGGCCACCCGGCTCACCATGTTGAACGTGCTGTCCGCGGCCATGGACGAGATTACCCGAGACCTGGCCCCGGGCTCGGTCGACGTGCGTCTGCGTGGGGGCGATCCGGACTTCGTGGTGACCCCCGCCCCGGCGGGCGAGGGCTTCGACGCGATGCCCGTGGACCTGCGCGTCTCCCGGCCCGCCGCCCCGGCGCCCGCGCCCGTGCCGGAGCCGGAGGAGGGCGGCACGGCCCGCATCAACCTCCGCCTTCCGATGCACCTCAAGGCCCAGGCCGAGGAGGCCGCCGCGGCCGAGAGCCTGTCGGTCAACGCCTGGCTGGTCCGCACCGTCGCCGACGCCCTCAAGCAGGGCGACCCGGCCCACCGGCCCACGCCCCGCGGGCCCCAGGGCGCGGGCAACAGCTATACGGGCTGGGCGCGTTAGCGGCCCCACCCCGCCGGTCGTCGGGTCCGGCCCGCACGCACGACGCGTCCGGACGCACGGCCGGACGGCCCATCAGGATCAGGATGAGGACAGCCCCATGCCAACCTTCGACACCGCCAAGCCCGTCTACGCCTCGGTGATCCTGGAGGTGGGGACGGTGCGGATCACCGCGTCGGACCGCGCCGACACCGTCGTCGACGTGCGCCCCAGCACCGAGTCGCGCCCGGCCGACGTGCGCGCGGCCGAGCGCACCCGGGTCGAGTACGCGAACGGACGGCTCCTGGTCAAGGGCCCCAAGGAACGCTCCCTGTTCGGCCGGGGCTCGTCCGTCGACGTGGAGATCGCGCTCCCCGAGGGCTCGCACCTGGACGTCACCACCTCCATGGCCGACTTCGGCGCGACCGGACGCCTCGGGGAGTGCGAGCTGAAGACCTCGGCCGGGGACGTCCGGGTCGAGTGGGCGGGCGCGGCGCGGCTGCACACCGGATACGGCCAGGTCGTCGTCGACCGCGCGGAAGGCCCCGTCGACGTCACCACCGCCTCCGGCGGGGTCCGCCTCGGGGAGGTCGGCGGCGCCGCCGTGATCAAGAACTCCAACGGCCCGACGGAGGTCGGCGAGGTCGTCGGCGACCTGCGCGTGAAGGCCTCCAACGGCACCATCACGATCGGGCACGCGCTCTCCGACGTCAGCATCAGGACGGCCAACGGCGCCATCGCGGTCGGGGAGGTCGTGCGCGGCAGCGTCGTCGTCGAGACCGGCATGGGCCGCATCGACGTCGGCGTCCGCGAGGGCACCGCGGCCTGGCTCGATGTCCGCACCAAGGCCGGGACCGTGCGGCAGGCGCTCGGCTCCTCCGAGGGTCCCGGCGACTCCGGCGAGACGGTCCAGGTGCGCGGGCGCACGGGGGCCGGGGACATCGTGATCCACCGGGCCTGAGCAGGGCCTGACCCGGAGGGTGCCCAAGGGCGCTCAAGGGCGCTGAAGGGTGCCGGGAAGCCCTTCGGCGGGCCCCGCGTGGGCCGCGCTCGACCGGCCGCCGGTTGTCGGGGCCCGCCAATTCGGCGAGCTGTCGGCCCGGGCCGGTATCCTCCGCCGACCGCGCGGGTGCCACGCACCCGCGCGAGGCTTCCCGTCGGCGTCCTGCGATGACCGTCACGGGCCGTGACCCGCGACTGCGCAGCGCGTCCGGAGCGGCCCGCTCCGACCCTGGGTGTGACCTGAGTCTCATGCGTGCGGGTTGTGGAATCCCTACAGCCGAATGGGCCTCTGAGCAGTCACTTCGGCTGCACCGCCCAGCGCTTCTGTTCGGGGGTGCCAGGAAAACGGTCCGGAGACTGTGCAGAGTCGACGGTCCGTTTTCCCTCGTGTCCTTCGTAAGGTCGAGAGCATGACCGTTTTGGACGAAGCTGGATCTTCCGCGGGGGAGCCCACCGACGCGCGGGGCCGAGTGGCCGAATTGGCCGAGATCCGCGCGCAGGCGCTGGCGGGACCCAGTGAGAAGGCGACCGAGGCGCAGCACGCCAAGGGCAAGCTGACGGCGCGGGAGCGGATCGGTCTCCTCCTCGACGAGGGGTCGTTCCAGGAGGTCGAGCAGCTGCGGCGGCACCGTGCCCAGGGCTTCGGCCTGGAGGCCAAGAAGCCGTACACCGACGGTGTCATCACCGGCTGGGGCACGGTCGAGGGCCGCACGGTCTTCGTGTACGCCCACGACTTCCGGATCTTCGGCGGCGCCCTCGGCGAGGCGCACGCCACCAAGATCCACAAGATCATGGACATGGCCATCGCGGCCGGCGCGCCCCTCGTCTCCCTGAACGACGGCGCGGGCGCCCGCATCCAGGAGGGCGTCTCCGCCCTCGCCGGGTACGGCGGCATCTTCCAGCGCAACACCAAGGCCTCGGGTGTCATCCCGCAGATCTCGGTGATGCTCGGCCCGTGCGCGGGCGGCGCGGCCTACAGCCCCGCCCTGACCGACTTCGTGTTCATGGTCCGCGACACCTCGCAGATGTTCATCACGGGCCCGGACGTGGTCCGCGCGGTGACCGGCGAGGAGATCTCCCAGAACGGCCTGGGCGGCGCGGACGTGCACGCCGAGACCTCCGGCGTCTGCCACTTCGCGTACGACGACGAGGAGACCTGCCTCGCCGAGGTCCGCTACCTCCTCGCGATGCTCCCGCAGAACAACCGCGAGAACCCGCCCGTCGCGCCCTCCGACGACCCCGTCGAGCGCCGCAGCGACGTACTGCTCGACCTGGTCCCCGCCGACGGCAACCGGCCGTACGACATGGCGAAGGTCATCGAGGAACTCGTCGACGACGGCGACTACTTGGAGGTCCACGAGCGCTGGGCGCGCAACATCATCTGCGCCCTGGCCCGCCTGGACGGCCAGGTCGTCGGCATCGTCGCCAACCAGCCGCAGTCCCTCGCGGGCGTCCTGGACATCGAGGCCTCCGAGAAGGCGGCCCGCTTCGTCCAGATGTGCGACGCCTTCAACATCCCGATCGTCACGCTCCTCGACGTCCCCGGCTTCCTGCCCGGCGTCGACCAGGAGCACGGCGGCATCATCCGCCACGGCGCCAAGCTGCTCTACGCCTACTGCAACGCGACGGTGCCCCGGATCTCGCTGATCCTGCGCAAGGCCTACGGCGGCGCGTACATCGTCATGGACAGCCAGTCCATCGGCGCCGACCTGACCTACGCCTGGCCCACCAACGAGATCGCCGTCATGGGCGCCGAGGGCGCGGCCAACGTCATCTTCCGCCGTCAGATCGCCGCCGCCGAGGACCCCGAGGCCATGCGCGCCCGCATGGTCAAGGAGTACAAGGCCGAGCTGATGCACCCGTACTACGCCGCCGAGCGCGGACTCGTCGACGACGTGATCGACCCGGCCGAGACCCGCGCCGTGCTGATCAACTCCCTCGCGATGCTCCGCAACAAGCACGCCGACCTGCCCTCGCGCAAGCACGGCAACCCGCCGCAGTAGCGGTGCGCCCCAGACCTTTTCCGTCCGCCGCAGTTCCCACAAGGAGCACACTGCAATGAGCACTCCCGACATCCGCGTCGAGAAGGGCCACGCCGAGCCCGAGGAGGTCGCGGCCCTCACCGCGATCCTGCTCGCCCGCGCCGCCGCGCAGCCCACCGCCGCCCCCACCCACCGCGGCCGCGACAAGGCCGGCTGGCGCCGCCTCGAGCGCACCCCGGGCTTCCGCGCCCCGCACAGCTGGCAGGGCTGAGCGACACCGACGTACGGCGGGCCCCGTTCCTCCTTCCCGGAGGGCGGGGCTCAGCCGTGTCCGGGTGCGGGCGGCAGGGCGCAGTCGGGGAAGGCCGTCTTGCACCGGGGGGGGGATCGTGGAGTCGAGCTAGGGCGGCCACGCGGTGAGGTCGAAGCCGATGAGGTTCAGCTCCTTGAGGCCCGGTGGCAGCGAGTCGAGGCCTCGTGGGCGACCGCTGCCGGACAAGGTGAGCCTCGACAGAGGGAGGCCGGTCAGCGGACTCAGGTCCTCGCCCAGTCGGGTCGCTGCCGAGAACCGCCCGCTGTCTCGCTCAGGCCGTCCAGCGACGGGACGGCGGCAGACGTGACAGGAGCGGCACTCCCCCCCCCGCCGCCAACGACGCCACGTCCGACTGCCGCCGCGGCGGCACCAGGCGCGCCACGGCCTCGTCGAGGCGGGCCGCGAGCGCGTCAGGGACCGACGGCATCGTCTCCTGGCAGGAGGCCGCGACGAGCCGCAGCGCCCTCGAACGCCGGGGCTCGCGCTCGGCCCGCTCCAGGACACCGCCAAGGATTTCCTCCTGCTGGGTGCGGTTGGCGTGGCCCGCCGCCATGACGACGGTCTCGCGCCACAGATCCAGGTGCGCCCGCAGCCCCGGCACCCCCACCCGGATCAGTTCGCTCATGGACGACCGGGCCTGCTGCTCGCGCTCCTCGGGGGCGAGCCAGAGCCCCACCGCCCGTGTCGCCACCGTGCCGCCCCGCCGTAACGCCGCCGCCTGTGGACTCATGCACGGAATGGTGGGCGAACGCACACGCCGACGGGGCCCGTTCCGGTGGGTTCCGGACCGGGCCCCGTCCGGCGAGGGGGCGGCGGTGCTACCGCAGGCGGGCCATCAGCGCGTGCTCGACCAGGGTGATCAACGCGCTCTTCGCGTCCGCGCGGTGGCGGGCGTCGGTGGTGATGATCGGGGTGTCCGGGCCGATCTGCAGGGCCTCGCGGACCTCGTCGGGGGTGTACGGCTGGTGGCCGTCGAAGCCGTTGAGGGCGATGACGAAGGGCAGCCCGGAGTTCTCGAAGTAGTCGACGGCGGGGAAGCAGTCGGCGAGCCGCCTCGTGTCGACCAGGACGACCGCGCCGATGGCGCCACGGACCAGGTCGTCCCACATGAACCAGAACCGGTCCTGTCCGGGCGTGCCGAACAGGTACAGGATCAGGTCCTGGTCCAGGGTGATGCGACCGAAGTCCATGGCGACGGTGGTCGTCGTCTTGTCCCCGGTGTGGGTGAGGTCGTCGATGCCCGCGGACGCGGACGTCATGACGGCCTCGGTGCGCAGCGGGTTGATCTCAGAGACCGCCCCGACGAACGTGGTCTTGCCCACGCCGAAGCCGCCCGCCACCACGATTTTCGCGCTGGTGGTGGAGCGGGCTGTTGCTCCGCCGCTAGAGCTTGCGAAGTCCACTGAGCACCCTTTCGAGCAGTGTCACGTCTGGCTGACCGCCGGCGGTCTCGTCGCCGCCGGGCTGATGGATGGCGACAAGACCGGCCTCCGCCAGGTCGGCGACGAGGATCCGGGCAACGCCGAGGGGGATGGAGAGCAGGGCCGAGATCTCGGCCACCGATTTGATCTCGCGGCACAGGTTGCAGATGCGCTGGTGTTCCGGCAACTGCCCCTGCAGCTGATGCGGTTGTGCGGTGGTGTGCACCAGCGCCTCGATGGCGAGCTGGTAGCGCGGCCTGGTGCGGCCGCCCGTCATGGCGTACGGGCGCACCAGGGGGTTGGACGCGGCCGGTGCGGGCGCCGGCTCCGAGGAGCGGCGCTGCGGCTGCACCGGCTGGATCCGGGGTGCGTACGGCTGGTCGTACGGGCTGGGGCCGGGCGCCTGGGGGCCCGGCTGCCGGTACGGCGCCTGGCGGCGGTGACTGGGCGCGGAGGGGAAGTTGTACCGGTTCTGCGAACCGTCACCCTGGCCCTGGCCGCGGCCGGAAGGCCAGTTGGCCGAAGACGAACCGTCTGGGGGTGTTGCAGCCACGTACTCCTCCTCCGAAACTGTGCTCGGCACCATCACTGTGGAGCCGCGTCCCGAAACCTTACGACCCCGGGACGCGAATACGCACCGTCTGTCTGTTAGTTGAGCAGGCTCCCCTGAAGCTCCGCGCGCAGGTCCGGAGTGAGGACGGTGCCCGCGCGGTCGACGAGAAGTGCCATCTCGTACCCAATGAGACCGATGTCCGCTTCTGGGTGGGCGAGTACGGCGAGGGACGATCCGTCGGAGATGGACATGATGAAGAGAAATCCTCGCTCCATCTCCACAACGGTCTGGGTCACAGAGCCGCCCTCGAAGATCCGGGAGGCCCCGGCGGTGAGGGAGGTCAGGCCCGACGCGACCGCCGCGAGCTGATCGGCTCGGTCGCGCGGGAAACCTTCGGACATCGCCAGAAGGAGTCCGTCGGCGGAGACCACCACGGTGTGGGACACCCCGGGGGTGTTGTCCACGAAGTTGGTGATCAACCAGTTCAGGTTCTGCGCCGCCTGGCTCATCGGGCTCACACTAACGCTCCTGGTTGTAGGTGCTATCAGGGCTGAAGCCCTGGCCATTCGTGTCACTTCCCGCGCTGCGGCCCCGCTGGACGCCGCGGCGCAGGTTGCTCAGCCTGCCCCGCACTTCCTCGGGGTCGCGGGAGACCTGGGGGCCGCCCTGCGGGGTCTGCTCCGCGGTGCCCTCGACCAGGTTGGCCTTGGGCACCCGCCGCGGGAGGCCGGACGAGGTGACCCCGCCCGCCTTGGGCTCCCGCAGCTGCTCGGCGCGCTGCCAGCGGTCGTCGTTGGACGAACGCACGGCGGAGCTCTGCTGCTCGTCCTGCTGGGCGTCGCCCCGCAGGTCGCCGTCGTGGCTCTCGCCGCTCGGGCTCTCTGGGCGCTGCGCGACGGGGGCGGCGCCGTTGCCGTTCGCCGCCGCGCTGCCGCGACGCGGAAGGCCCGCGTCGGTCAGCTCGTGGGCGGCGGACGGGGCCGGCGGCGCCGACGCGGCAGGTCCCGGACGGTCGAAGCCTACGCGCTCATGCTCGCCCGCGTCAGCCGCCGGTGCGGGTTCCGCTTCGGGAGCGTACTCGTCCTGGTACTCGCCCTGGTAGCTGTCCCGCAACGGCCAGTCGTCCTGGTGGGAACGCTCCGGATAGGTGGCGAAGGGCTCCTGGAGACCGCCCGTACGAGCGTCGTGACCGACCTGGCCCGACTCCGTATAGGCGGCGTCCTGATATCCGTCCTGGGTCGTGTAGTACGACTCGTCGTACGCCTGCGCGCCCTGGTCGTAGCTCTGCCGCGTGTCGTAGCCGGTCTGGTCCTGGTCGTATCCGGGCGTCTGCTGACCGTCGTACGCGGCCCCCGCGGGGTCGTACGCGACGTGCTGGTCGTCGTACGCCGGGTGCGGCACCGCCCCGTCCGTCCCGTTCTCGTACCCGCCCTGCTGCTGCGGGTAGTCGTAGCCGGACGACTGCTCGTACGTCTCCTGGCCACCCTGGACCTCGTCGCGGAACAGCGGGCGCTCGGCGCCGGCCTGCTGCTGGGGCTGGCCCGAGTGCGCCTGTGCCTCCAGGGCGGCGCGGCGCTCCTCACGCATCAACGAGCGGCCCACGGGGTCGAGTTGGCTCCCCGCGTCGGCCGCGTCGGCGTGGTAGCGGCTGTCGTCGAAGCCCAGCTCCGCGGCCGTGCGCAGCGGCTCGACCTCGGGGACCTGCTGCTCCGGGATGATCGAGGAGACCGTGAACTCGGAGTCCTGCCCCTGCAGTTCGCCACCGCCACCGTGGGTGATGTTGTCCGGCAGCATGACGAGCGAGGTGGTGCCCGCCTGCTCGCCCGACGGGCGCAGCTGGACCCGGATGCCGTGCCGGTCGGACAGGCGGCCGACCACGAACAGGCCCATGCGCTGGGAGATCGCGGCGTCCACGGTCGGCGGGTTGGCCAGGCGGTGGTTGATGTCCGCGAAGTCCTCGGCGGTCAGGCCGATGCCCTTGTCGTGGATCTCGATCATCACGCGGCCGTCGGGGAGCCGGGTCGCGGTGACCCTGACCTTGGTCTGCGGCGAGGAGAACGCCGTGGCGTTCTCCAGGAGCTCGGCGAGCAGGTGCACGAGGTCGGTCACGGCCAGGCCGTGGATCTCGGCCTCCGGGACGCCCGACAGCTCGATGCGCTCGTACTGCTCCACCTCGGAGGAGGCGGCGCGCAGCACGTCGACCAGCGGCACCGGCTGGTCCCAGCGGCGGCCGGGCTCCTCGCCGGAGAGGACCAGGAGGTTCTCGCCGTTGCGGCGCATGCGGGTCGCGAGGTGGTCCAGGCGGAAGAGGGACTCCAGCTGGTCCGGGTCGGCCTCGTTGTTCTCCAGGTCGGTGATGAGGGTCAGCTGGCCCTCGATCAGCGACTGGTTGCGGCGCGACAGGTTCGTGAAGATCGCGTTGATATTGCCGCGCAGCAGGGCCTGCTCGGAGGCGAGCCGGACGGCCTCGCGGTGCACCTGGTCGAAGGCGCGGGCGACCTCGCCGATCTCGTCGGTGGAGGTGATCGGGATGGGCTGCACGCGGGTGTCGACGCGGCCCGGGTCGGTGCGCGAGAGCTGGTCGACGAGCATCGGCAGGCGCTGCTCGGCGATGCCGAAGGCGGCGGTGCGCAGGCTGCGCATCGAGCGGCTCATCTGGCGGGCCATGAGACCGGCCAGGACGAAGGCGGCGAGCAGCGCGACCACGACGACGGCGCCGGTGATGAAGGCGTCGGTCTTGGCGTTGTCGGCGATGTCGGAGGCCTCGCTCACGGCCTTGTCCGCGAGGTCCGCCTCGATGGCGCGGTAGGCGTCGAACTTCAGGCTGGTGGCGTTCCACAGCGCGGGGGCGGTGACGCCCTTGCCCGCGAGCGCGACCAGGGCGCTCGGCTGGGTGGAGGGCAGGCCCGCGATGAGCGCGACGGACTTCTCGCCGCTCGGCATCGGCACGTACTTCTTGCCCTGGGCGCGGGCGGCCGCCGCGGCCTCCTCCGACTGCTTCTCGCCCGCGGCGGTGAGCTTCTTCTTCGCCTCGTCGAGCTTGCGCACGTCCTGGGGCGTGCCGCCGCCGGTGTACTCCTGGATGGCGATGCCCTCCAGGTACGCGTACGAGGAGAAGGCGATCTTCTGCCGGGACAGGTCGGCCTGCGTCGGACCCGGCTTGGTGAGTATGTGGGTGCCGATGGAGCGCTGCAGCGAGAGCGCCGCCTTGGCCAGCGACACCGCGTAGACGGTGCGGCCGTAGGAGGTGATGTTTCCGGTGCCGAGGCCCAGTTCGTTGGCGAACTCCATCAGCGGGTGCTGGATGCCGACGTAGGCCTCTTCGGTCTGGACGCCGGGGAGCTTGCTGGTGTACGCGGCCTTGCGCAGGCCCGCCAGCTTCGGCTCCACCTTGCGGAAGCCGTCCAGACGGCGCTTGAGGCCCTCCTTGTCCGGCATGTCCTTCGTGGCGTCGTTGAACGCGACGGCGGCGGCGTCGGTGGCCTTGCGGGCCTTGGCCACGGCCGGGCTGTTCTTCTTGCCCTTGAGCAGCGGCGCGGCGGAGACGTCGCGCTCCTCGATGAGGCGGTTGCCGTAGTCGAGGGAGGCGCGCACCAGGCGGGCGGTGGCCTCGGCGTCGCGGGCCTCGTCCCAGGTGTCGATGGCGCCCTTCACCTGGAAGCCGCCCATGACGAGCCCGACCAGCACGGGTATGAGGAGGATCGCGTTCAGGCGGGTCGGCACGCGCCAGTTCCTGGGCGACATCCGACCGCCGGAGGCGGCCTGCGGCTCGTCGCCGGGCACGTCCGCGGCGGGTGCCGCGGCGCGCGGCGGCGGGGTGAAGTTGCCCCGCGTGTCCCGGTCCGGGGATGCGGGGCTCGTCTTGCTTCGCCTCACTCGACCAACAACCTCTCGGCGGCGGCTCCCGCGCTGGTGCCGCTGTCGTCTCCAAAGGCCCGTGCTACTGGGCAGTTCAGCGCATTCCAGCACGTCAGGCTGTGCTCTTCCAAACAGTGGGAATGAACAGCTCCGAGTGGTGTAAGCCTCAGATAAATCGGTCATAAAGAGCGAGCCCCGCCAAAAGGCGGGGCTCTTGTGAGCACAGCGAGACGAGCCGACCGCGATGTGTGGCGGGGGCGGCGCAATTCTCTGTCGAAACGTTATGAACACGGCAGCCGTCCGTGTCAAAGGACACAGATCGTTCCGTGCGCTCTACGACAACTTCCGTATGCCCCCGCCTACTTGAGACGTGCCATAAGTGCGTGCTCAACCAGTGTGATCAGGCCACTCTTTGCGTCCGCACGGTGCCGGGCGTCGGTGGTGATGATGGGTGTGCCCGGTCCGATCTGCAGTGCTTCGCGCACTTCGTCGGGGGTGTACGGCTGGTGGCCGTCGAAGCCGTTGAGGGCGATGACGAAGGGCAGCCCGGAGTTCTCGAAGTAGTCCACGGCCGGGAAACAGTCGGCCAGACGCCGGGTGTCGACGAGCACGACGGCGCCGATCGCACCCCGCACCAGGTCGTCCCACATGAACCAGAACCGGTCCTGTCCGGGCGTGCCGAACAGGTACAGGATCAGATCCTGGTCGAGCGTGATGCGGCCGAAATCCATCGCCACCGTCGTGGTGGTCTTGTCACCGGTGTGCGTGAGGTCGTCGATGCCCGCGGACGCGGACGTCATCACGGCCTCGGTGCGCAGCGGGTTGATCTCCGAGACCGCGCCGACGAACGTGGTCTTGCCCACGCCGAAGCCGCCCGCCACCACGATCTTGGCGGACGTGGTGGACCGGCCGGACCCTTCGTCGGAGCCCGCGTAGCCGCCCCCGTTAGAGCTTGCGAAGTCCACTGAGCACCCTTTCGAGCAGTGTCACGTCGGGCTGGCCGCCGGCGTTCTCGTCGCCGCCGGGCTGGTGGATGGCGACGAGCCCGGCCTCGGCCAGGTCGGCGACGAGGATGCGGGCCACACCGAGCGGCATCGAGAGCAGCGCGGAGACCTCGGCCACCGACTTGACCTCACGGCACAGGTGGCAGATCCGCTGGTGCTCGGGAAGCAGCCCCATCAGCTGGGCCGGGTCGGCCGTGGTGCTCACCAGCGCCTCTATCGCGAGCTGGTAGCGGGGCCGGGTCCGGCCGCCGGTCATCGCGTACGGACGCACCAGCGGCTGGTCGCCCTCATCTCCGTACCCGGCATGGGCGGCGCCGTACGGGTCGTGAGAGGCGGTGGGCGGGTTCATGGATCCTCCGGGCGGGACAGCAGTTGTCTGCGTTCCGTCTGACAGAGCCGGGTGGGGGCATGACTGGCGGCCGGACGGTGAGTCGGTACGGTCGGTCGGCTCGCTCGGGCGGTGGGGGCGGCCGGGCGAGGGGGGCGGGGCGGGCCGTGGGGGAGGCCTAGTGGAGCAGGCTGCCCTGGAGCTCGGCGCGCAGGTCCGGGGTGAGGACGGTGCCCGCGCGGTCGACGAGGAGAGCCATCTCGTAGCCGACGAGGCCGATGTCGCACTCGGGGTGCGCGAGGACGGCGAGCGACGAACCGTCCGAGACGGACATGATGAACAGGAAGCCGCGCTCCATCTCCACCACGGTCTGCGTGACCGCGCCGCCCTCGAAGATCCGGGAGGCCCCGGCGGTGAGGGAGGTCAGGCCGGAGGCGACGGCCGCGAGCTGGTCGGCGCGGTCGCGCGGAAAGCCCTCGGACATCGCGAGAAGCAGGCCGTCGGCGGAGACCACGACCGTGTGGGACACCCCGGGGGTGTTGTCCACGAAGTTGGTGATCAACCAGTTCAGGTTCTGTGCCGCCTGGCTCATCGGACTCAACTAACGCTCCTGCTGGTGAGTGGGGAAACTGCCGGTCTGGCCGGAACCGGCCTGACGACCCTGCTGGATGCCCCGGCGGAGATTGGTCAGCCGGCCGCGCACGTCGTCGGGCGCGCGGGAGACCTGCGGACCCGCGCTCTCCTGAGCCTGCTGCGCGGTACCCGCCACGAGGTTCGCCCGTGGCACCCGGCGCGGCAGCCCGGACGTGGTGACGCCGCCCGCGGAGGGCTGCCGGACGCGCTCGGCCTGGCGGCCGAGCTCGTCGTTCGGCGATGTACGCCAAGCGGTGTTGCTGGTGGTGCCGGTGGTGCTGTTCGTGTTGCCGTTGCTCGCGGCCGGAGCCGGGGAGCCGCCGGGACGCTGGGGCAGCGGGGGAGTGCCGAGGCCACCCGCGCGGCCCTGGTCGGGCGCCGGGCGCTGCGGCAGCTGCTGCTCACGCCGCGGCAGCGGCTGCTGGGCGCCGCCCGCGTCGGGACGGCGGACCGGCTCCGGACGGGGACCGGGCTCGGAGCCGTTGCCGTGCTGCGGGGCCTGCGGCTGCTGGAATCGGCGCGGCTGCGGGCGCTGCGGCAGCCCCGGGTGGCGCTGCTCGGACTGCCGGTTCTGCTCGGCCTGCTGCTGTGCCTGCGCCTGCTGAGCCTGCGCCTGCCGCTCTTCCTGCGCCTGGCGCTCCTGCTCGGCCTGCTCCTGGGCCTGCTGGGAGAACCAGTTGGTCTCCAGCGTGTCGTACAGCGGGGTTCGCCCGTCCAGCGGTCCGGACGCGGGCGGCAGGGCCTCCGGCTCGGACTGCTGCGGCGCCTGTGGCTGCGGGGCCTGCGGCAGCTGGGCCTGCGGGCGCTGCGGGGCGGACGGCTGCTGGCCCTGGGGCTGCCGCGGGGCGCCCTGGCGGTCGCCGCGCCGGCCCTCGCCCGGACCCTGGCCGCGGCGCGGCGCGGGCGGACGCGGCACGGAGAACTCACCGGTGCTGTGCGGGGCTTGGCCGCCCTGGCCGCCCTGCGGGGAGCCCTGGGCGGGGCCGCCGAAGACGTCGGAGCGCATGAACTCGCCGGTGCCCTGCCCGCCCGGGGCCTGGGCGGTGCCGTTCTGGCCGGACATGCCCGGGGGCGGGCCGTCGAAGTCGGGGCGGTCGAACTGCGCGGTGGAGCCGGGGCCCTGGCGGTCGTCGAGGCCCGCGGGGACCGCGAACTGACCGGTGGACTCGGGCTCCTCGTGGCCGCGGGGAGCGTCGAACGGCTCGCGGGAGACCTGCGGCTGCGCGTTCTCGTCGCTCCAACTGGGCGTACGGGGCTGGGGGTTGCCGCCGGGCAGCTCGGCACGGGGGGCGTTGCCGCGCTGATCCGCGCCCGGCCGCGGCGGCAGCTGCGGCCGACGGCCCTGCTCGCCACCGGCACCCGGGCCCGCGTCGTTCGTGCGCTGCTGGGGCACCGGAGGCTGGGCCGCGCCGGGGCGACTGCCCTGGGAGAAGCCCGTCCGGCCGCCCTGCGGGGGCTGGGGGCTCTGCGGCAGCTGCGGCGCCTGCGGACGCTGACCGCCCAGGGGGCCGTTCGGCGCCGAGGGCCCTGCGAGCCCCGCGGGACCGCTCGCGCCGGGCCCGGACGCACCGGCCCCCGCGAGACCGCCGGGCGCCACCGGCGACCCGGTGGAAGGACCACCCTGGTTGGTGCCGCCGCGCGCGGGCAGCGCCGCACGCGGTCCCGGACCGGAGGCCACCTGGCCGCGCTGCGCACCGGCACCGGGGCCGACCTGGCCGCCACGGGCACGTGCGGCACCGCTGAGACCGGCCGCCACGCCACCGCCACGCCGGGCCGCGGCGGCACCCGCCGAGGCCTGGGCCGCGGCCGGGCCGCCGGTCGGGGCGGGCGCGCCCGCCTTGCTCGGGACCTTCTTGCCGCCCTGGGCGACATCGACGGGCAGCATGACGAGGGCGGTCGTACCGCCGGAGTCGGAGGGGCGCAGCTGGATGCGGATGCCGTGGCGCTGCGAGAGGCGGCCGACCACGAACAGACCCATGCGGCGGGAGACGGAGACGTCCACGGTGGGCGGCGACGCGAGCCGCTCGTTGATCGCGGCGAGGTCCTCGGGGGAGAGGCCGATGCCGGTGTCGTGGATCTCGATGAGCACGCGGCCGTCGGGCAGCGCGTGACCGGTCACCTTGACCTTGGTCTGCGGCGAGGAGAACGACGTCGCGTTCTCGAGGAGCTCGGCGAGCAGGTGCACGAGGTCGTTGACGACGCGTCCCGCGACCTCGGTCGAGGGCACGGCGGACAGCTCGATGCGCTCGTACTGCTCCACCTCGGACGCGGCGGCACGCAGCACGTCGACGAGGGGCACGGGGCGGGTCCAGCGGCGGCCGGGCTCTTCACCGGCGAGAACGAGGAGGTTCTCACCGTTACGGCGCATGCGGGTCGCGAGGTGGTCGAGCTTGAACAGCGAGGACAGCTGGTCCGGGTCGGCCTCGCGGGACTCCAGCTCGGAGATGAGCGAGAGCTGGCGCTGGATGAGGCCCTGGGAGCGGCGCGAGAGGTTGGTGAACATCGCGTTGACGTTGCCCCGCAGAAGGGCCTGCTCGGCGGCGAGGCGG
Organism: Streptomyces flavofungini; assembly: GCF_030388665.1. Lineage (NCBI taxonomy): Bacteria > Bacillati > Actinomycetota > Actinomycetes > Kitasatosporales > Streptomycetaceae > Streptomyces > Streptomyces flavofungini. Next base: position 2,724,541 of record NZ_CP128846.1, on the reverse strand, counting down.
ACGGCCTCGCGGTGCACGTCGTCGAAGGCCGCGGCCACCTGGCCGATCTCGTCCCGGGAGTGCACACCGACCGACTCCACGGACGTGTCGACGTCCTGCGGGTCGGACTCGGAGAGCTGCTTGACCAGCTCGGGCAGGCGGTCCTGGGCGACCTTGGTGGCCGTGTCCTGGAGTCGCCGCAGCGAGCGGATCATGGACCGGGCCACGACGAAGGCGCCGACGAGCGAGACGCCGAGCACGAGCAGGATGAGCGCACCGTTGAGGATCGCCTGCTGCTCGGACTCGTTCCTGAGCGAACGGGCCTTCTGCTCCATCTCGTCGAGCAGCGTCAGCTCGATCTTGGCCATCTCCGAGATCTTGGTGGAGTCGGCGTCCACCCAGTCCTTGTAGGAGCGCTTGCCGCGGAGCTTGATGCCGCCCTCCTGCTCAAGGACGCGCTTGGCGTAGGAGTTGGCGGCCTGGATGGAGGGGTTGCCCTCGCTGATGGGCTTGAGGAGCTTCTCGCGGTCACCGGTGTAGATCCGGTTGAAGGACTGGAGCTCCGAGCCCTCCTTGTCCAGGGCGGAGAAGGCGTAGCGGCGGTCGGTCTCGGAGAGCTTGCCGAACTCGCGGTTGTTCGCGGGCAGCGCGGCCGCGATGATCGCGCGCTGCACGGAGGCGTACTCCTTGGCGGAGGAGAACGCGGACAGCGCGCGGGTGCGCTGGATCATGTCCGGGTTGCTGGTCGCCTGCGCCATGTCCTGGGAGAGCTTGAGGAGCTGCTCGATGAGCTGGCTGTAGGCGTCGACCGTCTGCGAGAAGGACTTGTCGTCGGCGTACGCGTTGCGGCGCACTTCGTTGATCTTCTGCAGCTGCCGGGTGATCTGGATGGTGCTCTGGCGGACGCCGAGCAGACCCTTGTCGTTGTCGCCGTCCTCCAGCTGCTGGGTGCCGCGCAGGAAGGTGCGGTAGGCGCGGTCAGTCTTCACCCGGGTGCCCTTGACGGCGAAGTCCGAGTCGTTCGCGCCGTGCGCGAGGGGGCCCGCCGACTGGTCGCGCTCCTCCTGGAGCGCCGCGGCCAGGTCGGTGGCCTGCTTGGTCATGTCCGTGAGCAGCTTCATGTTGTCGAGCTGCTCGATCTCGTCGAGGGACGAGTTGATGCGCAGCGCGCCAAGAGAGGTCGCGGCGATGACGGGGAGCGCGAGCAGCGACACCAGACGTGTGGAGATGCGCCAGTTGCGCAGGGCTATTCGCGGGCCGGGACCCGGAGGCGTCTTGGACCCCTTGGACAGCGCTGTGCCCGCGGCCGGGCCGGAAGCGCCCGCACCGCCGTCACCGGACTGCACCTGTCCCGGGTTCTGGGCGTGCTGGGCCGAGGAGCCGCGGTCACTCCCGCCGCGCTCCGGCTCCGCCGAGGCATCCCCTCGGCCGCGACCGGCCTGGGGAGACCCCTTGCCATCCCTCTTGAAACGTCCCTGCACTAGCGTCGCAACCTCTGGACCAGGCGTCCTGCCGCGTGGACGGCGGGACGGTGTCGGCGTCTCGGGGCGCGGGGCGCCCCTTGGTGGTCGTGAGACCGGCGCTGCTCTCCCCCTTCCCGCCGCCACTCGGCGCTGCGTTGCGCCCCTGTGCGCCGGTTCGATCCCGCGGCGGTCCCGGGAATTCCAGCACAGTGCAGGATCTCCAACAAGGCCCGTGGGTCAGACCAGGAACTCCGTGACACCACGTGATTGGCGCGTTACGAGACGTAGAAAGTGAAGTCGCCCATAACGGACTTTCCCGTACGAGAACCTCGGGCGCGCCGGGTGTCCCAGTCTTCATGATCAGGAGCGGAATGGGCGCTTCAGGCGGGCAATGTCCGTTTTCAATGGTCGAACCGTCAGCCGGAATTGACCCTTTTGCCCACTACTAAGTGAGCAAACTCACATGAAGATCATGGCCTCTTCTGGACTTTGGTCGGGAATTGCATGTTTAGCCTGACGCTTTACAGGGATGGCGAAACCGACAACCGGCGTCCAGTGAGCGACGCCCCAACCGACAGGGTCGAAACGGCAGATGAAGTCCACGCTGATGTTCCGCAACATAGCCAACCCGCGCCGCACCACCCTCGCGCACCTCAAGGATGCCGACGAGGTGCAGGCCGCGCCGGAGCAGCCGGAACACACCACGGAACTGCCGGCCCAGACGGCCAACCCGCGCCGCACCACCCTCATGGACGTGCCGCAGTAACAAAGAGGACGGCCGCGAGGCCCCATAGACTCGACGCGTCACACTCCACCCAGACGCAAGGGGCTCCGTTGCGCATCGCCAGGTTCTCCATCGACGGCAATGTCGCCTTCGGCGCGGTCGAGGGCGAAGCTCCCCCCGGAAGCACCGAGGGGCTCGTCCTCGACATCATCAAGGGCATCCCGTTCGCCGACTTCGAGCTCTCCGGCACAAAGGTCCCGCTGAACAAGGTCCGCCTGCTCCCACCGGTCCTTCCCAACAAGATCGTGGGCATCGGCCGCAACTACGCGGACCACGCCAAGGAACTCGGCAACGAGATCCCCGACGCCCCGGTCGCCTTCTTCAAGCCGTCCACCTCCGTGTGCGGCCCCGGCGACCCCGTCGAGTACCCCTCGTTCTCCCAGGAAGTGCACCACGAGGCCGAGCTGGCCGTGGTCATCGGCCGGATGTGCCGTGAGGTGCCGCGCGAGCGCGTCGCCGACGTCATCCTCGGCTACACCTGCGCCAACGACGTCACCGCGCGGGACGTGCAGCGGCGCGAGAACCAGTGGTCGCGCGCCAAGGGCTTCGACACCTCCTGCCCGCTCGGCCCCTGGGTGGAGACCGACATCGACCTGGCCCGCGCCGCCGACCTGACCGTGCAGTGCACGGTCAACGGCGAGCAGCGCCAGCTGGGTCGCACCGCGGACATGATCCGTCCCATCGAGGACCTCATCGTCCACATCACCGAGGCCATGACGCTGCTCCCCGGCGACGTCGTCCTCACGGGCACCCCGGCAGGGGTCGGCCCCCTCAACGTCGGCGACGAGGTCGCCGTCACCATCGAAGGCATCGGCACTCTCACCAACAAGGTGATCAAGCGTGGCTAACGCGGTACGCGTACGTTTCTGTCCCTCCCCGACCGGCAACCCCCACGTGGGCCTGGTCCGCACCGCCCTGTTCAACTGGGCCTACGCCCGGCACAACGAGGGCACCCTGGTCTTCCGCATCGAGGACACCGACGCGGCCCGTGACTCCGAGGAGTCCTACGAGCAGCTCCTGGACTCCATGCGCTGGCTGGGCTTCGACTGGGACGAGGGCCCCGAGGTCGGCGGCCCGCACGCGCCGTACCGGCAGTCGCAGCGCATGGACATCTACCGGGACGTCGCGGCCAAGCTCCTCGACGCCGGCCACGCCTACCCCTGCTACTGCACCACCGAGGAGCTGGACGCCCGCCGCGAGGCCGCTCGCGCCGCCGGCAAGCCGTCCGGCTACGACGGCCACTGCCGCGACCTGACCGCCGAGCAGAAGCAGGCGTACGAGGCCGAGGGCCGCAGCCACATCGTGCGCTTCCGGATGCCCGACGAGGCCACCACCTTCACCGACCTGGTGCGCGGCGAGATCACCGTCCAGGCCGAGAACGTCACCGACTACGGCATCGTGCGTGCCAACGGCGCCCCGCTGTACACGCTGGTCAACCCGGTCGACGACGCCCTCATGGAGATCACCCACGTGCTCCGCGGCGAGGACCTGCTCTCCTCGACCCCGCGCCAGATCGCGCTCTACAAGGCGCTGATCGAGCTGGGCATCGCACGGACGATCCCCGAGTTCGGCCACCTCCCGTACGTGATGGGCGAGGGCAACAAGAAGCTCTCCAAGCGCGACCCCCAGGCCTCGCTCAACCTCTACCGCGAGCGCGGCTTCCTGCCCGAGGGCCTGCTGAACTACCTGTCCCTCCTGGGCTGGTCCTTCTCCGCCGACCAGGACGTCTTCTCGATCCCCGAGATGGTCGCGAAGTTCGACCTCGCGGACGTGAACGCCAACCCGGCCCGCTTCGACCTGAAGAAGGCCGAGGCGATCAACGCCGACCACATCCGGATGCTGGACGTGAAGGCCTTCGCCGAGGCCTGCGCCCCCTGGCTCAAGGCCCCGCACGCCCCCTGGGCGCCGGACGCCTTCGACCAGGAGAAGTGGGACGCGATCGCCCCGCACGCCCAGACCCGTCTGAAGGTCCTCTCCGAGATCACGGACAACGTCGACTTCCTGTTCCTGCCGGAGCCGGTCTTCGACGAGGCGTCCTGGACGAAGGCGATGAAGGAGGGCAGCGACGCCCTGCTCCGCACCGCCCGCGAGAAGCTGGACGCGGCCGACTGGACCTCGGCGGAGTCCCTCAAGGAGGCCGTCCTGGCCGCGGGCGAGGCCCACGGCCTGAAGCTCGGCAAGGCGCAGGCCCCGGTACGCGTCGCGGTCACCGGCCGCACGGTCGGCCTGCCGCTCTTCGAGTCCCTGGAGATCCTGGGCAAGGAGAAGGCACTGGCCCGCGTCGACGCGGCCCTGGCCAAGCTCACCGCGTAACCGCGCCGGTACGTCACGTACGAAGGGCCCGGAAGCCACCACGGCTCCCGGGCCCTTCACGTACGTTCGAAGCATGCCGATCAGAGCCGAGCGGATCAAAGCCGTGGTCTGGGACATCGACGACACGATCTTCGACTACGCGCACGCCGACACCGAGGGCATGCGCGCCCACCTCGTCGCCGAGGACCTCCTGGCCGGGTACGGCACCGCCGAGGAGGCCCTCGCGCTGTGGAAGGAGACCACCGAGCGCCACTGGGGCCGCTTCGGCGCCGGTGAGGTGGACTTCGAGACGCAGCGCCGTGACCGGGTGCGCGACTTCGTGGGGGCCGCGCTCGACGACACCGAGGCCGACGCCTGGTTCGCCCGCTACCGCGTGCACTACGAAGCCGCCTGGGCCCTCTTCCCGGACACCCTGCCGGCCCTGGACGCCCTCGCGGGCCGCTACCGGCACGCGGTCCTGTCCAACTCCGCGCACGTCGTGCAGGACCACAAGCTGCGCGCCCTCGGCGTGCGCGACCGCTTCGAGGCCCTGCTCTGCGCCGCCGACCTGGGCGTCTCCAAGCCCGCGGCGGAGGCGTTCCACGCCGTGTGCGAGGCCCTCGACCTCGCGCCCGCGGAGATCGCCTACGTCGGCGACCAGCCGGAGATCGACGCCCGCGGCGCCCGCGACGCGGGCCTGCTCGGCATCTGGGTCGACCGCAACGGCTCGGCCCGGGAAGGCCCGTCGGGCGTCCACCGCATCGGCGGCCTCGCCGAGCTGCCCGCGCTGTTGCTGGCCGATACCCGTTTTGGAGCGCCGTCCACCTTCGGGTAATGTTCTTCCTGCGCCGCCCGAGAGGGGCCGAAAGGTCCGGACCGGGAAGCGCAAGTCAAACAAAGCCCCCACAGGGGGTTGCGCTTTGATGGCCTATGGTGTAATTGGCAGCACGACTGATTCTGGTTCAGTTAGTCTAGGTTCGAGTCCTGGTAGGCCAGCTCGCAGAGCTCATCTGCACTTGCGGATCCTGATCCGCGAAGCCCCCGTTGTGTAGCGGCCTAGCACGCTGCCCTCTCAAGGCAGTAGCGCCGGTTCGAATCCGGTCGGGGGTACAGATCCTTCCCGTGAGGACAGTTCGGGTCGCACCCACTGACTTCAATGCAGGATCGCTAGGGCCCCCGTTGTGTAGCGGCCTAGCACGCCGCCCTCTCAAGGCGGTAGCGCCGGTTCGAATCCGGTCGGGGGTACTGTGGTCTGGTCTAGACCACCCATGGGCTATGGTGTAATTGGCAACACGAAGGTTTCTGGTTCCTTTGTTCTAGGTTCGAGTCCTGGTAGCCCAGCGCAGTAACAGCAACACCAGCAAGCCCCCGTTGTGTAGCGGCCTAGCACGCCGCCCTCTCAAGGCGGTAGCGCCGGTTCGAATCCGGTCGGGGGTACGCGAAGAGGAAGCCCTTCCCGGTCGGGAAGGGCTTCTTCGTGTACGGGCGTACGACACCCGTTGCGGACGTACTGCACCCCCCCAACTCCCGCCCGCCGCTGCGGCGTTGGAGCCGCGGGCCGGAGATGAGGGGTGACCGTGTCAGCTGGTGCGGCGCAGCGCCTCGGAGAGGCGGCCCGCCGCGTCGATGACGGCCTGGGCGTGCATCCGGCCCGGGTGCCGCGTCAGCCGCTCGATCGGCCCGGAGACCGACACGGCCGCCACCACCCGGTTCGACGGACCGCGCACCGGAGCCGACACCGACGCCACCCCCGGCTCCCGCTCGCCGATCGACTGCGCCCAGCCGCGGCGGCGCACGCCCGACAGGGCCGTCGCCGTGAACCGCGCGCCCTGCAGGCCCCGGTGCAGCCGCTCCGGCTCCTCCCAGGCCATCAGGATCTGCGCCGACGAACCCGCCTTCATCGTGAGCGTCGAACCCACCGGGACCGTGTCCCGAAGGCCCGAGAGACGCTCCGCCGCGGCCACGCAGATCCGCATGTCGCCCTGGCGGCGATACAGCTGCGCGCTCTCGCCCGTCACGTCCCGCAGATGCGTGAGCACCGGACCGGCCGTCGCGAGCAGGCGGTCCTCGCCGGCCGCCGCGGCCAGCTCGGCCAGGCGCGGGCCGAGAATGAATCGGCCCTGCATGTCTCGCGCCACCATCCGGTGGTGTTCCAGAGCCACGGCCAGGCGATGGGCCGTGGGTCGTGCGAGCCCGGTGGCCGCGACCAACCCGGCAAGGGTGGCGGGACCGGACTCCAGGGCGCTCAGGACAAGGGCTGCCTTGTCGAGAACGCCTACGCCGCTAGAGTTGTCCATGCAACGATACTCGCGTCTCACTCTGTGAAACGCAAGTTCAAAAATTCCGGGAACCCGCCACTCTGTAGGAGCGGTCCGCAGACCAACGGATTCGCGGCCGGCGTCCGGCACGCAGTCACGAGGGGTACGACGCCGGCGAACCGATTCTCTAGTTGGGCCGGCGCACGACGCCGGTCGGAGGGAAAGCGATGGGTAGGACTCTCGCGGAGAAGGTCTGGGACGACCACGTCGTCCGGCGCGCCGAAGGCGAGCCCGACCTCCTCTTCATCGATCTGCACCTGCTGCACGAGGTGACGAGCCCGCAGGCGTTCGACGGCCTCCGGCAGGCAGGACGCCAGGTGCGGCGCCTCGATCTGACCATCGCCACCGAGGACCACAACACCCCGACCCTCGACATCGACAAGCCCATCGCCGACCCCGTCTCCCGCGCCCAGCTGGAGACGCTGCGCAAGAACTGCGCCGAGTTCGGCGTCCGGCTGCACCCGCTCGGCGACGTCGAGCAGGGCGTCGTCCACGTGGTGGGACCGCAGCTGGGACTGACCCAGCCCGGCACCACGGTGGTCTGCGGCGACTCCCACACCTCCACGCACGGCGCCTTCGGCGCGCTGGCCTTCGGCATCGGCACCTCCCAGGTGGAGCACGTCCTCGCGACCCAGACGCTGCCGCTGGCCCGCCCCAAGACCATGGCCATCACCGTCGACGGCGAACTGCCCGACGGCGTCACCGCCAAGGACCTGATCCTCGCCATCATCGCCCGGATCGGCACCGGCGGCGGCCAGGGCTACATCCTGGAGTACCGCGGCCCGGCCATCGAGAAGCTCTCGATGGAGGCCCGCATGACCATCTGCAACATGTCCATCGAGGCCGGCGCCCGCGCGGGCATGATCGCCCCCGACGAGACGACCTTCGCGTACATCAAGGACCGCGCCCACGCCCCGCAGGGCGCCGACTGGGACGAGGCCGTCGCGTACTGGAAGACGCTGCGCACCGACGACGACGCCGTCTTCGACGCCGAGGTCTACATCGACGCCGCCGAGCTCTCCCCGTTCGTCACCTGGGGCACCAACCCGGGCCAGGGCCTGCCCCTGTCGGGACACGTCCCCGACCCGGCTTCGTACGAAGACGCTTCGGAGCGGCTCGCCGCCGAAAAGGCCCTGGAGTACATGGGGTTGAGCGCCGGACAGCGGCTGCGGGACATCAAGGTGGACACCGTCTTCGTAGGCTCCTGCACCAACGGCCGTATCGAAGACCTCCGATCAGCCGCCGCCGTCCTCGACGGGCGCAAAGTCGCCGACGGCGTACGGATGCTGGTGGTGCCCGGCTCGGTGCGGGTCGCCCTGCAGGCCGTCGAGGAGGGCCTGGACAAGGTGTTCACCGCGGCGGGCGCCGAATGGCGGCACGCGGGCTGCTCGATGTGCCTGGGCATGAACCCCGACCAACTCGCCCCCGGCGAGCGCTCCGCGTCCACGTCCAACCGCAACTTCGAGGGCCGTCAGGGCAAGGGCGGACGCACCCATCTGGTGTCGCCGCAGGTCGCCGCCGCCACCGCGGTCACCGGCCACCTGGCATCGCCCGCCGACCTCGCCGACGCCCCCACGACCGCCGGAGTCTGATCAGCCATGGAAGCCTTCACCACCCACACCGGCCGGGCCGTGCCGCTGCGCCGCAGCAACGTCGACACCGACCAGATCATCCCCGCCCACTGGCTCAAGAAGGTCACCCGGGACGGGTTCGAGGACGGACTCTTCGAGGCCTGGCGCAAGGACGCCGAGTTCGTGCTCAACAAGCCGGAGCGGCAGGGCGCCACGGTCCTGGTCGCCGGGCCCGACTTCGGCACCGGATCCTCCCGCGAGCACGCCGTCTGGGCGCTGCAGAACTACGGCTTCAAGGCCGTCATCTCGGCCCGCTTCGCCGACATCTTCCGTGGGAACTCGCTCAAGAACGGCCTGCTCACGGTGGTCCTCGAGCAGTCGACCGTGGACGAGCTCTGGGCCCTGACGGAGGCGGACCCGACCGTCGAGATCACCGTCGACCTGCACGAACGCCAGGTCCGCGCCCCGGGTGTCAGCGCCTCCTTCGAGCTGGACGAGAACGCCCGCTGGCGGCTCCTGAACGGCCTGGACGACATCAGCATCACCCTCCAGAACGAGCAGGACATCGCGGCCTACGAGTCCCGGCGTCCCGCGCACAAGCCGCGCACCGTGCAGGCCGTCTGACGCGCTTCCCCCGAGCGGCCCAGCGGACCTTCGCGAGTCGCCCGGGAGTGCTCCGGCACCCGATGTACCCCCAATCGTGGACGGTTGGGGGTACATCTGCGTCCGGCCCCCGTATGTGCCCCGATGACCTGAACGGGTGGTCTCAACTGCCTTGATCTGAAGGGAAGAAGAGGCCGGAAATCCACTTGCACCCCGAGGATGCGGTTATCCTCAGATGGGCGCCGGAGGAGGGTAGTTACCCCCTGCGGAGGCGACAACTCGCCCCAGATGGCACAATCGGTGCATGGGACGCGACGACCAACTCGAGCTCTACGGACTCGTGGCGGACCAGTTGAAGGAAGCGCACTCCCGAGTGCGCGCACTGCAAGTCCCGGAGGGCGTACGGATGGCGCTGACCCGGAAGCTGCTGGTCATTACGGCCGCGGCCAAACACGATCTCGCCGATGCTGCAAGGCGTCTGGAGCGGTTGATGGCGTACCTCGACGAAGGCGACGAGGGCCGAATCCCTGAAGACGGCTGAGTGGCGGGCCCCAACGGGCCTGCTGGGTCCCAACGGGCCTCAACGGGCCTTCGAGGAACTCCTCGAGAGTCCAGGTCGTTGCGGCACAAGGGTGATTAGCCCGTTTCGTGTTTGATTTGCGGTATATATCTGCCTAACGTGCGAAAAAGCCTGGCACATTCGCTCAGGCAATGTCTCCGAAGGGGAAGACGTGAACAAGGCGCAGCTCGTAGAAGCGATTGCCGACAAGGTCGGTGGCCGTCAGCAGGCCGCCGACGCCGTGGACGCGGTTCTGGACGCCATCGTCCGTGCCGTCGTCAGTGGAGACCGAGTTTCGGTCACCGGCTTCGGCTCGTTCGAGAAGGTCGACCGCCCGGCCCGGTACGCCCGCAACCCGCAGACCGGGGAGCGTGTTCGGGTCAAGAAGACCTCGGTGCCCCGCTTCCGTGCGGGCCAGGGCTTCAAGGACCTGGTGAGCGGCTCGAAGAAGCTCCCGAAGAACGACGTGGCGGTCAAGAAGGCGCCCAAGGGCAGCCTCTCGGGTGGCACTTCTTCCTCGCGGACCACCGTCAAGAAGGCGGCGGCCAAGAAGGCGACCACCGCCAAGAAGGCCACGGCCAAGAAGACGACGGCGAAGAAGACCACCGCCGCCAAGAAGGCCACCACCGCCAAGAAGGCGACCACGGCCAAGAAGGCCACCACCGCCAAGAAGGCGGCGAAGACGGCCACGGCCAAGAAGACCACGGCCAAGAAGACGGCCAAGGCCGCCACGGCGAAGAAGACCACCGCCAAGAAGGCCGCCGCCAAGAAGGCGCCCGCCAAGAAGGCCACGGCCAAGAAGGCGCCGGCCAAGAAGTCGACGGCGCGCAAGACCACCGCCAAGAAGGCCACCGCCCGCAAGAAGTAAAGGGCAGAGGGCACTCACGCGCCGGGCCGGGCTCCCCAAGGGGAGCCCGGCCCGCGGCGTGCCCGGGGGGCTTTTCCTCGGGGAGGGGGCTCAGGAGCGTCTTCGGGGGAGAGGGGGAACGTCTTCGAAGGAGACGGGGAACATCTTCGGGGGCCCAGAACGCCTTCGGCGGGATGCGGAACGTCTTTCTTCGGGGGAGGGCTCAGAACGTCTGCAGCGTCACCAGCGTGATCCGGCGCCCCTCGCCCTCCCCGGTCACCTCGATGCGCACGCGCTGGCCGGGCCTGAGCAGCCGCAGGCCGCCCGCGTCGAACGCCGGGGCGTCGAAGGGCACCGGGGTGCCGTCGTCGAGGAGCACGCTGCCGGTGCGGGTCTCGGAGTCGTACGTGTACGCGGTGGCCTGCATGGGGGAAGCGTACTCAGTCCGGGATCAGCAGCCCCGCGGCGGCCGCCGCCGTGTGCGGGCCCACGCCGAGGGCGAGCGCGGCCCGCAGGTCGTCGCCGGTGTCCACGTCCTGGCGCACCGAACCCGCGTCCCCGACGCCGTCGGCGGCTCCGGCGTGCCCGCCGCCGAGTTCCACCGCGCCCGAGTCGCGGTGGCGCGCCCGGGACGCGCCGCCGAATCGGGGATCCAATTCCGTGCCCGGACCCGCGGTGAGCAGCGTCGTGCCGATTCCCGCGGCGTCCGGGAGGAAAGCGCGGGCGAATGGGGTGGCGGCGTCGAGGACGCGGGCCAATTCACGGGAGCGCAGCGCGGGCAGATCGGCGTTCAGAGCCGCCACCGGGGCCCCTGGCCGCCCGGAGCGCACCTGGCGGGCCGCGTGCGCCAGCGCGGCGTTGAGGCCGTCCCCCGGAGCGTCGGGGACGACGTGGGCGCCGAGCGCGCCCAGTTCGCGGCCCGCGCGGACGTCGTCCGTGACGACCACCACATCCCGCACCGACGGGCAGGCCACCGCCGCGGCCACCGTGTCCTGCGCGAACGCCAGGGCGAGCGCGGGCCGCAGACCGTCGCCGGCGGCGGGCGCGAGACGGCTCTTGGCCCGCTCCAGGGGCTTGAGCGGTATCACCACGGTCCACTGCACGCCCGGCTCCGTCCTTCGCGTGCGCCCATTGTGACCTGGGAGAAGGAGGCGGACGGGAGGTGGGGTGCGGGGGCGGCCGCCGGTGCGGGGGTCCGGGTGCCCGGCGGAAACGGGCCAGGCGGGGCGTGACGGGGGCAGGGCGGACAGGTGGGCGTACCGTGTTCTCGACAGGACGGCAGCCGGGGGCGACACTTGTGCGGCCGACCAGGCTCATGGAGGAAGGTGTCCGAGTGTCCCGCCGCAGAATCGGCTTCTGGTACCGCTTGGCGGCGGTCATCGCTAAACCGCCGCTGTTGGTTCTGATCAAGCGGGACTGGCGGGGAATGGAGAACATTCCGGCCGACGGCGGTTTTATCGCCGCCGTGAACCACAATTCCCATCTCGACCCGTTCGCGTACGCCCACTTTCAGTACAACACCGGGCGGGTCCCGCGTTTCCTCGCCAAGCACGGGCTCTTCAAGAAGGGCTTCGTCGGGGCGTTCATGCGGGGCACCGGGCAGATCCCGGTCTACCGCGAGACCACCAACGCGCTGAGCGCCTTCCGGGCCGCCATCGAGGCCGTCGAGCGCGGCGAATGCGTGGCGTTCTACCCCGAGGGCACCCTCACCCGCGACCCCGACCTGTGGCCCATGACGGCCAAGACCGGCGTCGCGCGCGTGGCCCTGCAGACCAAGTGCCCGGTCATTCCGGTGGCCCAGTGGGGCGCCAACCACGTCCTGCCGCCGTACGCGAAGAAGCCCGACGTGCTGCCCCGCAAGACCCACCACGTGCTCGCCGGCGAGCCGGTCGACCTGGCGCGCTTCTACGACAAGGAGATGACCCCGGACCTCCTGAAGGAGGCCACCGAGGCCATCATGGCGGCCATCACCGAGCTCCTCGAGGAGCTGCGCGGCGAGCAGGCCCCGCAGAAGCGTTACGACCCGCGTGAGGTTCGTCTCGCGCAGCGCCGCAAGGCCAAGGAGACCTCCGTCGACGGGAACTCCGCCGCCAGCAGCCGTACAGAGCAAGGCAGTTCGGAGGAGAGCAAGTGACCCGATCCCTGAAGGCCGCCGTCTTCGGAACCGGCTCGTGGGGGACGGCCTTCGGGATGGTCCTGGCCGACGCCGGCTGCGACGTCACCCTGTGGGCCCGCCGCGCCGAACTCGCCGACGCGGTCAACTCCACCCACACCAACCCCGACTACCTGCCGGGCGTCGGGCTGCCCCGGAACCTGACCGCCACCACCGACCCGGCCGCCGCCGCGGACGGCGCCGACTTCACCGTGCTCGCCGTGCCCTCGCAGACGCTGCGCGGCAACCTCGCCGCCTGGACCCCGCTGCTCGCCCCCGACACGGTGCTCGTCTCGCTGATGAAGGGCGTCGAGCTGGGCTCCGCCATGCGCATGAGCGAGGTCGTCGAGGACGTCACCAAGGCCCCCGCCGAGCGGATCGCCGTCGTCACCGGGCCCAACCTGGCCCGGGAGATCGCCGCCCGTCAGCCCGCCGCGTCCGTCGTCGCCTGCACCGACGAATCGGTCGCCCAGCGCCTCCAGGGCGCCTGTCACACGCCGTACTTCCGGCCGTACACGAACACCGACGTCGTCGGCTGCGAGCTGGGCGGCGCCGTCAAGAACGTCATCGGGCTCGCCGTCGGCATCGCGGACGGCATGGGCCTCGGCGACAACACCAAGGGCTCGCTGATCACGCGCGGGCTCGCCGAGACCACCCGGCTCGGCCTCGCCATGGGCGCCGACCCGCTCACGTTCTCGGGGCTCGCGGGCCTCGGCGACCTGGTGGCCACCTGCTCCTCGCCGCTCTCGCGCAACCACACCTTCGGCACCAACCTCGGCAAGGGCATGACCCTGCAGGAGACCATCGCGGTCACCAAGCAGACCGCGGAGGGCGTCAAGTCCTGCGAGTCCGTGCTCGATCTGGCCCGCAGGCACGGCGTCGACATGCCGATCACCGAGACGGTCGTCGGCATCGTGCACGAGGGCACGCCGCCGCTCGTCGCCCTCAAGGAGCTGATGTCGCGCAGTGCCAAGCCGGAACGTCGCTGACCGCAGGTCACGGGCGGCACACTGACTCCGCTGGGGCCAGCGGGTACGCTCAACGCGATATGAGCAGCGAGAACCTCCCCCAGAGCCCCCGCAAGCCGCGTGTCGCCGTCGTGTTCGGCGGCCGCAGCTCGGAGCACGGCATCTCCGTCGTCACCGCCGGTGCCGTGCTGCGCGCCATCGACCGGACCAAGTACGACGTGCTGCCGATCGGCATCACGACGGACGGACGCTGGGCGCTGACCGCGGACGACCCCGACCGGATGGCCATCGCCGACCGCAAGGTCCCGAACGTCGCCGAGCTCGCCGATTCCGCCGACGGCGGCGTCGTCCTGCCCGTCGACCCGGGCAACCGCGAGGTCGTCTACAGCGAGCCCGGCGCGGTGCCCAAGGCCCTCGGCGAGGTCGACGTGGTCTTCCCGATGCTGCACGGTCCCTACGGCGAGGACGGCACCCTCCAGGGGCTCCTTGAGCTGTCCGGTGTGCCGTACGTGGGCGCGGGCGTGCTCGCCTCGGCCGTCGGCCAGGACAAGGAGTACATGAAGCGGGTCTTCACCTCCTTCGGGCTGCCCGTCGGCCCCTACCTGGTGATCCGGCCCCGCGAGTGGCAGCGCGAGGAGAAGAAGGCCCGCCAGCGCGTCGCGGACTTCGCGGGCGAGCACGGCTGGCCGCTGTTCATCAAGCCCGCGCGCGCGGGCTCCTCGATCGGCATCACCAAGGTCGACTCCTTCGACGGCCTCGACGAGGCCATCGCGGAGGCGCAGCGCCACGACCCGAAGATCATCGTGGAGGCGCTGCTCCGCGGCCGCGAGATCGAGTGCGGCGTCCTGGAGTTCGAGGACGGGCCGCGCGCCAGCGTGCCCGCCGAGATCCCGCCGGTGCAGGCGCACGACTACTACGACTTCGAGGCGAAGTACATCGACTCGACGCCCGGCCTGGTGCCCGCACCGCTCACGCCCGAGGAGACCGCCGAGGTGCAGCGGCTCGCGGTCGAGGCCTTCGAGGCGGCGTCCTGCGAGGGCCTGGTCCGCGCGGACTTCTTCCTCACCGAGGACGGCCGGTTCGTCATCAACGAGATCAACACCATGCCGGGCTTCACGCCGATCTCCATGTACCCGCAGATGTGGGAGAAGAGCGGCGTCGGGTACGCGGAGCTGGTGGACCGCCTCATCCAGGCAGCGCTGAACCGGCCCACGGGGCTGCGCTAGAGCCCGGCCCCTCGGGCGCCGCTACGCCACGCCCTTGGGGACGGTCTTCTTGATCGGCGCGGCGAAGTCCGTGAGCGGCCCCAGACCGTCCCCCGTCCGCTCCTTCGGCAGCGTCACCTCCACGTAGGCGAGGCGCAGCGCGGTGGTGAAGACGTAACTGCCGTCGTCGCGCTTCTGCAGCAGCCAGGCCACGCCGTTGACCTTCACGCCGTCCGACTTGGCGACCTCGGGATCGGACATCTCGGGGGGCCGCTCCACACCGCAGCGCAGTATGATCGCCGGGTCTCCCCACCCGGCGGTCAACTCCGACTTCGGTCCGGGGTCGGTGCGCTCGTGACCGTCGACTTTCTTCGGGAGCTGCGCGTGCAGATCCCGGCAGAGCCCCGCCGCCTTCGCGGCCGGGGACGGAACCACCACCGACGCTGGGTCGTCCGTTGATGAGCAGGCCGTTGACGCGATCAGCGTTGCGCAAGCGGCCGCGCCTATGAGACTGCGGCGCCGGAGACGGGGGAAGTTCACCGGGCCAGGGTAGACGGGGGCTACAAGTGCACGACCGGGCAGGTCAGGGTTCTGGTGATGCCATCCACTTGCTGGACCTTGGCGACCACCATGCGGCCGAGTTCGTCGACCGTGTCCGCCTGCGCGCGCACGATGACATCGTAGGGACCGGTCACGTCCTCGGCCTGGATCACTCCCGGGATCTTGCCGATCAGCTCGGCGACGGTCGACGCCTTGCCGACCTCGGTCTGGATCAGGATGTACGCCTGTACCACGGAACCTCCAGGGCGGCCACGAGGATCATGTGGGGAGAAGGGACGCCACGGTACCGCGTCGCCGCTCGCCACGGGGAGACCCGGGGGAGCTGTGGCGCGCACATCGCGGCGGACGGACAACACAGGTTGACGGCTCCGTCGACCGTACCGACGACAGGGACGGCTCGCGACCGCAAGCGGACCGCGGCGACCGTGGCAGAAGGAGCAGCACGCGCATGAAGGGCACCGTCGGCGAGTTGGGCGAGTTCGGGCTCATCAAGGAGCTCACCTCGCGGCTCACCTCCACCCCGGCCGTACGCCTCGGTCCCGGCGACGACGCCGCGGTCGTGGCCGCCCCCGACCGCAGGGTCGTGGCCAGCACCGACCTCCTCCTGGAGGGCCGGCACTTCCGCCGCGACTGGTCCACGGCCTACGACGTCGGCCGCAAGGCCGCCGCCCAGAACCTCGCCGACATCGCCGCCATGGGCGCCGTGCCCACCGCGATCCTGCTCGGCCTCGTGGTGCCCGCCGAACTGCCCGCGAGCTGGCCCATCGAGCTCATGGACGGCCTGCGCGACGAGTGCCAGGTCGCGGGCGCGGCCGTGGTCGGCGGCGATGTCGTACGCGGCGACACGATCACCGTCTCGATCACCGCGCTCGGCGACCTGCGCAACCACGAGCCCGTCACGCGCGCGGGCGCCCAGCCCGGCGACGTCGTCGCCGTCACCGGCTGGCTCGGCTGGTCCGCCGCCGGGCACGCGGTGCTCTCCCGTGGCTTCCGCTCGCCGCGCGCCTTCGTGGAGGCCCATCGCAGGCCCGAGCCGCCCTACCACGCGGGCCCCGCGGCCGCCGGGCTCGGCGCGACCGCCATGACGGACGTCAGCGACGGCCTGATCGCCGACCTCGGCCACATCGCCGAGGCCAGCAAGGTGCGCATCGACATCCGCTCCGGCGACGTCGACGTGCCCTCGCAGATGAACGACATCGGGCAGGCCGTCGGCGTCGACCCGCTGCAGTGGGTGCTCAACGGCGGCGAGGACCACGCGATCGTGGCGACGTTCCCGTCCGACGTGAAGCTGCCCGCCCGCTGGAAGGTCATCGGCGAGGTCCTCAACCCCTCCGCGCAGCCGCAGGTCACGGTCGACGGCGCGCCCTGGGCCAGCAAGGGCTGGGACCACTTCGGGGAGAACGGCGACGACGCGTGAGCGCGGCGGGCACGGGCGGTACGCCCCCGGCGGCCGGTGCCGCCCGTACGGCGCCGCCCCGGGTGCTCACCGTCGCGGGCTCCGACTCCGGGGGCGGGGCCGGGATCCAGGCCGACCTGAAGACGATGCTCGCGCTCGGCACGCACGGCATGAGCGTCGTCACGGCCGTCACGGCGCAGAACTCCCTCGGCGTGCAGGGCGCTTGGGAGCTGCCCGTGGCGGCGGTACGGGCGCAGTACCGCAGCGTCGTCGACGACATCGGCGTCCAGGCCGTCAAGACGGGGATGCTGGCCTCCGCCGAACTGGTCGAGGCGGTCGCGGAGTTGATCGCCGCCACGGACGCCCCCGCCGTCGTCGACCCGGTCGGCGTGTCCAAGCACGGGGACGCGCTGCTCGCCGCCTCCGCGCTCGGCTCCGTCCGCACGAGGCTCCTGCCCGTCGCCACCGTCGCCACCCCCAACCTCGACGAGGTCGCCCAACTGACCGGCGTGCACGTCCGCTCCGAGGACGACATGCGCCGCGCCGCCGCGGCCGTCCTCGGGTACGGGCCCACGTGGGTCGTCATCAAGGGCGGCCACCTCGCCGGGGACGCCGTCGACCTCCTGACGGACGGCTCCGAAGAGCACTGGCTGCGCTCCCCGCGCCACGACAACCGCCATACGCACGGCACCGGCTGCACCCTCGCCAGCGCGATCGCGGCGGGGCTCGCGAAGGGGGAGAGCGTGCCCCGTGCCGTGGCCGCCGCCAAGGAGTACGTCACCGGGGCCATCGCAGCCGGGTTCGCCCTCGGGGGCGGGATCGGCCCTGTGGATCACGGTTGGCGGTTCGGGAGCGCCACCGACGGCTCGGACGGCTCGTAGGCGGCGTCTCCGTAGACCGCGTCTTCGTAAGCGGGGCACTCCTTGAGGTCGATTCCGTTGGCCGCCCTCTCCGTAAGGCGCTTGAAGAAGCCCGCGAGGAAACGGGAGCTCAGCATCCGGTAGGCCCGGTCGCGGCTGCGGATCTTCTTCTCCGTGGCGGGCGCCAGGAAGGGGCCCGCGTTGCCGGAGGTCTTCTGGCAGCCCTTGGCGCAGTCGCGGACCTCCGCCTCGTACGCCGCGAAGGCCGTCCTGTGGTTTCCGTGCGCGAGGGCCAGCTCACCGGCCAGGACGTAGGCGCACACGAGAGCCGTGCCCGTGCCGATGCCGCCCATCGCGGCGCCGTACCCGGCGTCCCCGACGAGCACGACGCGCCCCTTGGAGAGACGGTCGACGTGGATCTGCGCGATCGCGTCGGACCCGGGCGCCGTACCGGGACAGCCACAGGGCGAGCGCGGGGCCGGCGACACCGGCGCCGGAGATGAGGACGCCGAGGTGGGCTAGGGGGCGGGCGGGTCGCGCGGTGCGGGTGGGGGCCGTCGGGGGTGCGGATGGCGAGGGGCCCGAGGATGCCGAAGCGCATCCGCCGGATTCTGGAAGCGCATCCGCCGGATTCTGGCAGGAGGCCGCGCGGGCGCGGGAAAGTGCGCGGGCGTCCGGGAGCGTGCGGGCGTCCGGGAGCGCGCGGGTGTCAGGGAGCGCGCGGGTGTCAGGGAGCGTGCGGGCATACGAAAAAGCCGGTCCTCCCTGAGGGGGACCGGCTTTTCAGCAACCGGCTAGGTGGCCGCGCAGAAAGGGTCAGCGCGAGACCTTGCCGGCCTTGATGCACGAGGTGCAGGCGTTGAGGCGCTTCGGCGTCCCGCCGACCACGGCACGCACGCGCTGGATGTTCGGGTTCCAGCGACGGGGCGTACGGCGGTGCGAGTGCGAGATGTTGTTGCCGAAGCCCGGCCCCTTGCCGCAGACGTCGCAGTTGGCAGCCACGGGTCACTCCAAAGACTTCAGATGCACTTACGGTTAAACCCGGCATGCCGGGATCAGTGCAATGATCGGAGTGGCGTTGCCAGGAGGAATGGCCCGATGCGTATCGGGCAACCGGAGCAGCATACAACGACTGCTTCGGTACAACGAAACTACCATGTCTCGTCCCCGGCCCCACCCCCCGGACCTCCTCCGGCCCGGGTCTACGCTGCGTCCCACCACCCCGTGAGGCACGACGGAGGCGTCCCGCGACGCTCCTAGGAGGCGACCGTTGCCGCAGAACCTCGACGCTGTCGCAGTCCGCGCGTGGAGCGTGCTCGCTCTGGACGCGCTGGGACAGGCCCGCGAGGAGATCGACGCGATCAACGTCTATCCGGTCGCGGACGCGGACACCGGGACCAATCTCTACTTGACCATGGAATCGGCCTCCCAGGCCGTCGACGCGGTCTTCGCGGGACTCGAACCGGCGAGGCCCGAGCTCACCGAAGTGGTCCGCGCGATGGCCCACGGGGCGCTGATCGGGGCCCGCGGCAACTCCGGGACGATCCTGGCCCAGCTGCTGCGCGGGATGGCGCAGATCCTGTCGGAGGAGCCGGGCGCGGGCGTACGCGGTGGTGGTGACTCACGTGACAGCCGTGGCTCCAGGGACGGGGACAGGAGGGGCGGTGACGCGCACCGACGTGACGCGCATCACGCCGACGCGACGCGCCTCGCCCTCGCACTGGAGCGCGCGGCCCAGGCCGCGTACCAGGCGGTGGCGCATCCGGTGGAGGGCACGGTCCTGACGGTCGCGGGGGCCGCCGCGGAGGCCGCGGCCCAGGCCGCGCGGTCGGCGGCCGACTGCGCGATCGTGGCCCGCGCGGCCTACGACGGCGCCTGCGCGGCGCTGGACGCGACTCCTGGACAGCTGGCGGTACTCGGCCGCGCGGGCGTCGTGGACGCCGGCGGACGCGGCCTGGTAGCGGTCCTGGGGGCCTTGGTGGGCGCGCTGTCGGGGGAGACGGTGCGGCCCTGGGTGGCTGGGGGCGCGGTTGCGGCTGCGGCTGTGGAGTCGTCTGGGGTTGCGGCTGGGGCTGTGGAGTCGTCTGGGGCCGGCGGTGCCGCTGAGGGTGCCGAGGACGTGCGCGGGGGTGATGTGGACTCGCCCGAGGGCGATGCGGGCTCGCGCGGGGGTGATCCGGACTCGCGTGGAGGCGCCGCCGAGTGCGGGTCTCCCACCACCGCTTGCGCGGCCCCCACCGCCGAGGGCACCGCCCCCGCCGCCGAAGGCCAAGGCCCCGCCTTCGAGGTGATCTACCTCCTGGAGGCCGACGACGCCGCTGTGGCCCGGCTGCGGGCCCGGCTCGACCGGCTCGGGGACTCCCTCGTGGTGGTCGGCGGCGACGGCCTGTGGAACGTCCACGTCCATGTGGACGACGCGGGCGCGGCCGTCGAGGCGGGCGTCGAGGCGGGGCGCCCGTACCGCATCCGGATCACGCACTTCGGCGTCGGCGACGCCCACACCGCACGGACGCAGCCGCCCAGGGAGCGCGTCCAGCGCGGCATCGTGGCCGTCGTACCGGGTGACGGCCTCGCCGCGCTGTACGCCGAGGCCGGGGCGACCACGGTGCCCGCGCGCGTGGGGGAGCCGCCCGCCAGCGGGGAACTCGTGGAGGCCATCCGGCGCGCCCACGCGCGCGAGGTGGTGCTGCTGCCCAACGACGCCGGGCTGCGCCACACCGCGGCGGCGGCCGCCGAACAGGCCCGCTCCGAAGGCGTACGCGTCGCCCTGATCCCCACCCGCTCGGCCGTCCAGGGCATCGCGGCGCTCGCCGTGCACGAGCCGGACCGCCGCTTCGACGAGGACGTCGTCGCGATGACCTCGGCGGCCGGGGCGGCCCGGTACGCCGAACTGGCCGTCGCCGAACGGCAGTCCTGGACGACGGCGGGCATCTGCCAGGCCGGGGACGTGCTCGGCCTCATCGACGGCGACGTGGCGGTGATCGGCCCGGAGGTCGCGCGCACCGCCGCCGCCGTGCTCGACCGGATGCTGGCGGCGGGCGGCGAGATGGTCACGCTCGTCCTCGGGGACGAGGTGCCCGACGGGGTCGCCGAGTTCCTGGAGAAGCACGTACGCGACAGCCACTTGGCCGTGGACACGGTGCTGTACCGGGGCGGGCCCCAGTCGCCCCTCCTGCTCATCGGCGTGGAGTGACCCACCGCCCGGGTCCGCGCTGATCGGGCTGCGCGCTCGCCCTCAGACTCCGGACGGGCTTTTCCCCGTCCACCCGCCCGAAAATGCGACGGTGCCGCCCCGTCTCAGCCCGTTCGGCGATTGAGGACGAGGCGCGAAGCGCCGATCCTGCGAAGCGCGTCCCACCCGCACGGGACACCCACCCCGGGGGTCGTGGGCAGCGCCCCGGTTCCGGGAAGGGGTGGGCTCGCGGAGCCCTCGGCGAGACCCCTGCCCCCCTGCCACCGCCCCGTGCCCCCGCCCCCTGCCCCCAATTGTCAGTGCCGTGGTGTGCAATGGATCTCGTGCACGCGCTCCAAGAACCGTTGAAGAACGCGCTCGGCCAGGCCACCGCGAAGGTGATGGCCGAGCACCTCGGCCTGCACACGGTCGGCGACCTCCTGCACCACTACCCACGGAGGTACGCGGAGCGGGGCGAGCTGACCCGGCTCTCCGACCTCCCCCTGGACGAGCACGTCACCGTGGTCGCCCAAGTGGCGACGGCCCGCGTGCTGCGGTTCAACGGCGGCAGCGGCCAGCGCCTGGAGGTGACCATCACGGACGGCAGCGGCCAGCTCCAGCTGGTCTTCTTCGGCCGCGGCATCCACAAGCCGCACAAGGACCTGCTTCCGGGCACGCGCGCGATGTTCGCGGGCAAGGTCTCCGTCTTCAACCGCAAGATGCAGCTGGCCCACCCGGCGTACGAACTGCTGCGCGCCGACGGCGACTCGGCCGCCGAGGCCGTCGACTCCTGGGCCGGAGCCCTCATCCCGATCTACCCGGCCACCGCCAAGCTGGAGTCCTGGAAGATCGCCAAGTCCGTGGACGCGGTCCTGCCCAGCGCCCAGGAGGCCCTGGACCCCCTGCCGCCCGCCCTGCGTGAGGGCAGGGGCCTGATCCCGCTCCCCGAAGCCCTCCTGAAGATCCACCGGCCGCACGCGAAGGCGGACATCGCCACCGCCAAGGACCGGCTGAAGTGGGACGAGGCGTTCGTGCTCCAGGTCGCCCTCGCCCGCCGCAGGTTCGCGGACGCCCAACTCCCGGCGGTGGCCCGCAGGCCGCGCCCGGACGGCCTCCTCGACGCCTTCGACGCGAAGCTCCCCTTCGAGCTCACGGACGGCCAGCGCCGGGTCTCCAAGGAGATCTTCGACGACCTGGCCACCGAGCACCCCATGCACCGCCTGCTCCAGGGAGAGGTCGGCTCGGGCAAGACGATGGTGGCCCTGCGCGCCATGCTCGCCGTCGTCGACGCGGGCGGCCAGGCCGCGATGCTCGCGCCCACCGAGGTCCTGGCCCAGCAGCACCACCGCTCGATCACCGAGATGATGGGCGAGCTGGCGGAAGGCGGCATGCTCGGGGGCGCCGAGCACGCCACCAAGGTCACGCTGCTCACCGGTTCCATGGGCACGGCCGCCCGCAGGCAGGCCCTGCTGGACCTGGCCACGGGCGAGGCGGGCATCGTCATCGGGACGCACGCGCTGATCGAGGACAAGGTGCAGTTCCACGACCTCGGACTGGTCGTGGTCGACGAGCAGCACCGCTTCGGCGTCGAGCAGCGCGACGCCCTGCGCGGCAAGGGCAAGCAGCCGCCCCACCTGCTCGTCATGACGGCGACCCCCATTCCGCGCACGGTCGCGATGACGGTCTTCGGCGACCTGGAGACCTCCGTCCTCGACCAGCTGCCCGCGGGCCGCTCGCCGATCTCCACCCACGTCGTCCCGTCCCAGGACAAGCCGCACTTCCTCGCCCGCGCGTGGGAGCGCGTGCGCGAGGAGGTGGAGAACGGCCACCAGGCGTACGTGGTCTGCCCCCGCATCGGCGACCTGGACGACGAGGACGCGGCCGAGCCCAAGAAGGGCGCCAAGGCGAAGAAGGGTACGAAGGGCAAGAAGGAGTCCGAGGAGTCCGCGGCCGACGACGCCGAGAAGCGCCCCCCGCTCGCCGTCCTCGACGTCGCCGAAGAGCTGGCCCACGGCCCTCTGCGCGGACTGAAGGTCGAGGTCCTGCACGGCCGCATGCAGCCCGACGACAAGGACGCCGTGATGCGCCGCTTCGCCGCGGGCGAGACCCACGTCCTGGTCGCCACGACGGTCATCGAGGTCGGGGTGAACGTCCCGAACGCCACCGCCATGGTGATCATGGACGCCGACCGCTTCGGCGTCTCACAGCTGCACCAGCTCCGCGGCCGCGTCGGCCGCGGCTCCGCGCCCGGCCTGTGCCTCCTGGTCACCGACATGCCGGAGGCGAGCCCCGCCCGCGCCCGGCTGAACGCGGTCGCGGCCACCCTCGACGGCTTCGAGCTCTCCCGCATCGACCTGGAGCAGCGCCGCGAGGGCGATGTGCTCGGCCAGGCCCAGTCCGGCGTCCGCTCCTCGCTGCGCATGCTCGCCGTCATCGACGACGAGGAGATCATCGCCGCGGCCCGCGAGGAGGCGACCGCCGTGGTCTCCCGCGACCCCGACCTGGAGCACCTGCCCGAGCTGCGCACCGCCCTGGACGCGCTCCTGGACGCGGAGCGCGAGCAGTACCTGGACAAGGGCTGACGCGCCCGCACGGCATATCGTGAGAGCCGGGGCCCGCCCGCCGGGCCGGCCCCGAGCCCACCCCCAGCCGAAGGACGCAGAGACCCCATGACCCGCGTGATCGCCGGCGTGGCCGGCGGACGCCGCCTCGCCGTTCCGCCGGGGAACGGCACCCGGCCCACATCGGACCGCGCCCGCGAGGGCCTGTTCTCCACCTGGCAGGCCTTCCAGGGCACCCTCGACGGCGCCCGCGTCCTCGACCTGTACGCGGGCTCAGGCGCCGTCGGCCTGGAGGCCCTCTCCCGCGGCGCCGCACACGCCCTGCTCGTCGAGGCCGACGCCCGCGCCGCCCGCACCATCCGCGAGAACATCAAGGCGCTCGGCCTGCCGGGCGCCGAGGCCAGGGCGGGCAAAGCGGCCCAGATCATCCGCGAGTCAACCCCTGCCACCCCCTACGACCTGGTGTTTCTCGACCCCCCCTACGCCGTCGGGGACGACGATCTTCGGGAGATCCTGCTCACACTCCGCTCGGGAGGCTGGCTCGCGGACGACGCGCTCGTCACCGTTGAACGCAGTACGAGAGGCGGAGAATTCGGCTGGCCGGACGGCTTTGAGGCACTGAGGTCCCGTCGCTACGGCGAGGGAACGTTTTGGTACGGTCGCGCCGCCTCTTCGCACCAAGATCCAGAAATCGCGCCATGACCCGACCGGAGAGCGAGGGACTTTTGTTGCGCCGCGCCGTCTGTCCGGGGTCGTTCGACCCCATCACCAATGGACACCTCGACATCATCGCCCGCGCCTCCAAGCTGTACGACGTCGTGCACGTCGCGGTGATGATCAACAAATCCAAGAAGGGCCTGTTCGAGATCGACGAGCGGATCGAGCTGATCCGCCAGGTCACCGCCGAGTTCGGCAACGTGGAGGTCGAGTCGTTCCACGGCCTGTTGGTCGACTTCTGCAAGGAACGCGACATTCCGGCCATCGTCAAGGGTCTGCGCGCGGTCAGCGACTTCGACTACGAACTCCAGATGGCCCAGATGAACAACGGGCTCACGGGCGTCGAGACCCTGTTCGTGCCCACCAACCCCACCTACAGCTTCCTGTCCTCCTCGCTGGTCAAGGAGGTCGCGTCCTGGGGTGGCGACATCGCGCACCTGGTTCCCCCGGTCGTGCTCGAAGCCCTCAACAACCGCCTCGCCAAGGGCTGATCAGGGGCTACAGTCGTCCCGTCCGTCTCCCAACCAGCTGTAGAGAGTGGCGAGCCCGCGGTGGACGTGCAGAAGAAGATCGACCAGATCGTCGAGACGGTCGGCAGCGCCAAGTCCATGCCGATGTCCGCCTCGTGCGTGGTCAACCGCGCGGAGCTCCTGGCGCTCCTCGAAGAGGTGCGCCAGGCCCTGCCCGGCTCCCTCGCCCAGGCCCAGGAGCTGATCGGCGGCCGGGAGCAGCTGGTCGAGCAGGCCCGTCAGGAGGCCGAGCGGATCATCGAGGGCGCGCACGCCGAGCGCGGCTCGCTGATCTCCGACACGGAGGTCGCACGCCGCTCCCGGGCGGAGGCCGACCGCATCCTCGCCGAGGCCAGGCAGGAGGCCGCGGAGGTCCGCCAGGAGGCGGACGACTACGTGGACAGCAAGCTCGCCAACTTCGAGGTCGTCCTCACCAAGACCCTCGGCTCCGTCGGCCGCGGCCGCGAGAAGCTCCTCGGCACCGGCCCCGGCGTCGACGAGCACGGCTACGAGGACGAGGACGCCCCCGAGCGCAGCCACGACCCGGACACCCTGCGCCGCAACGCCGACGTGT
This sequence comes from Streptomyces flavofungini, assembly GCF_030388665.1. Taxonomy (NCBI): domain Bacteria; kingdom Bacillati; phylum Actinomycetota; class Actinomycetes; order Kitasatosporales; family Streptomycetaceae; genus Streptomyces; species Streptomyces flavofungini. The sequence goes on along the minus strand of NZ_CP128846.1, from coordinate 2,699,450 downwards.
ACGTGGACGCGAAGCTCGGCGCCTTCGAGGCGGTCCTCGCCAAGACCCTGGAGGCCGTCGGCCGCGGCCGCCAGACCCTGCACGGCCGCGCCCCCGCCGACGAGCTCAGCGAGCTGGGCGAGGCCACGGCCAAGAAGCACAGCTCCGACGCCGACTACCTGGCGGACCTGGCCGAGACCCCCGACCGCCCCGCACGCCGGACCACCCCGCAGCCGGCCCCGCCGATCCCGGCACAGCAGCCCTACGCCCCCGCACCGCCCCAGCACGAGCCGGACCCGTACGCATACCAGCAGGACCAGTACGGACAGCCGCCCCAGGACCAGTACGCGCAGGCCGACTACGCCCAGGGCGGCGACCAGTACGGCGGCCAGGCCCCGTACGGGGGACAGGATCCCTACGCGTATCAGCAGGGGTACGGCCAGCAGGATCCGTACGCGTACCAGCAGGACCCCTACGCGTACCAGCAGCAGGGCTACGACCCGAACCAGCAGCCGCCCCAGCAGCCGCAGCAGCAGGGCTACGGCCAGCAGAGCCCCGCGCCCGCCGTGCTCGACGAGACCAGCCTCTTCGACACCACCATGATCAGCGCGGAGCAGCTGCGCCAGTACGAGCAGGGGCGCTAGCCGGGGCCGGGCGCGGGCGGAGGGCCCGGGCGGCGGCCGATTGGGCCGAGAGCGAAAGGTCCAGTATCCTGGCTCTTCGGTCGCGCGTATGTCCGCGATCCGAGCTGCCCGCTCACACCGCGTTCTCGCGGCCTCGGCGCGGTGGCCTCCTTGCCACACTCCCAGGATTCGAAAGCAGGAAAAGCCCTGAGCACGCGCCTCGACCACCGCAACCCGCTTGTGTTCGACACACACGAGCTGGGTCGGCGTCCGGGCGCCATGCAGCGGGTGGCCCGCACCATCGACGCCCCCGGTTCGCCGGCTCCGTTCGGTGTCGAAGGGGTCATCGGAGTGCCGGACGGCGCCCCGGTCGAGCTGGACATCCGCCTGGAGTCGGTCATGGAAGGGGTGCTTGTCACAGGCACCGCCCGTGCATCGGCGAAGGGGGAGTGCGTAAGGTGTCTGGAGCCGGTCGAGCTCGCGCTCGAAGCGGACTTCCAGGAGATGTTCTCGTACCCTGACGCCGACGACCGGGGCCGCACCGCGGAACCGGCCGACGACGCCGAGGACGACGAGGACAGGCTTTTCCTCGAGGACGGCATGTTCGACCTCGAGCCCGTGCTGCGGGACGCGGTGGTGCTCGCACTGCCGATGCAGCCGGTGTGTCAGGACGACTGCGAGGGTCTGTGCTCCGAGTGCGGAGTGCGGCTCGCGGACGACCCGGGCCACCACCATGACGCCGTCGACATCCGTTGGGCGGCTTTGCAAGGACTCGCTGGCACCATCCAGGACGGCGAGAAGGACGAGATGAGCGGCGACGCGCCTCGAACGGCGCACGTCGACGAGAAGCAGGAGAAGTAGCCGTGGCTGTTCCGAAGCGGAAGATGTCGCGCAGCAACACGCGCCACCGCCGGTCGCAGTGGAAGGCTGCGGTCCCCACCCTGGTTTCGTGTGAGCGTTGCCAGGAGCCCAAGCTGCAGCACATCGCGTGCCCCGCTTGTGGCACCTACAACAAGCGTCAGGTCCTCGAGGTCTGAGCGGCTGGTGAGAGGCGCTGTGTCTAGCCCAAAGAAGGCGGATGACGCCCAGATGCAGGCAGACAGCAACAACGCAGCCTCGTCCCACACGCTTCTGGAAGGGCGGCTCGGCTATCAGCTCGAGTCCGCCCTTCTGGTACGTGCGCTCACCCACCGTTCGTACGCGTACGAGAACGGCGGCCTGCCCACCAACGAGCGCCTGGAGTTCCTCGGGGACTCCGTGCTCGGCCTGGTGGTCACGGACACGCTGTACCGCACCCACCCCGACCTGCCCGAAGGCCAGCTGGCCAAGTTGCGGGCCGCGGTGGTCAACTCGCGTGCGCTGGCGGAGGTGGGCCGCGGGCTCGACCTCGGCTCCTTCATCCGGCTCGGCCGGGGCGAAGAGGGCACGGGCGGCCGGGACAAGGCGTCCATCCTCGCCGACACCCTGGAAGCGGTGATCGGCGCGGTCTATCTGGACCGGGGTCTGGAAGCGGCGAGCGAGCTGGTGCACCGGCTCTTCGACCCGCTGATCGAGAAGTCCTCGAACCTCGGCGCGGGCCTGGACTGGAAGACCAGCCTCCAGGAGCTCACCGCGACGGAGAACCTCGGCGTGCCCGAGTACCTCGTCTCGGAGAGCGGCCCGGACCACGAGAAGACCTTTACTGCTGCCGCCCGCGTCGGAGGCGTCTCGTACGGCACCGGCACCGGCCGCAGCAAGAAGGAAGCGGAGCAGCAGGCCGCGGAGTCCGCCTGGCGCGCCATTCGCGCGGCAGCGGACGAGCGGGCCAAGGCGGCGGCAGCGGCGGAAGCCGATATGACGCCCCCGGATTCGCCCTTCGGCGAAGCCGCATCCGCTTGATGCCCAGAGGCGCACGGAACGCCCGCTCCCAGGCCACTCTCCGGCCTGCGAGCGGGCGTTCCGCCGTCTTTGGACCTGGGACGATGCCGGCTGCGCGCCGTCTCTGGGCCGGAGAGGCCGTCCGGGGCCGGAAGCCGTTCGGGGCCGGGGCTGATGTCGGCCCGTCCGGCGCCTGAGGGCGAGGCGCGGAGCGCCGACAGGGGCCGGCCCCAGCGCACGCCGAACGATAAACTGCCGGCGCCCCCGTCCCGCACCCGTCCGGAGGACCCCCGTGCCTGAACTGCCCGAGGTCGAGGTCGTCCGGCGAGGCCTCGAGCGCTGGGTCGGCGGCCGGACCGTCGCCGACGTGGAGGTCCTGCACCCGCGCGCCGTCCGGCGGCACTTCGCGGGCGCCGAGGACTTCGTGCTCGGGCTCAAGGGGCACCGCTTCGGCGCCCCCCTGCGGCGCGGCAAGTACCTGTGGCTGCCGCTCGCGGACAGCGGCACCTCGGTCCTCGCCCACCTGGGCATGAGCGGCCAGCTCCTGGTCAAGACCCAACAGTCGCCGGACGAGAAGCACTTGCGGATCCGGGTGCGCTTCACGGACGAGCTCGGCGGCGCTGCCCCGGACGCGGCAGGCACCGAGCTGCGCTTCGTCGACCAGCGGACCTTCGGCGGGCTCTCGCTGCACGAGAACACCCCGGACGGCCTGCCGGACGTCATCGCGCACATCGCCCGCGACCCGCTCGACCCGCTCTTCGACGACGAGGCCTTCCACCAGGCCCTGCGCCGCAGCCGCAGCACCATCAAGCGCGCACTGCTCAACCAGTCCCTGATCAGCGGCGTCGGCAACATCTACGCCGACGAGGCGCTGTGGCGCACCCGCCTGCACTACGAACGCCCGACGGCCACCTTCGCCCGCCCCCGCACCGCCGAACTCCTCGGCCACGTACGGGACGTGATGAACGAGGCCCTCGCCGTCGGCGGCACCAGCTTCGACAGCCTCTACGTCAACGTGAACGGCGAGTCGGGCTACTTCGACCGCTCCCTGGACGCGTACGGCCGCGAGGACGAGCCCTGCCGGCGCTGCGGTACGCCGATGCGGCGGCGGCCCTGGATGAACAGGTCCAGCTACTTCTGCCCGCGCTGCCAGCGCCCGCCGAGGCCGGCGTAACGGCTCTGCGCCCGGCCGGGGCCGGTGCGGCCTCTCCTCAGCGCGCTGCCTGGCTGTCGTAGCGCCGCTGGGCCGCCGACACCTCGTCCTGGTTGCCCTCCACGAAGCGGATCAGGGCGAGCAGGCGCTCGGTGATCTGCTCGCCCAGCGGGGTGAGGCGGTAGTCGACGCGCGGCGGGTTCGTCGGCTGCGCGTCGCGGTGCACCAGGCCGTCGCGCTCCAGCGCGTGCAGCGTCTGCGACAGCATCTTCTCGCTCACGCCGTCGACCCGGCGGCGCAGCTCGTTGAACCGGAACGTCCCGTCGTGCAGCGCGCCCAGCGTGAGGGCGCCCCAGCGACCCGTGACGTGCTCCAGCGTGGTCCGCGACGGGCAGGCGCGCGCGAACACGTTGTACGGCAGATCCGCGTCCGTGTCGGTGGCGCTGTCGGGGCGTGCGAGGGAGTCCATACGCCCAGCGTACTCTCCCGCAGCGCTAACCCATGGCTTGCGCTAACTAGAAGTTAGTGCTTTCCTTTCGTTTGTCGGCCGGACCAGGTGCCACCGACACTCCCCACCCCCGTCCCCATCGAGGAGTACCCCCGCCATGTCCAGCCCCGTTGTCGCCATCGCCTACCACTCCGGCTACGGCCACACCGCCGTCGTCGCGGAGGCCGTCCGCGCCGGTGCCGAGGAAGCCGGTGCCACCACGCACCTCATCAAGGTCGACGAGATCACCGAGGCCCAGTGGGAGCTCCTGGACGCGGCGGACGCCATCGTCTTCGGCTCACCCACCTACATGGGCACCGCCTCGGGCGCCTTCCACGTCTTCGCGGAGGCCTCGTCGAAGCGCTGGTTCACCCGGGCCTGGCAGGACAAGCTCGCCGCGGGCTTCACCAACTCCGCGTCCAAGAGCGGCGACAAGCTGCACACCCTGCAGTACTTCCAGACGCTCGCCGCCCAGCAGGGCATGAACTGGGTGAGCCTCGGCCTCTTCCCCGGCTGGAACTCCACCGAGGGCTCCGAGAACGACCTCAACCGGCTCGGCTTCTTCGCCGGCGCCGCCGCCCAGACCAACTCCGACGAGGGCCCGGAGGCCGTGCACAAGGCGGACATCGCCACGGCCGAGCACCTCGGCCGCCGCGTCACCGAGGCCGCGCGGATCGTCGTCGCGGGCCGCGCCGCCCTCGCCGCCTGACGCCAGAGCTGCCTCGGACGGGCGGGTGCGCCCAGGGGCCGGGGCCGACGCGGCCGTGGCTCAGAAGCCGAAGTCCTGCGTCCACCACGGGCCGCCCGGCGCGAAGTGCGCGCCGACGCCCAGGGTCTTGTAGTCGCAGTTGAGGATGTTGGCGCGGTGGCCGGGGCTGGTCATCCAGGCGTCCATGACGGACTGGGCATTGGCCTGGCCCCGGGCGATGTTCTCGCCGCCCAGGTCCTGGATGCCGGCCTTCTCGGCGCGGTCCCACGGGGTCGCGCCGTCGGGGTCGGTGTGCGCGAAGAAGTCCCGCTCGGCCATGTCGGCGCTGAAGTCCCCGGCCAGTGTGGCGAGCCCGGGGTCGGCGGTCACCGGTCGGCAGCCCACGTTGGCCCGCTCCTGGTTGACCAGGGCGAGCACCTCCGCCTCGGCTGCGGTCTCGTCGGCCGACGGCTTCGCGGGCGCGGGCGGGGCCTTCGGCTTCTCGGGCGCCGGGCGGCTCGGGGCCGGGGTCCGGTCCGGCTCGCCCGCGCCGGAACCCCGGCCGGGGTCCTTGCGGTCCTCGCCGGCTCCCTCGCCCTTCTCGGCCTTGTCGCCCTTGTCGGCGCCCTTGCCCTTGTCGCCGCTGTCCTGCTGCGGCTCGGACGGGGTGGCCGAGGGCTTGTCCGACGGCTTCCCCGGCGGCTTCGCGCTCGACTCCGACGGGCTCGGGGCCGAGGCGTCGGAGCCGGGGCCCGGGGTGGTCCGGCCGCCGTCGGCGGTGCCGTCGGCACCGCCCTGGGGGTCGAGACCGGAGGGGGAGCCGGCGGTACGGACCGCGCCGGGGGTGTCGCCGCCGCCCAGCGAGTACGTGTCGCCGCCGGGCAGCAGACCGGAGGCGACCGCGACGGCGCCCATCGCGACGGCGGCGGAGACGCCGAGCAGTCCGGTGCGCACGGGCGTGGAAGCGCGGCGCCTGCGCCGGTGCGACGTGCCGCGCCTGCGGCCCTCCCCACCGGGCAGGGCGCTCGCGGACATCTCGGCGGTCGGCGTGCCGAAGAGATAGGCGTCGGACGAGGACGCGTCGTACCCGTCGTACCTGTCGTATCCGTCGAATCCTCGGTATTCCGCGCGGCCCCGGTAAAAGCCGTACGCGCCGGAAGGGTTCTCATAAGAGCCGGAACCGGCGGCACCCGAAGCGTCCGCGGAACCCGTGAGCCCGGCGGGCTGGTCCGAAAGATCAAAAGAATCGGAGCGACCGGAATGATCGGGAAGTTCGACGTGATCGGAATGAGGGGAATGATCGGCGCGGCCGGTGGCGGCGCGGCCGGCGGCGGAGCGTCGGTGGCGTCCCATCTCCTGGCCTTTCGTCCTGACTCCCGGCGCTTGCCCGGGGCGTCGTTCTGACCGTCGAGGTGACTCACCCATACGGGTGAGGCTCGTCGAGTCGCGACTGTACGCGATGGCACAAGGGGGCGAAGTGCTCCCTGAGCAATTGGCCGGTTAGCGTGCACCTTATGAACGAAGAAGTCCGGCTCACCGCCTGGGTGCGCGGCCGTGTGCAGGGAGTGGGTTTCCGCTGGTTCACGCGGGCCAAGGCGCTGGAGATCGGAGCCGTGAGTGGCTTTGCTCTCAATCTCGACGACGGCCGCGTGCAAGTGGTCGCCGAGGGTTCACGCGAGCGTTGTCAACAGCTCCTCGACTGGCTGCGCACGGGCGACACACCCGGCCGCGTCGACGGTGTGACTGAGATCTGGGACACGCCCCGGGGCGGCTACGAGTCGTTCGCCATTCGCTGACGCGGGCCGGGTCGAGGGGGCGCCGGCGGGTGTGGCCGTGGCACCTGCCTGGGGCAGGAAAGACCTGGTGATTGCCAAGAAGGGCTTGCCGTGGCAGGCTCCGCGGGTAAGGATGATCTCGACGCCCCCAGGGCCCCGCCGCAGAGGCAGCGCCGTAGTTCCACGGCCGCGCGCCCCCGGGTTGCCCGTCAATGTGGGGCGTGATCGTGTTGACCGTCAAACTTTTTGGTGAGACTCTGGAAGCCCCGCGCACCTTAGCTGTTTGGCATGTGAGAACGGCCACGCAACACCCAGCAAGAACAGAAGAGTGCCAGGCACCGCGGGTGCGATTCCCTCACGACCCACACCGATTCGGTCGGTCACTCAGTGTGGAGGACCATCCATCATGGCAAAGGCGCTTCTCGGTTACGTCGGCGGCAGCGACCCGCGACTCCTCGCCGAGATGCGACGGCTCCAGCAGCGCGTCCAGGACCTGGAATCCGAGCTCGTCAGGATCCAGGCGGAGAACGACACGCTGGCGGCTGCCGCTTCTCACGACGCGCTCCTCGAGAGCATCGACGTACCCCAGGCGGAGCCTGCGCTCACCTGACCCACGCCACTTCGAGCCCACGGCAACGGACATTCCTGCCACGCGTGGTCAGGCCGCCCGTCATAAGCCGCTGAACCAGAGAGATCTGCTTGATCGAATAGATCCAAGAGATCCACGATAGATCCGAGAGATCTGCAAGGGACGCTTCGGCGTCCCTTCTTTCTTTGCGGCACCCTGCGCCGGGCTCTTTGCCCGCTCCCGCCGCCCCCTGCTCGTCGCCGTGCCCCCGCTGGCCTTACACCTGATGCGCGCGGGGCCTTACATCTGATGTGCCCTGCACCTTCCGTCGTGAAACTGCTCGCACGTTCCTCGGTGAACTCTTCGAGAAAGGTAGAGTCACGCGGCGTGCACCTCAAGGCCATGACACTGCGCGGTTTCAAGTCCTTCGCGTCGGCGACGACGCTTAAATTCGAACCGGGCATCACCTGCGTCGTCGGACCGAACGGATCCGGCAAGTCCAACGTCGTGGACGCGCTGAGCTGGGTCATGGGCGAACAGGGCGCCAAATCGCTGCGCGGCGGCAAGATGGAGGACGTCATCTTCGCCGGGACGACCGGCAGGCCGCCGCTCGGCCGCGCCGAGGTGTCCCTCACCATCGACAACTCCGACGGCGCCCTGCCCATCGAGTACGCCGAGGTCACCATCACGCGGATCATGTTCCGCAACGGTGGCAGCGAGTACCAGATCAACGGCGACACCTGCCGTCTGCTCGACATCCAGGAACTGCTCTCCGACTCCGGCATCGGCCGCGAGATGCACGTCATCGTCGGCCAGGGCCAGCTCGACTCCGTCCTGCACGCCGACCCCATGGGCCGCCGCGCCTTCATCGAGGAGGCCGCCGGCGTCCTCAAGCACCGCAAGCGCAAGGAGAAGGCGCTGCGGAAGCTGGACGCGATGCAGGCCAACCTCGCGCGCGTGCAGGACCTCACCGACGAGCTGCGGCGCCAGCTCAAGCCGCTGGGGCGGCAGGCCGCCGTCGCGCGCCGCGCCGCCGTCATCCAGGCCGACCTGCGCGACGCCCGCCTCAGGCTGCTCGCCGACGACCTCGTGAGCATGCGGCGGGCCCTGAACGCCGAGGTCGCCGACGAGGCCGCGCTCAAGGCTCGCAGGGACGCCGCCGAGGCCGAGCTGAAGAACGCGCTCCAGCGCGAGGCGGCCCTGGAGGACGAGGTGCGGCGGCTCAGCCCGCGGCTGCAGCGGGCCCAGCGGACCTGGTACGAACTGTCGCAGCTCGCCGAGCGCGTGCGCGGCACGATCTCGCTCGCCGACGCCCGCATCAAGAGCGCGCGCTCGGCGCCCGCGGAGGAGCGGCGCGGCCGCGAGCCCGAGGACATGGAGCGCGAGGCCGCCCGCATCCGCGAACAGGAGGCGGAACTCGAAGCCGCCCTCGAAGCCGCGCAGTACGCCCTCGACGACACCATCACCCACCGCGCCGAACTGGAGCGCGAACTGGCGGCGGAGGAGCGGCGCCTGAAGGACGTGGCGCGGGCCATCGCCGACCGGCGCGAAGGGCTCGCGCGGCTCGGCGGCCAGGTCAACGCGGCCCGGTCGCGGGCGGCGTCCGCGCAGGCCGAGATCGACCGGCTCGCCCTCGCCCGCGACGAGGCACAGGAGCGGGCCGTCACCGCGCAGGAGGAGTACGAACAGCTGAAGGCGGAGGTCGACGGCCTGGACGCGGGCGACGCCGAGCTGGGGGAGCGGCACGAAGAGGCCCGCCGCGCCCTCGCCGCCGCCGAGGCCGAGGCGATCGCGGCCCGTGAGGCGGTCACCGCGGCGGAGCGGAAGCGGGCCGCCGTCGCCGCCCGGCACGACGCCCTCGCCCTCGGCCTGCGCCGCAAGGACGGCTCGGGCGCGCTGCTCGCCGCCAGGGACCGGCTCGCTGGAATGCTCGGCCCCGCCGCCGAACTCCTCAGCGTGGCACCGGGCTTCGAGGTGCCGGTCGCGGCGGCCTTCGGCGCGGCGGCGGACGCCATCGCCGTGTCGACGCCCGCATCGGCAGCAGAAGCGATCCGCCTGCTGCGCAAGCAGGACGGGGGGCGGGCCGCGCTGTTGCTGGCGGGGGCGCCCGACGAGGGCCGGGGTGCCGGGGGCGGTGGGGACGCCGGCCGGGCCGACGGGGCCCCCGGTGACGCAGCGCCGGACGTGCGGGGCGACGGGCCGCCGTACGCCGCCGAACTCGTGCGCGGACCCGCCGAGTTGATGCCCGCCGTGCGCAGGCTGCTGCGCGGGGTCGTCGTCGTGGGGACGCTGGAGGACGCCGAGGACCTGGTGTACGCGCACCCGGAGCTGACGGCGGTGACGGCCGAGGGCGACATGCTCGGGGCGCACTTCGCGCACGGTGGCTCCGCGGGCGCGCCGAGCCTCCTCGAGGTGCAGGCGTCCGTCGACGAAGCCGCGGCCGAGCTCGCCGAACTGGACGTGCGGTGCGAGGAGTTGGCCGAGGCGCAGCACAGGGCGGGGGAGCGCCGCGCGGAGTGCGCCGCGCTCGTCGAGGAGCTGGGGGAGCGGCGGCGCGCCGCCGACCGGGAGAAGTCGGCCGTCGCGCAGCGCCTCGGGTCCCTCGCCGGACAGGCGCGCGGCGCCGCCGGTGAGGCGGAGCGTTCGGCCGCCGCGGCCGCCAAGGCGCAGGAGGCCCTGGAGCGGGCCCAGGCGGAGGCCCTGGAGCTGGCCGAGCGGCTCGCCGTCGCCGAGGAGGCGCCCGCCGACGAGGAGCCCGACACCGCCGTGCGCGACCGGCTCGCCGCCGACGGGGCCAACGCACGCCAGACGGAGATGGAGGCCCGCCTCCAGGTGCGCACCCACGAGGAGCGGGTCAAGGGCCTCGCCGGGCGCGCCGACGGCCTCGACCGCGCCGCCCGCGCCGAACGCGAGGCACGCGCGCGGGCCGAGCGGCGCAGGGCGCGGCTGCGCCACGAGGCCGCCGTCGCCGAGGCCGTCGCCTCCGGCGCCCGTCAGCTGCTCGCCCACGTCGAGGTCTCCCTCGTACGCGCGGAGCAGGAGCGGGCCGCGGCCGAGCGTGCCAAGGAGGTGCGGGAGCGGGATCTCGTGGCCGAGCGGAACCAGGGGCGCGAGCTGAAGGACGAGCTGGACAAGCTGACGGATTCAGTCCACCGGGGCGAGGTACTCGGCGCGGAGAAGCGGCTGCGGATCGAGCAGCTGGAGACCAAGGCGCTGGAGGAACTCGGTGTGGAACCCGCGGGGCTCGTCTCCGAGTACGGGCCCGACCAGCTCGTGCCGCCCTCGCCCGCCGCCGAGGGCGAGGAGCTGCCCGAGGACCCGGAGCACCCGCGCAACAAGCCGGTGGCCTACGTCCGCGCCGAGCAGGAGAAGCGCCTCAGGTCAGCCGAACGGGCGTACCAGCAGCTCGGAAAGGTCAACCCGCTGGCCCTGGAGGAGTTCGCGGCCCTGGAGGAACGTCACAAGTTCCTCAGTGAGCAGCTGGAGGACCTCAAGAAGACCCGTGCCGACCTCCTCCAGGTGGTGAAGGAGGTCGACGAGCGCGTCGAGCAGGTCTTCACCGAGGCCTACCGGGACACCGCCCGGGAGTTCGAGGGGGTCTTCAGCAGGCTCTTCCCCGGCGGCGAGGGACGGCTGATCCTGACCGATCCCGACAACATGCTCACCACGGGCGTCGACGTCGAGGCCCGGCCGCCCGGCAAGAAGGTCAAGCGGCTCTCGCTGCTCTCCGGCGGCGAGCGGTCCCTGACGGCCGTGGCGCTGCTCGTGTCGATCTTCAAGGCCCGGCCCAGCCCGTTCTATGTGATGGACGAGGTCGAGGCGGCGCTCGACGACACCAACCTGCAGCGGCTCATCCGGATCATGCAGGAGCTGCAGGAGGCCTCGCAGCTGATCGTGATCACGCACCAGAAACGGACGATGGAGGTGGCGGACGCGCTGTACGGCGTGTCCATGCAGGGCGACGGCGTCTCCAAGGTGATCAGCCAGCGGCTGCGCTAGCCCTCGCCCGGCTCACCCAGGTGGCCCACCCCGCGTTCGGAACTTGAACGCGGGGTGTTGCCTTGTGTGGCTCAGATTCGTGGTTAACGAACTATTGACTTCGCAACTTGAAGGCATAGTCTCTGCAACGTTGCTTTTACCTTCAGGTGGTGGGCGATATGAAGTTGTGCGCCACTTGAAGAGCTCTCACCCCCACCCCGGCAACGCAGCCGGTGGCCCGAGGAGTACACGTGACCAGCACAGCGCAGCCGCCGCAGTCCGGGGCCAGGGAGGCCCACCCGGACCATCTCGGCCATGTCATCTTCATCACGGCCGCCGCCGCGATGGGTGGGTTCCTGTTCGGCTACGACAGTTCGGTGATCAACGGCGCGACCGTCGCGATCCAGGACCGGTTCGACGTCAACGCGGACATGCTGGGCTGGATCATCGCCACCGCCCTCCTCGGCTGTGCCGTCGGCGCCGCCATCGCGGGCCGGATCGCCGACCGCATCGGCCGCATCCGGGTCATGCAGATCGCCTCGGTCCTCTTCGCGGCCAGCGCCGTCGGCTCCGCGCTGCCGTTCGCCGCGTGGGACCTCACCATGTGGCGCTTCGTCGGCGGCATCGGCATCGGCATGGCCTCCGTGATCGGCCCGGCCTACATCGCCGAGGTCGCGCCGCCCGCCTACCGCGGCCGCCTCGCCTCGTTCCAGCAGGCCGCCATCGTGGTCGGCATCGCCGTCTCCCAGCTCGTCAACTGGGGCATCCTGAACATGGCGGACGGCGACCAGCGCGGCAAGCTGGCCGGCCTCGAGGCCTGGCAGTGGATGCTCGGCGTCATGGTCGTCCCGGCCGTCCTCTACGGCCTGCTGTCCTTCGTGATCCCCGAGTCCCCGCGCTTCTTGATCTCCGTCGGCCGCGACGCCGACGCCAAGAAGGTGCTCGCCGAGGTCGAGGGCACCGCCATCGACGTGGACGTGCGCGCCGCCGAGATCGAGCTGGCCATGCACCGCGAGGACAAGTCGACGTTCAAGGACCTGCTCGGCGGCAAGTTCGGCTTCCTGCCGATCGTCTGGATCGGCATCTTCCTGTCGATCTTCCAGCAGCTCGTCGGCATCAACGTGATCTTCTACTACTCGAACCAGCTCTGGCAGTCCATCGGCCACGACCCGAGCAGCTCGTTCCTGTACTCCTTCGAGACGTCGATCGTGAACATCGTCGGCACGGTCATCGCGATGATCTTCGTCGACCGGATCGGCCGCAAGCCCCTCGCCCTCATCGGCTCGGCCGGCATGGCCCTCGCCCTGTTCACCATGGCCTGGGCGTTCTCCTACCGGACCGGCTCCGGCGACGACGTCTCGCTGCCGCAGGGCCAGGGCCTGACCGCGATCATCGCCGCCAACGCCTTCGTGCTCTTCTTCGCGCTGTCCTGGGGCGTGGTGGTCTGGGTCCTGCTCGGCGAGATCTTCCCCAACCGGATCCGCGCCGCCGCGCTCGGTGTGGCCGCCTCCGCGCAGTGGCTCGCCAACTTCGCGATCACCAAGACCTTCCCGAGCATGTCGGAGTGGAGCCTGACCGGCTCGTACATCATCTACGGCGCGTTCGCCGCGCTCTCGATCCCCTTCGTCGCCAAGTTCGTCAAGGAGACGAAGGGCAAGACCCTGGAGGAGATGGGCTAAACCCCGCTGCCCCGCTCCTCTTGAGGAAGCTGCCCCGGCTCAAGGACCGCGAGGTCACTGCTTGAGCCGGGGCAGTACGTTTTCGCCGAACAGGCGCAGGCTCCGCCACCCCTCGTCCACCGGCATCCCGCCGACGAGCGGATGCAGCACGAGGTTCGCCCCGGACTCCGCGAGCGCCACGCACGCGTCGGGCGTGAGCACCCGGTAGACGCCCTCGGCGCGCAGCTCGTCGACCGTCGTCGCCGCCGAGCGCACCGCCGAGCGGATGTCGCCGGACTGCCAGGAGGCGTAGGTGCGGGCCTCGTGCAGGAAGTGCTCGCCGTACGCGGCCCAGGTGCGGTCGGGGTCCTCGCTGAGGTGCAGCAGCGGGGTCTTCGCCGCGGGCATCATCGTCCAGCCCTCGGTGCCGTACTCGGCGCGCTTCTCGTCGTAGTACGCCTCCAGCTCCGGCAGGTGCGCGCTCGGGAAGAACGGCAGGCCGAACCGGGCGGCGCGGCGGGCCGCCGCCCGCGAGGAGCCGCCGACCAGGAGCAGCGGGTGCGGCCGGGTGTGCGGGCGCGGGGTGACGCGCACGGTGCGGCCGCGATGGCTGAACTCCTCGCCGGTCCAGGCCTTGAGCAGGGTTTCCAGGAGCTCGTCCTGGAGCTTGCCGCGCCGGGTCCACTCGACGCCGAACGCCGCGTACTCCTCGGGCCGGTAGCCGATCCCCGTGACCGTGACGAGGCGGCCGCCGCTCAGCAGGTCGAGCACGGCGATGTCCTCGGCCAGGCGCAGCGGATCGTGCAGCGGCCCGATGACCGCCGAGACGGTCACCGTGATCCGCCCGCCCGGCTCCCGGCCACCGCCCCTCACCGAGGCGCTGCGCGCCGCCGCACCTCTCTGCGTCGCCCCGAACACCGCGCCCGCGAAGGCGAACGGCGAGGGCAGCCAGTTGTTGGCGGCGCCGTGGTGCTCCTCGGTCTGGATCGTGGACACGCCGCGGTCGTCGGCGTACACGGCCATCTCCAGGGCCGCGCGGTAGCGGGCGCTGAGCGTGTCCGGGGTGGCCGCGGGATCGACGAGGTTGAAACGTACGACTGTGACGGGCATGCGGAACGTCCCCCTTCACCGGGACGGCGGGCCGCGGGCAGCGGGCCGGTGCGGCGAAGGGGGACGTTAGCTGACGATACGTCAGATGGCCAGGGGTGGCCTGGGGTTGAGGGCGCTCACGCCTTGGCCGCGGCGGGCTCGGCCGAGGCGACGGGCTCGGCGGCCGTGGCCGTCTCGGGGAGCGGCCGGCGCGGAAGCAGTGCGTACAGCGCGCCCGCGACCACGATCGTGACGAGCCAGCCGAGGCCGTTGCGCCCGATCCAGGAGGTGGCGAGCGGGCCGCTGAACCAGTCGACCTTGGTGAAGAGCAGGCCCACGACGAGCGCGACCGCCCAGGCCGTCATGGCCTGCCAGGCGAAGCCCGCCCTGTACCAGTACGCGCTGGTGCGCTTGGTGTCCATCAGCGCTTCGCCGTCGTACGTCTTCCTGTGGAACATGTCGACGCCGAAGACGCCGATCCAGGCGGAGAACGCGACCGCGAGCAGCGTCAGGAAGGAGATGAACGAGCCCATGAAGCTGGTGGCGACGTTCATCAGGAGGTAGCCGAAGATCAGGCTGATGATCGCGTTCACGCTGACCGCCCACGCGCGCGGGACGTTGATGCCGAGCGTCATGGCCGTGAAGCCGGCCGAGTACATCGACATCGAGTTGATCAACAGCATGCCGATCAGGGCCATGATCAGATACGGCACCGCGATCCACGTCGGCAGCAGGTCGCCGAGGAAGGCCACCGGGTCCTGCGCCGAGGACAGCTTCGGCTGCGAGACGGCCATGACCGCGCCCATCAGGACCATGGGGACCACGACGATGGCCGCGCCGCCGACGGCGTGCCCGACGAGCGGCCTGTTCGAGGCCGTGCGCGGCAGGTAGCGGGTGAAGTCCGGGCCCGTGGGCACCCAGCTGATGCCGCCCGCGGCGATCGTGCCGATGCCCGCGATCATCATCGCCGTGGAGCCCGCGGGCTTGTCGAAGACCTGGCCCCAGTCGGTGTCCGTGAGGAGGTAGACGAGCACCAGGACGCTGAACGCGCCGAAGAGGTACGTCGACCAGGTGCTGCACACGTGCAGGACCTTGCGGCCGAGGCCCGAGATGAGGAACGTCGCGGCGACGAAGCCGAGCAGCGTGATGACCTTCAGCGCGGTGTTCTGCTTCACCCCGAAGCAGATGTCGAGCACCGTGAGGATCGCGTACGCGCCCGTGACCGCGTTGATCGTCTCCCAGCCCCAGCGCGCGACCCAGATCAGCGAGCCGGGGAAGAGGTTGCCGCGCTGGCCGAAGACCGCGCGCGAGAGCGTCATGCCCGGGGAGCCGCCGCGCTTGCCCGCGATGGAGACGAGACCCACCAGGCCGTAGCTCAGGACGGGGGAGACCAGGGCGACGACCAGGACCTGCCAGAAGTTCAGGCCGTTGGAGACGATCAGGCCCGCGCCCATCGTCAGGAGCAGAACGCTGATGTTGGCGGCGACCCAGGTGGGGAACAGCTCGCGGGTCCTGCCGTGGCGCTCGGAGTCCGGGACGGGCTCAAGGCCTCGGGTCTCCAGGGCGCCTTCGTGTTCGGCCGTTTCGGCGGTGGTGCTCATGAGGGGTGGTTCCGTGCCTCTCGCTCGGCTTGCGTCGACGTCGTCGCCGGCCGGTGGGGGTGAGCTGGGTGAATCAGCAGATGGGACTCTACGCGCGTTGACGCAGCCTCTTCCATCGTACTTTAGTCCGAGTAATGGCGGCTAGTGGCATATGTGCTTTGGAGGAAAACACAAGGAGCCTGCCGGGAGGGCCCATGACTGATACTGGGTGAGTTATGGAAATCGTCATCCTTGCTGTAGTCATCGCCGTCGTCGTGGTCGGTGCGATCGGCGGGCTCGTCGTCGGCAGCCGCAAGAAGAAGCAGCTGCCCGAGGCGAAAGCCCCCTCCGCGACGCCCACCATCACCGCCCCTCCGGCCGAGCCGCACGTCGGCGACGAGGCCGAGACGCCGCGCGACGAAGCGCGCCGCACGATCGAGGAGGTGGACCTGCCGGTCGCCGAACCCTCGGCGTCCGCACCCGTCACGATCGAGGAGCCCGCGGCCCCGCCGGCTCCCGAGATCGAGACCCCCGAGCCCACCGCGGGCCGCCTGGTGCGCCTGCGTACGCGCCTCTCGCGCTCCCAGAACGCACTCGGCAAGGGCCTGCTCACGCTCCTCTCGCGGGAGCACCTGGACGAGGACACCTGGGAGGAGATCGAGGACACCCTCCTCACCGCCGACGTCGGCGTCGCCCCCACCCAGGAGCTGGTCGAGCGGCTGCGCGAGCGTGTCCGGGTGCTCGGCACGCGCACCCCCGAAGACCTGCGCGCCCTGCTCCGCGAGGAACTCCTCACCCTGGTCGGCACGGACGTCGACCGTGCCGTGAGGACCGAGTCCGGCCTGGAGACCCCGGCCATCGTGATGGTCGTCGGCGTGAACGGCACCGGCAAGACCACCACCACCGGCAAGCTCGCCCGCGTCCTGGTGGCCGACGGCCGCTCGGTCGTCCTCGGCGCCGCCGACACCTTCCGCGCCGCCGCCGCCGACCAGCTCCAGACCTGGGGCGAGCGCGTCGGCGCCCGCACGGTCCGCGGACCCGAGGGCGGCGACCCGGCCTCGATCGCCTTCGACGCGGTCAAGGAGGGCATCGCCGAAGGCGCCGACGTCGTCCTCATCGACACCGCGGGCCGACTGCACACCAAGACCGGCCTGATGGACGAGCTCGGCAAGGTCAAGCGCGTCGTCGAGAAGCACGCGCCGCTCGACGAGGTCCTGCTCGTCCTCGACGCCACCACCGGCCAGAACGGCCTGGTGCAGGCCCGCGTCTTCGCCGAGGTCGTCGACATCACCGGCATCGTCCTGACCAAGCTCGACGGCACCGCCAAGGGCGGCATCGTGGTCGCGGTCCAGCGCGAGCTGGGCGTGCCCGTGAAGCTGATCGGCCTCGGTGAGGGCGCGGACGACCTGGCGCCGTTCGAGCCGGAGGCGTTCGTCGACGCGCTGATCGGGGACTGAGCCGGGGCGTCGTGGTGCGCTTACGCACGGCCCGCTCCGTCAGTGGAAAAGCGGAGAAGCGGAGAAGCGGAGAAGCGAAGAAGTGCCCCACCCCCGGGTGCAGCCGGGAGCGGGGCACTTCGTCATGGGGGCGCCGTGCGGGGGCGCGTGGCCCCGCACGGGGCGCGCGTTACGCGGGCGATCGGTGGGCGACGTACGCCAGCGTGCCGAGGAGGAGCCGGGCGTGCGGCGGGCCCGTGACGGACTCGGGGTCGGGGGAGCGCAGCCAGCGGACCGGACCGAGGCCCGCGCGGTCCGACGGCGGGGCGGTGATGTGCGCGCCGGGGCCCAGGCCGTGCAGGTCGAGCCCGGTGTCGTCCCAGCCCATGCGGTAGAGCAGTTGGGGCAGTTCGGCGGCGGCGCCGGGGGCCACGAAGAAGTGCGTGCGGCCGTCCGGAGTGGCCGTCACCGGGCCGAGCGGCAGGCCCATCCGCTCCAGCCGCACCAGGGCGCGCCGCCCCGCCGCCTCGGCCACCTCGATCACGTCGAACGCGCGGCCCACGGGCAGCATCACCGCGGCGCCGGGGAACTGCGACCAGGCCTCGGTGACCTCGTCGAGGGTGGCCCCCGCGGCGATCTCGGGGGCGAAGTCCAGGGGGTGGGCGCCGGGGGCGGCGCAGTCGGCGCGGCCGCAGGAGCAGCGGCCGTCCTGGGCGCGTGCTCCGGGCACCACGGGCCAGCCCCACAGGCCCGTGTACTCGGCGACGGTCGTGCAGCACTCCTCGGTGGTCGAGCGGCAGCGCCTGCGGGATCCGGAGCGGGGCTCCTTCGGCTCCTTGAAGGGGCGCGTGTCCTTGGTGGTGCGCGGCTCCTTGGTGTCTTTCGCGGCGCGCGCCTCCTTGGCCGCGCGGGGCACGCGCCCCTCTGCGCCCGCCTCCGTCGCGCCTGTCGCGCCCACCGCGCCCGTCTCGCCCGTCTGCTTGGTCCCCCGGACGTCCTTCGTCCCCCGGACACCGGACCGGGGCTCTTTGGTCCCCCGGATGCCGCCGATCGTGAAGCCCATGCCCCCTCCAACGGGTCGCGTGTGCGGTGGTTACGTGTGCGCGGTGACGACGTGACGGATCCGGACCGTGACCCGTCGCGTCTCGACGCGTTGTGCACGTCTCAAGCCGACTCTCGCCGACTTTCGCCGCGTTCCGCCGTCAGGTGGTGCCCGCGCTCGGAGGCATGACAGGTGGTGCACTCCGTTGCCCACGCCCCTGCGTGCTCCGCTCCGCCCACTTTCGGTTGTCCCGTGTCAAGTGAATCGTGTGCGGCGGGCAGGTAGTTCATTCGAAGGGGTGGCGAATGGTGGCGTTTCCGCGTTCGCCCTCGCCGGAGCGGTGATCGTAGGATTACTTTCGGTACATGACCCGAGGACTTGCGCACTCGTGGGTATGCCGGAGGCAAGTCGGTTTCCCGTTCGAAGGGTGACATTCTCCGGACGGACCGCCGCAACACGCGGCATTCTGTTAGGGCTTGACGTGGACCTCGGACAAGTGGCTTGAGGGATGGGGGCGTTCCAGTGGGCGGCAGTGGCGGTAGCGGTGCGAACGCTGAGAAGCGCCCCAACGAGATGCTCGGTTCCTGGTTCGTGCGCAGCGGCTGGTCGAAGGGCGAGCTGGCCCGCCAAGTGAACCGCAGAGCACGCCAGTTGGGTGCGCACCACATCTCCACGGACACCTCGCGCGTCCGCCGCTGGCTCGACGGCGAGAACCCGCGCGAGCCCATCCCGCGCATCCTCTCCGAACTGTTCTCCGAGCGCTTCGGCTGCGTCGTCGCCGTCGAGGACCTCGGCCTGCGCGCCGCCCACCAGGCCCCGTCCGTGTCCGGCATCGACCTGCCCTGGACCGGCCCCCAGACCGTCGCCCTCATCAGCGAGTTCAGCCGCAGCGACCTGATGCTGGCCCGGCGCGGCTTCCTCGGCACCTCGCTCGCCCTGTCCGCAGGACCCGCCCTGATCGAGCCCATGCAGCGCTGGCTCGTGCCAGGACCCTCCGCTCCGGTCGCCGAGCCCGAGCCGCAGCAGCTCACCCCACGCCGCCCCGGCCGCCTCTCCCGCCCCGAGCTCGACCTCCTGGAGTCCACCACGGTGATGTTCCGCCAGTGGGACGCCCAGTGCGGCGGCGGCCTGCGCCGAAAAGCCGTCGTCGGCCAGCTGCACGAGGTGACCGACCTGCTCCAGGAGCCCCAGCCCGAGGACACCTCCAAACGCCTCTTCAAGGTGGCGAGCGAACTGGCCGAACTGGCGGGCTGGATGAGCTACGACGTAGGGCTCCAGCCCACCGCCCAGAAGTACTTCGTCCTCGCCCTGCACGCCGCCAAGGAAGCCGGCGAGAAGACCCTCGGCTCGTACATCCTCTCCAGCATGAGCCGCCAGATGATCCACCTCGGCCGGCCCGACGACGCCCTGGAGCTCATCCACCTCGCGCAGTACGGCAGCCGCGACTGCGCCAGCCCCCGCACCCAGTCGATGCTGTATGCGATGGAGGCCCGCGCCTACGCCGGAATGGGCCAGCCCGGCCGCTGCAAACGGGCGGTCCGGATGGCCGAGGACACCTTCGCCGACGCGGACGACTGGGACGAGCCCGAGCCCGACTGGATCCGCTTCTTCTCCGAGGCGGAGCTCAACGGCGAGAACGCCCACTCCTTCCGCGACCTGGCCTACGTGGCCGGGCGCAGCCCCACGTACGCCTCCCTCGCCGAGCCCGTCATGGCGCGCGCCGTCGAGCTCTTCGGCAACGACCCCGAGCACCAGCGGTCGTACGCCCTGAACCTGATCGGGATGGCCACCGTCCACCTGCTCCAGAAGGAGCCCGAGCAGAGCGCGGTGCTCGCGGGCGAAGCCCTGGCCATCGCCAAGAAGGTGCGCTCCGAGCGGGTCAACACCCGGCTGCGCAAGACCGTCGACAACGCCCTGCGGGACTTCGGGGACGTGGCGGACGTCGTCCGGCTCACCGACCAGCTCGCCGTCGACATGCCGGAATCCGCGGAGGCCGTCTGACATGCTCGCGCACCCGGCCGCCTGACCGGCGCGCCCCCCCACACTCCGGCCGCGGCCGGCCCATCCCGACAGCCCGACTCGGCTCCCCCATGCCAGGTCATTCGGATGGCCGCCGCGGCCGGGCTGCTTGTGCGCCTGAACCGGCGCCGCTCTCGCGGAGAGGGCTGGGCGCCGTTGGGGTTGCTCAACTGATGGCCGGGAATTTGGGATGGTATGTCCTGCGGACCGCGGACCACGCGCGGTTCATCCACGCGTAACACGCACGACCTCTTCGTCACTGCGGCGAAACATCGAGTGGCACTGACCGAAACCGCGCTGCGCCAATCTCATGCGGCATAACCGGCCCACCGTCCTCGCACCGCAGAGGGTGAAGCCCGCACGGGCCGTATCCGACGACGAGGAGACGCCGATGCCCCCAGGCATCACGCTTGCCGCAGACGCCCCGCAGCTGTCTGCCGCCAACACCGGGTTCATGTTGATCTGCTCCGCCCTGGTGATGCTCATGACGCCGGGGCTCGCCTTCTTCTACGGAGGCATGGTCCGCGTCAAGAGCACCCTGAACATGCTGATGATGAGCTTCATCAGCCTCGGGATCGTCACCGTCCTGTGGGCGCTCTACGGCTTCTCCGTCGCCTTCGGCACCGACCACGGCAGCCTCTTCGGCTGGAACGGCGACTACGTGGGCCTCGGCGGGATCGGCCTCAACGAGCTGTGGGACGGGTACACCATCCCGGTCTACGTCTTCGCCGTGTTCCAGCTGATGTTCGCCGTCATCACGCCCGCCCTGATCAGCGGCGCGCTCGCCGACCGCGTGAAGTTCACCGCGTGGGCGCTGTTCGTGGCTCTGTGGGCGACGATCGTCTACTTCCCGGTCGCGCACTGGGTGTGGGGCACCGGCGGCTGGGCCTTCGAGATGGGCGTCATCGACTTCGCCGGCGGCACGGCCGTGCACATCAACGCCGGTGCCGCGGCCCTCGGCGTGATCCTCGTCATCGGCAAGCGCGTCGGCTTCAAGAAGGACCCGATGCGCCCGCACAGCCTGCCCCTGGTGATGCTCGGCGCCGGACTCCTCTGGTTCGGCTGGTTCGGCTTCAACGCCGGGTCCTGGCTCGGCAACGACGACGGCGTCGGCGCGCTGATGTTCATCAACACCCAGATCGCCACGGCCGCCGCCATGCTCGCCTGGCTCGCCTACGAGAAGATCCGCCACGGCGCGTTCACCACCCTCGGTGCCGCCTCCGGCGCGGTCGCAGGACTCGTCGCCATCACCCCCTCCGGCGGCTCCTGCTCGCCGCTCGGCGCCATCGCCATCGGCGCGATCGCCGGCCTGCTGTGCGCCCTGGCCGTCGGCCTGAAGTTCAAGTTCGGCTACGACGACTCCCTCGACGTCGTCGGCGTCCACCTGGTCGGCGGCATCGCGGGGTCCCTCCTCGTCGGCCTCTTCGCCACCGGCGGCGGCCAGTCCGAGGCGCAGGGACTCTTCTACGGTGGTGGCCTCGAACAGCTCGGCAAGCAGGCCGCCGGTGTCGGAGCCGTCCTCGGCTACTCCCTCGTCGCCTCCGCCGTCCTCGCTTTCCTGATCGACAAGACGATCGGTATGCGGGTCGACGAGGACGAGGAGGTCGGCGGCATCGACCAGGTCCAGCACGCCGAGACCGCGTACGACTTCAGCGGCGCGGGCGGCGGCTCCGCGCCCCGCACGGGCGCCGTGCCGGGCCCGGTCCAGGGGGCCGCGCAGACGGCGGCCCAGAAGAACAAGAAGGTGGACGCATGAAGCTCATCACCGCGGTCGTCAAGCCGCACCGCCTCGACGAGATCAAGGAGGCCCTCCAGGCCTTCGGGGTCCAGGGCCTGACCGTCACCGAGGCCAGCGGCTACGGACGGCAGCGCGGCCACACCGAGGTCTACCGCGGCGCCGAGTACACCGTCGACCTCGTACCGAAGATCCGCATCGAGGTGCTCGTCGAGGACGAGGACGCCGAACAGCTCGTCGAGGTCGTCGTCAAGGCGGCCCGCACCGGCAAGATCGGCGACGGCAAGGTGTGGAGCGTCCCCGTCGACACGGCGGTCCGGGTGCGGACCGGCGAGCGCGGGCCCGACGCGCTGTGACGCGCACGGCCTGCGCACGGTAGTCCCACAGAGAACAGGAGCCGCTGGGTGACGAGCGTGGAAGCACCGAAGGAATCAGCACAAGCGGAAGACCCCGGACCCAGCGGCTACGCGGCGGCCCGGCTGCGCCTCCTCCAGGACGAGGCGCGGTCCGGGCCGCCGCGCCGTTCCGCCCTCGCCGAACTCACGGACGGCTGGCTGAACGGACTCTTCGCCGCCGGCGCCGCCGGCGCCGCCGACACCGCGCCCGGCACGCCGCCGGGCATCGCCCTGGTCGCCGTCGGCGGCTACGGCCGCGGCGAATTGTCCCCCCGCAGCGACCTCGACCTGCTGCTCCTCCACGACGGCGCCGCCGACCCGGGCGCGATCGCCGCCCTCGCCGACCGCATCTGGTACCCCGTCTGGGACCTCGGCCTCGCCCTCGACCACTCCGTCCGCACCCCCGCCGAGGCCCGCAAGACCGCGGCCGACGACCTGAAGGTCCACCTCGGCCTGCTCGACGCCCGCCACATCGCCGGCGACCCGGGGCTCACCGGCGGGCTGCGCGGCGCCGTCCTCGCCGACTGGCGCAACCAGGCGCCCGAGCGACTGCCCGAGCTGCGCGAACTGTGCGCGGAACGGGCCGCGCGCCACGGCGAGCTGAGCCACCTCCTCGAACCCGACCTCAAGGAGGCCCGCGGCGGACTCCGCGACGCCACCGCGCTGCGCGCCGTCGCCGCCTCCTGGCTCGCGGACGCCCCCCGCGAAGGCCTCGCCGAGGCCCGCCGCACTCTGCTCGACGTACGCGACGCCCTGCACCTCACGACCGGCCGCGCCACCGACCGGCTCGCCCTCCAGGAACAGGACCAGGTCGCCGCCGAACTCGGTCTGCTCGACGCCGACACCCTGCTGCGGCAGGTGTACGAGGCCGCGCGCACCGTCGCCTACGCCGCCGACGTGACCTGGCGCGAGGTCGGGCGCGTGCTGCGGTCCCGCAAGGCGAGGCCCCGGCTGCGCGGGCTGCTCGGCGGCGGGAAGGCGGCCGTGGCCGAGCGGTCGCCGCTCGCCGAGGGCGTCGTGGAGCAGGACGGCGAGGTCGTGCTCGCGCGGGCCGCCCGGCCGGAGCGGGACCCCGTGCTTCCGCTGCGCGCCGCCGCGGCCGCCGCCCAGGCCGGGCTGCCCCTGTCCCTGCACGCCGTGCGCCGGATCGCGGCCGCCACCCGGCCGCTGCCGACGCCGTGGCCCGCCGAGGCCCGCGAGCAACTGGTGACCCTGCTCGGCGCCGGGCGGCCGACCGTCCAGGTCTGGGAGGCCCTTGAGGCCGAGGGCCTGATCACCCGGCTGCTGCCCGACTGGGAGCGGGTCTGGTGCCGCCCCCAGCGCAACGCCGTCCACACCTGGACCGTCGACCGGCACCTCGTCGAGACGGCCGTCCGCGCCGCCGACCTCACCCGTCGCGTCGGACGGCCCGACCTGCTGCTCGTCGCCGCCCTGCTGCACGACATCGGCAAGGGCTGGCCCGGCGACCACTCCGTCGCCGGGGAGATCATCGCCCGCGACGTGGCCACCCGGATCGGCTTCGACCGCGCCGACGTCGCCGTGCTCGCCTGTCTCGTACGCCACCACCTCCTCCTCATCGAGACCGCCACCCGGCGCGACCTCGACGACCCCGCGACCGTGCGGTCCGTCGCCGAGGCCGTCGGCTCGCCCGGCACCCTGGAGCTCCTGCATGCCCTCACGGAGGCGGACGCCCTCGCCACCGGGCCCGCGGCCTGGTCGTCCTGGCGCGGCTCGCTGGTCGCCGACCTGGTGAAACGGGTCGCTTCGGTGCTCGCGGGCGATGAGGCCGACGACCCGTACGCGACCGGGGACGGCGCGCCCGCGTCGGCGGAGGAGGAACGGCTCGCGGTGGAGGCGGTGCGGACGGGGGCGCCGGTGGTGGCGCTGCGGGCGGAGGCCGGCGGGGGCGCCCCGGAGGGCGAGGGGGGTGCTGCCTCCGTCGGTTCCGCCGAGGCGCAGGCCGAGCCGCTGGGCGTGGAGCTGCTGGTCGCCGTGCCCGAGCAGGGCGGGGTGCTGCCCGCCGTCGCCGGAGTGCTCGCCATGCACCGCCTGACCGTGCGCACCGCGGAGCTGCGGGCGGTCGCGCTGCCCGCAGAGATGCCCGGCTCGGTCCTGATGCTCCAGTGGCGCGTCGCCGCCGAGTACGGCT
Organism: Streptomyces flavofungini; assembly: GCF_030388665.1. Classification (NCBI taxonomy): domain Bacteria; kingdom Bacillati; phylum Actinomycetota; class Actinomycetes; order Kitasatosporales; family Streptomycetaceae; genus Streptomyces; species Streptomyces flavofungini. Next base: position 2,675,239 of record NZ_CP128846.1, on the reverse strand, counting down.
CGATGCCGCAGGCCGCGCGGCTGCGGGCCGACCTGGTGCGGGCGCTCGACGGGTCCCTCGACATCGCGGCCCGGCTCGCCGAGCGGGACGCCTCGTATCCGCGACGGCGCGGCACGGTGGCGCCGCCGCCCCGGGTGACCGTGGCGTCGGCGGGGTCGCGGCGGGCAACGGTGATCGAGGTGCGGGCCCAGGACGCACCGGGGCTGCTGCACCGGATCGGGCGGGCCCTGGAGGCGGCGGAGGTGCGGGTGCGCAGCGCGCACGTGTCGACGCTGGGGGCGAACGCGGTGGACGCCTTCTACGTCACGGGCGTGGACGGGGCGCCGCTGGCGGGGGAGCGGGCGGTCGAGGTGGCTCGGGGCGTCGAGGAGGTGCTGCGGGGGTAGAGGGCGGTCCGCTTGCGGGCCCGTCGTGCGGGGCGCGCGGGCCCCGGCCGAGGTCAGGTGGGGACGGAGGGCACCCGCCCCGGCGAGAGGCAGATACCCTGGAGGGCGACCCGCCCGCCCGCCCCCGATCCCGAGGATTCGCGACCGCCGTGTTCGACACTCTTTCCGATCGCCTCGCAGCGACATTCAAGAACCTCCGCGGCAAAGGCAGGCTCTCCGAGGCGGACATCGACGCCACTGCGCGCGAGATCCGCATCGCCCTGCTCGAAGCGGACGTCGCCCTGCCGGTGGTCCGCGCGTTCATCAAGCAGGTCAAGGAGCGGGCGACCGGCGCCGAGGTCTCCGCGGCGCTCAATCCGGCCCAGCAGGTCATCAAGATCGTCAACGAGGAGCTCATCGGCATCCTCGGCGGCGAGACCCGGCGCCTGCGCTTCGCCAAGCAGCCGCCCACGGTCATCATGCTCGCGGGCCTCCAGGGCGCCGGTAAGACCACGCTGGCCGGAAAGCTCGGCCGCTGGCTGAAGGCCCAGGGCCACTCCCCGCTGCTCGTGGCCTGCGACCTCCAGCGCCCGAACGCCGTGAACCAGCTGTCGGTCGTCGCCGAGCGCGCGGGCGTCGGGGTCTACGCCCCGCAGCCGGGCAACGGCGTCGGCGACCCGGTGCAGGTCGCGAAGGACTCGATCGAGTACGCGCGTACGAAGCAGTTCGACGTCGTCGTCGTCGACACCGCCGGACGCCTCGGCATCGACCAGGAGCTGATGCAGCAGGCCGCGGACATCCGCGACGCCGTCAGCCCGGACGAGGTCCTCTTCGTCGTCGACGCGATGATCGGTCAGGACGCCGTCAACACGGCGGAGGCCTTCCGGGACGGCGTCGGCTTCGACGGCGTCGTGCTCTCCAAGCTCGACGGCGACGCCCGCGGTGGTGCGGCGCTCTCGATCGCGCACGTCACCGGCCGTCAGATCATGTTCGCCTCCAACGGCGAGAAGCTGGACGACTTCGACGCGTTCCACCCGGACCGCATGGCGTCCCGCATCCTCGGCATGGGCGACATGCTCACGCTCATCGAGAAGGCCGAGCAGACCTTCTCGCAGCAAGAGGCCGAGAAGATGGCCTCCAAGCTGGCGAGCAGCAAGGGCGGCAAGGACTTCACGCTCGACGACTTCCTGGCCCAGATGGAGCAGGTCAGGAAGATGGGCAGCATCAGCAAGCTGCTCGGGATGCTGCCGGGCATGGGGCAGATCAAGGACCAGATCAACAACCTCGACGAGCGCGACGTCGACCGCACCGCGGCCATCATCAAGTCGATGACCCCCGGTGAGCGGCAGGAGCCGACGATCATCAACGGCTCGCGGCGGGCCCGTATCGCCAAGGGTTCCGGTGTCGAGGTCAGCGCCGTGAAGAACCTGGTCGAGCGGTTCTTCGAGGCCCGCAAGATGATGTCCCGCATGGCGCAGGGCGGCGGCATGCCGGGAATGCCCGGGATGCCGGGCATGGGCGGCGGCCCCGGCAAGCAGAAGAAGAAGCAGAAGCAGGCCAAGGGCAAGCAGCGCTCGGGCAACCCGATGAAGCGCAAGCAGCAGGAGGACGAGGCCGCCGCACGGCGCGCCGCGGCCGAGGGAGCCGCCGCGGGCGGTGCGTTCGGGCTGCCGGGCGCCCAGGGCGGCAAGGACTTCGAGCTGCCGGACGAGTTCAAGAAGTTCATGGGCTGAGCTCTTCGGGCCGGGCCGGAGGGCTCTGGGCTGAGCGAGGCCCTTTCGGTACGTCGTCCAGGGGCGCCCCGCCGTGTGGTGGGGCGCCCTTGGCGTATCCCCGGGTGGGTGCCGGGGCGGGTGTTCGCATGGGTCCACGGCGTCTCCCCGGGGTGTCCCCGGCATGTCCCCGGGCGGGCGCGGACCGGGTGCCTGCACCCGTTTCCTGTCGTAACGTCCGCATATGAGCAACCCGGTGCCACCGCGTCAGAAGCCCGAGCAGCCGTGGCGCTCCGAGGGTGCTCCGGAGCCCGCGCCCACGCCCCCGCCGAAGCGGAAGCTGCCCGGCGGCTGGGGCGGCCTCATCCTCACGGCCCTGATCGTCTATCTCATCGCCAACCTCGTCCTCTCCTTCTTCGGCGACGGCGACGAGCCGACGATCTCGTACACGGAGTTCAGCAAGCAGGTCGACTCCGGGAACGTCTCGAAGATCTACTCCAAGGGCGACGCGATCCAGGGGCAGCTCAAGAAGGAGCGGAAGGATCCGGACGGGGGTGAGGAGTACACCAAGTTTACGACGCAGCGGCCCGAGTTCGCGGACGACGAGCTGTGGGGCGATCTGACGAAGAACAAGGTCACGGTCACCGCGGAGCCTGTGGTGCAGGAGCGCAGCTTCCTGTCCAACCTGCTGATCTCGCTCGCCCCGATGCTGCTGCTCGTGGTGCTGTGGATCTTCATCGCGCGGCGGATGGCGTCCGGGATGGGCGGTGCGGGCGGCATGCTCGGGCGCAAGCAGCCGCCGAAGCCCGTCGAGCTGGAGCCGGGCGAGAAGCGGACCACCTTCGAGGACGTCGCGGGCATCGACGAGGTCGAGGGCGAGCTGAACGACGTCGTCGACTTCCTGAAGAATCCCGACGCCTACCGGAAGATGGGCGCGCGGATGCCCGGCGGCGTGCTGCTCGCCGGGCCGCCGGGAACCGGCAAGACCCTGCTGGCGCGGGCCGTCGCCGGTGAGGCAGGGGTGCCGTTCTTCTCGGCGTCCGCGTCGGAGTTCATCGAGATGATCGTGGGGGTGGGGGCCTCGCGCGTGCGTGAGCTGTTCGCCGAGGCCCGCAAGGTCGCGCCGGCCATCATCTTCATCGACGAGATCGACACCATCGGGCGGGCCCGCGGGGGCGGCAGCGGCATGGGCGGACACGACGAGCGTGAGCAGACCCTCAACCAGATCCTCACCGAGATGGATGGTTTCTCCGGCTCCGAGGGCGTCATCGTCATCGCCGCGACCAACCGCGCCGACATCCTCGACCCGGCCCTGACCCGCCCCGGCCGCTTCGACCGCGTCGTCAACGTCTCCCCGCCCGACCGCGGCGGCCGCGAGGCCATCCTCGCCATCCACACCCGGGCGATCCCCCTGGCGAAGGACGTGGACCTGGCCCGGATCGCCCGTACGACCCCGGGCATGACGGGCGCGGACCTGGCCAACCTCGCGAACGAGGCCGCCCTGCTCGCCGTGAAGCGGGGGCAGGAGCAGGTCACGCAGTCCGACCTCTCCGAAGCCCTGGAGAAGGTGCAACTGGGCGCCGAGCGGCCGCTGGTGATGCCCGACGAGGAGCGCCGCCGCACCGCGTACCACGAGAGCGGGCACGCCCTGCTGGGGATGCTGCAGCCGGGTGCCGACCCCGTCCGCAAGATCACCATCGTGCCGCGCGGACGTGCGCTCGGCGTCACCCTGTCGACTCCGGACGCCGACAAGTACGCGTACACGGAGGAGTATCTGCGCGGCCGGATCATCGGCGCTCTCGGTGGCATGGCGGCTGAACACGTCGTCTACGGAGTCGTCACGACCGGCGCCGAGAACGACCTGGAGCAGGTCACCAACATCGCCCGCGGCATGGTGGCCCGCTGGGGCATGAGCGAGCGCGTGGGCCGCCTCTCGGCCCTTCCGAACGACGCCCAGCAGGCCTACGGCCTGGCTGCCGCCCCGGAGACCCTCGACGCCATCGACGGCGAGATGCGCCGCATCGTCGACGAGTGCTACGAGAGCGCCTGCCGCCAACTCCGCGACCACCGCGCCCAACTGGACGCCCTGGCCGCGTCCCTCCTGGAGAACGAGACCCTGGAGGAGGCCGACGCCTACAGGGTGGCCGGAATCACGCGGCTCACCAAGGAAACGTGAGGCACGCGTGTGTGGGGACTGGTTAGCGTGCCGCCATGGACAGCAGCGACGTCAGGGAAGCCGCCGCCGAACTGCTGCGGGTGCTCGGCCCGCACGCGGACCGCGACTGGGCGTCCGCCCCCGCGGGTCCCCTGGAGTGGAGCTGCCGGACCACGGCGGCCCACATCGCGCACGACCTGCTGGCCTACGCGGGCCAGTTGAGCGCCCGCCCGGGCACCGCGTACCTGCCGTTCGACCTGACCGTCCGCCCGTCCGCCGCTCCGGCCGACATCCTGCGCGTCGTCACCGCCGCGGCGGGGCTCCTCGCCAGCGCTCTCGACGCCTCCCCGGCGGATGCCCGCGCCTGGCACTGGGGGCCGTGCGACCCCACGGGCTTCGCGGCGATGGGGACCGCCGAGATCCTCCTGCACACGCACGACATCACCCAGGGCCTCGCCGTGGAGTGGCTGCCTCCCGGGACGCTGTGCGAGCGTGTGCTCGCCCGGCTCTTCCCCGACGCCCCGGACGGCGACCCCGCGGCCGTGCTGCTCTGGTGCACGGGGCGCGGCGACCTCGACGGGCGTGAGCGCCCTACGTCCTGGACGTGGCAGGCGGCGCTCACGGAGTGAGGCGCGTGTCGGTGCCGTGCGGTGTGCGGGGTCTACGGAGAGAGCGACTTCCGGGGCCCGTCTCCTGTAGTGCGTGCTCAGCCGTGCGTACGCAGCCGTGGCTGCTATGTCGTGCGTGCGATCAGGTAGCGGAATACGTTCGGCATCCACACCGTGCCGTCGCGGCGCTGATGCGGATGCAGTGCCTCGGTCAGCTCCTTGTCGACCTGGACCTCGTCCGTCGCGCCGACCGCCGCGTCGAACAGGCCGGTGGACAGCAGTCCGCGGACGGCGCTGTCCATGTCCGCGTAGCCGAAGGGGCACGCCACGCGGCCCGAGCCGTCCGGTTTGAGGCCCGCGCGGTGCGCGACCTCCTCCAGGTCGTCCCGGCACGCCGGGCGCCAGCTGCGCGTGCTGCGCAGCGGGTCGGCGAGCTTGGTGGCCACCCGGAGCACGGAGGACGTGGTGCAGCGCTCCGGAGGGCCCCAGCCCACAAGGACGACGGGGGCACCCCGCTCGGCGAGCGGGGACGCCGTATCCAGGAGTGCCGAAAGGCCCTCGGAGTCGCCGGCCACGCATCCGATCGGCTGGAACGCGGTCACCAGGGTGTACGGCGCGTCGTCCGGGGACGCGGCGTCCTCGGGTGAGCCCTCCACCAGGCGTGTTCCGGTCTGTGGGCGTGTGCCCGCGGTCCCCTCCGGCGCGAGGCGTTCGCGCGCGAGCGCCAGCCGTTCGGGCGCCGACGGTTCCACGCCGGTCACCGACGCGCCCCGCGCGGCCGCCATCAGGAGGGCGAGCCCGGACCCGCAGCCCAGGTCGAGAAGGCGCGTGTCGCGGCCCACTTCCAGTCGTTCGTACACCGCTTCATAGAGCGGGACCAGCATCCTCTCCTGGATCTCCGCCCAGTCACGCGCGCGTGCGCACCGGTCCGCACGGGGTGTCGATCCCGCGCACGGGCGGTGAGAGTGCACGAGCGTAGGTGTCATCGAAAGCGCCCCAATCCGCCGAGAGTTGTCGTGCCGATGTACGGTTCGTCCGCCCCCACGACGTGCGTTCACGCTCCCCCCGTATGCCAGGGAACTCCGCATCCGTCGTGGCGTCCAGGGGTTGTGAGGCAATGCTTGTGTGCCACCGTCGTGCGCCCCCTGGGACCGTAAATTTCCGACCCTTCAGACGGCTCGGACGTACCATGCGCGCCATGGCAAAGGCACCCGTACTCACGCCCCGCGCGGACGACTTCCCCCGCTGGTACCAGGAGCTGATCACCAAGGCCGAGCTGGCCGACAACGGGCCGGTGCGCGGCACCATGGTGATCCGACCGTACGGCTACGGGCTGTGGGAGCGGATGCAGCAGGACATGGACGTACGCATCAAGGAGACGGGTACCCAGAACGCGTACTTTCCCCTCCTGATCCCGCAGTCGTATCTCACGCGCGAGGCGGAGCACGTCGAGGGCTTCGCTCCGGAGCTGGCCGTCGTCACCCACGGCGGCGGCAAGGAACTGGAGGAGCCGGTCGTCATCCGGCCCACTTCGGAGACCATCGTCAACGAGTACTTCTCCAAGTGGGTGCAGAGCTACCGCGATCTGCCGCTGCTCATCAACCAGTGGGCCAACGTGGTCCGCTGGGAACTGCGGCCGCGCCTGTTCCTGCGCACGTCGGAGTTCCTGTGGCAGGAGGGCCACACGGCCCACGCGACGTACGAGCAGGCGCGCGACTTCGCCGCCCGGATCCACCGGCACGTCTACGGAGCCTTCCTGCGGGACCTCCTCGCCATGGACTTCGTGCTCGGCCGCAAGACGGCCGCCGAGCGCTTCGCGGGCGCCGTCAACACCCTCACGCTCGAAGGCATGATGGGCGACGGCAAGGCCCTCCAGCTGGGCACCAGCCACGAACTCGGCCAGAACTTCGCCAGGGCCTTCGGCACCACGTACCTGTCGAAGGACGGCGAGCAGGAGCTGGTCTGGCAGACCTCCTGGGGTGCCACGACCCGCATGATCGGCGCCCTGGTGATGATGCACGGCGACGACCACGGCCTGCGCCTGCCGCCGCGCCTCGCGCCCGTCCAGGCCGTCGTCCTCGCCGTCAAGGACGACGACGCCGTGCTCGCCGAGGCGCGCGAGATCGGCGAGCGGCTGACGGCGGCGGGCGTGCGCGTCCAGGTCGACGACCGTACGGAGACCCCCTTCGGGCGGCGCGCCGTGGACTGGGAGCTCAAGGGCGTGCCGGTCCGCGTCGAGATCGGGCCGCGCGACCTGGAGAACGGCACCGCGATGCTCGTGCGCCGCATCGCGGGCGGCAAGCAGCCCGTGGCCCTCGACGCCCTCACCACGCTCCTGCCCACCGTCCTCGAAGAGGACCAGGAGCTGCTGCTCGCCCAGGCCCGCGCCCGCAGGGAGTCCCGTACGAGCGAGGTGGCCGACGTCGGCGAGGCCGTCGAGGCCGCCGCTGCGGGCGGCTGGGCGCGGCTGCCGTGGGCGGCGCTCGGCCCGGCGGGGGAGGCGAGGCTCGCCGAGCACGGCGTGACCGTACGGTGTCTGGTCGCGGAGGACGGGGCGGTGCCGGACGCCGATGACGCACCCGGTAACGTCGCCGTCGTGGCACGCGCGTACTGAGACCCGGGATTCCGTCTCGGGTGCCTTCACGAGGCGTCGGCCGGCCCTCTCCGCAACAGGGGCCCCGGCGCACGGAGTTGACCTACGCGCCGGGGCGTACGCGCCGCTACGTACCGGCTTGGTGCGAGCTGCGAGGCTTCTCCGCAGATCAGCGCACCCGCCCTCGTCCGGACGCATCAACGGCAACTGACGGGTAAGTGCAAATTATTTGAGATGCCCCGGAATGGAACCCGGAGGCACCCCGGCTCGTTGTCACGACGTGAGCACGACACCACCTGTTCTCGCCGCAGAGCTGGCACAGGCGTGGGCCGACATTCAGCGGCACCACTCCGAGCTGCCGGACCTAGCCGCGCCCGAATCCCTGATCGGAGAGTCCTCGTCCGCCTGTGGCGCCGAGCTCTCCTTCGAACGACTGCTGCACGAGGCAGTCCACGGCATCGCCGCGGCCCGCGGCGTACGCGACACCTCACGCGCGGGCCGCTACCACAATCGCAGATTCCTCTCGATCGCCGAGGAGCTGGGCCTGGACCATCCGGAGGAGCCGCACCCGAGCAGCGGCTTCTCCCTGGTCACGCTCAACCCCGAGGCCAAGAAGCGCTACCGCCCGACCATCGAGCGGCTGCAGCGCGCCCTGCGCGCGCACACGGTCGCCACCACGGCCGACACCTCACGCACTTTCCGCGGACCTGCCGCCCGGCACGGATCCTCCGGAGGCGGCGTGCGGGTGAAGGCCGTCTGCGACTGCGGGCGCAACGTCCGCGTCGTGCCGTCCGTCCTCGCCCAGGCGCCCATCATGTGCGGCGGCTGCGGCAAGCCCTTCCGGATCCCGGAAGTGGTGGGCGTCGGCGCGGGAGCGGGGTGAGCCGGGCCCACCCGCGATGAGCTGGTGCGGGGCGGTCGGCCCGATTCGGCCGCCCCGGTGGCATGTGGCACAATGGCTGGCTGTACTCGACAGTCGCACAGGACCCCTCTCTCCTCCGGCTGACGCGTCCATCGGGCACCTCGAGTACCGCAACCCCACGCGGCATCCCGTTGTGCCCAACCACGTCAAGACCAGGAGACACCACTCCCGTGGCAGTCAAGATCAAGCTGAAGCGTCTGGGCAAGATCCGTTCGCCTCACTACCGCATCGTCGTCGCCGACTCCCGTACCCGCCGTGACGGCCGGGCCATCGAGGAGATCGGCCTGTACCACCCGGTGCAGAACCCCTCGCGCATCGAGGTCAACTCGGAGCGCGCGCAGTACTGGCTTTCCGTCGGCGCCCAGCCGACCGAGCCGGTCCTCGCGATCCTGAAGCTCACCGGCGACTGGCAGAAGCACAAGGGCCTGCCGGCCCCCGCTCCGCTGCTGCAGCCGGAGCCCAAGGCCGACCACCGCGCCCTCTTCGAGGCCGTGGCCAAGGACGCCGAAGGCGAGCCCAAGGGTGACGCCATCACCCAGAAGAAGAAGGCCGAGAAGAAGGACGAGGCCCCGGCCGAGTCCGCGGCCGAGTCGACCGAGGCCTGATCATGCTCGAGGAGGCTCTCGAGCACCTCGTGAAGGGCATCGTCGACAACCCCGACGACGTGCAGGTCGCCTCGCGCAACCTGCGCCGCGGACGCGTCCTCGAAGTCCGGGTCCACCCGGACGACCTGGGCAAGGTGATCGGCCGCAACGGCCGCACCGCACGCGCCCTGCGCACCGTCGTCGGCGCCATCGGCGGCCGCGGTGTCCGCGTCGACCTCGTCGACGTGGACCAGGTTCACTGAACCACACGTAGCACCGGCTCGGGCCGGGGAGGGCTCAAGGGCCGTCCCCGGCCCGCAGTCGTATTCAGCAAGGGAGAGACAGCACAGTGCAGCTCGTAGTCGCGCGGATCGGCCGCGCCCACGGCATCAAGGGCGAGGTCACCGTCGAGGTGCGCACCGACGAGCCGGAGCTGCGGCTCGGCCCCGGCGCCGTGCTCGCCACCGACCCCGCCACGGTGGGGCCGCTGACCATCGAGACCGGCCGGGTGCACAGCGGCAGGCTGCTCCTGCGCTTCGCGGGCGTACGCGACCGCTCGGGCGCCGAGGCGCTGCGCAACACGCTGCTGATCGCCGAGGTCGACCCCGAGGAGCTCCCGGAGGACCCGGAGGAGTTCTACGACCACCAGCTGATGGACCTCGACGTGGTCACCCGGGACGGCGTCGAGATCGGCCGGATCACGGAGATCTCCCACCTGCCCTCGCAGGACCTGTTCATCGTGGAGCGGCCCGACGGCAGCGAGGTGATGATCCCGTTCGTCGAGCAGATCGTCACCGAGATCGACCTGGAGGAGCAGCGGGCGATCATCGACCCGCCGCCCGGGCTCATCGACGACCGCGCGGAGATCGCGTCCGCGCGGGAGGCGGAGGCGGCTCCGGAGGACCGGCGTGACGCCGAGGCGGCTCCGGAGGACCAGGCGTAATGCGGCTCGACGTCGTCACGATCTTTCCCGAGTACCTGGACCCCCTGAACGTCTCCCTCGTGGGCAAGGCACGCGCGCGCGGACAGCTCGACGTCCACGTGCACGACCTCAGGGAGTGGACGTACGACCGGCACAACACGGTCGACGACACCCCCTACGGCGGCGGTCCGGGCATGGTCATGAAGACCGACCCCTGGGGCGCGGCCCTCGACGACGTGCTCGCCGAGGGGTATGAGGCGGGGGCCCACGGGCCCGTCCTCGTCGTCCCCACGCCCAGCGGGCGCCCCTTCACCCAGGAACTCGCCGTCGACCTCTCCGAGCGGCCCTGGCTGGTCTTCACGCCCGCGCGCTACGAGGGCATCGACCGCCGCGTCATCGACGAGTACGCGACCCGGATGCCCGTCTACGAGGTCTCCATCGGCGACTACGTCCTCGCGGGCGGAGAGGCTGCCGTCCTGGTCGTCACGGAGGCCGTGGCCCGGCTCCTGCCCGGTGTCCTCGGCAACGCCGAGTCCCACCGCGACGACTCCTTCGCGCCCGGCGCCATGGCCAACCTCCTCGAAGGCCCCGTCTACACCAAGCCCCCGCAGTGGCGCGGTCACGGCATTCCGGACGTCCTGCTCAGCGGTCACCACGGCAAGATCGCCCGCTGGCGCCGGGACGAGGCGCTGCGGCGCACCACCCGTAACAGGCCCGATCTCATCGAGCGTTGCGACCCCTCGGTCTTCGACAAGAAGGACCGGGAGATGCTCTCGATCCTGGGGTGGCGGCCGGGGCCCGACGGCCGATTTGGGCCAGACCCCCAGGCCGTGGAAGAATAGGCCGCTGCTGTACGTCCAGCCTGCGCCCCTGCCACAGGGGGAACGACGCCGGCCCGACGCGATCAGCTACCGAAACCTCATCACCATGTTCCGCTGATGACCTGTGGCATCAGCGAAGAAAGCAGACGATCATGTCTCACCTGCTCGACTCCGTCGACTCCGCGTCGCTGCGCAGCGACATCCCGGCCTTCCGTCCGGGTGACACCGTCAACGTCCACGTCCGCGTCATCGAGGGCAACCGCTCCCGTGTGCAGCAGTTCAAGGGCGTAGTCATCCGCCGCCAGGGCGCCGGTGTCCGCGAGACCTTCACGGTCCGCAAGGTCTCGTTCTCCGTCGGCGTCGAGCGCACCTTCCCGGTGCACACCCCGATCGTCGAGAAGATCGAGCTCGTCACGAAGGGCGACGTCCGTCGCGCCAAGCTGTACTACCTGCGTGACCTGCGCGGCAAGGCCGCGAAGATCAAGGAGAAGCGCGAGAGCTGATCGCGCGCCCGGCCCACCGGGTCGAGCTTTACGCGGGTCCGAAGCCGGGCCGGATAACATCTGGCCCCGATGGACACCGAAGCACAGCACACGGAGCGCGACCGCTCCTCCCCCTCCTCCGAGTCCGACCCCGCACCCGCGGACGCACCGGATCCGGAGGGCACGGAGGAGCGGTCGCGTTCCGTTTTCGCGTCCGTCATGGACTGGCTCCCGGGCGGCAGGATCACCCTGTCCGCCCTCCTCACCCTGATCGTCCTGCTGATCCTCAGCACCTTCGTGGTGCAGCCGTTCGCGATCCCCAGTGGCTCCATGCAGCCCGCGTTCCAGCCCGGAGACCGCGTCATCGTCAACAAGTTGGCGTACCGTTTCGGTTCCGGCCCCCAGCGCGGAGACGCCGTCGTCTTCGACGGCAGCGGGTACTTCGGAGACTCCAACTACGTCAAGCGGGTCGCGGGGATCGGCGGGGACCGCGTGGTCTGCTGCGACAAGCGGGGGAGGATCAAGGTGAACGGCGAGCCTGTCAACGAGCCCTACCTCTTCCCCGGAGACGCCCCCTCCAAGGTGCCCTTCGACGTCGTCGTGCCCGACGGCACCCTCTTCCTGCTCGGCGACCACCGCGGCGACTCCAGCGACTCCCGCGACCACCTGGGCTCTCCCGGCGGCGGCATGGTCCCCGTCGACGCGGTCATCGGCAGGGCCGACTGGATCGCCTGGCCGCTCAGCCGCTGGACCTCCCTGAAGCGCCCCGACGCCTACGCGCGCGTGCCGGCACCAGGCGGCGCGCATGGGTAACCGCGGCCGCGCGAAGGCCACCCACGCGGCCGACACCCGGCTGCCCACCGGCACGCGCCCGACCAGCGCCCCCGTCCTGCCCGGCCGGGCCGAGCGCCGCAAGCTCGCGAAGAAGGTCAAGCGCCGCAGGCGCCGCTCCGCGATCAAGGAGATACCGCTCCTCATAGTCGTCGCCCTGCTGATAGCCCTGGTCCTGAAGACCTTCCTGGTGCAGGCCTTCGTGATCCCCTCGGGCTCCATGGAGCAGACGATCCGCATCGGCGACCGTGTCCTGGTCGACAAGCTCACCCCGTGGTTCGGCAGCAAGCCCGCGCGCGGGGACGTCGTCGTCTTCAAGGACCCCGGCAACTGGATGGAGGAGGAGAGCGGCAAGAAGAAGGACGACCCCGTCGTCATCAAGCAGATCAAACAGGGCCTGACCTTCATCGGGCTGCTCCCGTCCGACGGCGAGCGCGACCTGATCAAGCGGGTCGTCGGCGTCGGCGGCGACACCGTGCAGTGCTGTGACAAGAACGACAAAGTCACCGTCAACGGCGTGGCGATCGACGAGCCGTACCTCTTCCCCGGGGACAAGCCCTCCCTCTTCGAGTTCAAGGTGAAGGTGCCCGAGGGGCGCCTGTTCATGATGGGCGACCACCGGTCGGACTCCGCCGACTCACGCTTCCACCGGAACGAAAAGTTCAGCGGCACCGTCTCGGAGGATGAGGTCGTGGGCCGCGCGCTGGTCATCGCCTGGCCGTTCGGCCACTGGCGTCAGCTGGACGAACCCGGTGCGTACGCGTCCGTGCCCGACGCGCCCTCCGGGTCGGCCACGGCCACAGGAGCGTCGCATAGGGTGGCCCCCGGCGATCGCAATGGAATTACCGGCCTCCCGACCCCTGCGGAACTCCCGCTCGTTATGGGAGTGGTGGGCCTGCATCGCATACGGGGCAGGCGGCGGTACGGACTGAGGAGTGGATGTGGGGGATGTGGCGGTCGGCGCACGATCCGGACACGAGGGGCCCGAGGAGCAGCCCGGGCGCTCCGCGGGACCGGTACCCGCACCCGCGGGGGACGGGATGAGCACCGGCCCTGACACCCCGGCCCCCGGCGAGACCGGCGTCCCCGGCCCCGAGGGCACGGAGCCGCCCAAGCCGGCGAAGGGCAAGAAGCCCAAGTCCTTCTGGAAGGAGCTGCCGCTCCTCATCGGCATCGCGCTGATCCTCGCCCTCGTCATCAAGACCTTCCTGGTCCAGGCGTTCTCGATCCCCTCGGACTCGATGCAGAACACGCTGCAGCAGGGCGACCGGGTGCTCGTCGACAAGCTGACGCCGTGGTTCGGCTCCGAGCCCGAGCGCGGCGAGGTCGTGGTCTTCAAGGACCCGGGCCACTGGCTGGACGGCGAGCCCACCCCCGACCCGAACGCCGTGCAGAAGGTCCTCGGCTGGATCGGCCTGATGCCGTCCGCCGACGAGAAGGACCTCATCAAGCGCGTCATCGCCGTCGGCGGCGACACCGTCGAGTGCAAGGGCACCGGCCCGGTGAAGGTCAACGGCAAGGCGCTGAACGAGAAGAACTACGTCTTCGAGGGCAACACCCCCTGCACGGTCGACGACCAGGGCGGCCAGTTCAAGGTCAAGGTCCCCAAGGGCAAGATCTGGGTCATGGGTGACCACCGGCAGAACTCCCTGGACTCCCGCTACCACCAGAACCAGCCCGGCGGCGGCGCCGTCCCCGTCGACAACGTCGTGGGCCGCGCCTTCGTGATCGCCTGGCCCCCCACCCGCTGGGGCACGCTGCCGGTCCCGGACACCTTCGACCAGCCCGGCATCAGCCAGGCGCTGAGTGCGGCCCCGGCCGCCCTCGGCCTCGCGGGCGCCGTGCCGCTCGTGCTCTGGCGCCGTCGGCGCGCGGCCGCGCGCCTCGATTCCGGGCCCGCCACCAGGGTTTCTGGCGGGGGTACCGCCGGGTAGTCTGCCGTCCCAGATCACCGATCTTCCACGGCCCCCGACCGCCGCGGCACGTCGTTGTCGTACGTCGCTCGCATACGCGGTACGAGGGGCCGCGGGGTCGTCTCCGAGCCGGGGGAGCACTGGGATGAGCACGACACGTCGTACGGACGAGGGCCACGGACGGCTCGGCAGCACGCTGTCGGGAGTCGCCGTGGCCCTCGGCTGTGTCCTCTTCCTCGGCGGCTTCGTCTGGGGCGCCTTCGTCTACCAGCCCTACACGGTCCCGACCGGCTCGATGACCCCGACCATCGGCGCGGGCGACCGCGTCCTCGCGGAGCGCATCGACGGCGACGAAGTCCACCGAGGTGACGTAGTCGTCTTCCAACAGAAGGCGTGGGGCGATCTGCCGATGGTCAAGCGGGTCGTCGGCGTCGGCGGCGACCGGATCGCCTGCTGCACGGACGGCAAACTGACGGTCAACGGCAAGCAGATCGACGAACCGTATCTCCCCAAGGGAACGGGGGCCGCGGCGACCGGAATCCCGGCGACCACCGTGCCCAAGGGCCATCTGTTCCTGCTCGGCGACGAGCGCAGCGGCTCGCTGGACTCCACCGCGCACCTGGAGGACGCCGCCAAGGGCTCCGTGCCGCGCAGCGCGGTGAAGGCCCGCGTCGACGCCGTCGCCTGGCCCCTGGACGGCATGCTCGACCGCGCCGGCGGCTTCGACGGCCTGCCGGGCGGCGGTACGTCCGAGCCGGGGCCGCTGCGGCTGATCCTCACCTCGGTGGTGGTGGGCGCGGTGCTCGTCCTCGGCGGGGCCGCGTACGGGCCGATCGCCAAGAGGGCGCGGCGGGGGCGGCGTGAACGGGGCACTGGAGGGGCTGGTGGGTCCGGTGGGTCCGGTGGGTCCGGCGGCTCTGGTGGGACCGGTGGGACTGCGGAGGCCGCTGGTGTCGGCTGAGGACGTGGCGGGGGCGATCGGCGCCGAGGCGGTGGCGGGACGGCCGCTGCGCAAGGTGGCGCGGGTCGTGCTGCTCGACCCACAGGACCGGATCCTGCTGCTGCACGGGCACGAGCCGGGCGACAGGGCCGACGACTGGTGGTTCACACCGGGCGGCGGCCTGGAGGGCGACGAGACGCGCGAGGAGGCCGCGCTGCGCGAGCTCGCCGAGGAGACCGGAATCACAGATGTCGAACTCGGCCCCGTGCTGTGGCGGCGGGTGTGCTCCTTCCCCTTCGCGGGACGGCGCTGGGACCAGGACGAGTGGTACTACCTGGCGCGAACCGCGCAGACGGCGACGCGTGCGGAGGGCCTGACCGATCTTGAGCGGCGCAGCGTCGCCGGAGCGCGCTGGTGGACGTGCCAGGAACTGACCCGGGCCCATGAGACGGTGTATCCGACCAGGCTCGCCGAGTTGCTGCGCAAGCTGCTCGACGAGGGTCCTCCGAGCACGCCCGAGACCTTGGACACGGAAATCGTGTAGGGCCTCCCGGGGCTGGCGCACAATAGGGGGACGCACGGCTGAAGGGGAACATGCCATGAGCGCCGAGGACCTCGAGAAGTACGAGACCGAGATGGAGCTGAAGCTCTACCGGGAGTACCGAGACGTCGTCGGGCTGTTCAAATACGTGATCGAGACCGAGCGGCGCTTCTACCTCACGAACGACTACGAGATGCAGGTGCACTCGGTCCAGGGCGAGGTGTTCTTCGAGGTGTCGATGGCGGACGCCTGGGTGTGGGACATGTACCGACCGGCGCGGTTCGTCAAGCAGGTCCGGGTGCTCACGTTCAAGGACGTGAACATCGAGGAACTCAACAAGAGCGACCTCGAGCTGCCGGGCGGCTGAGCGCCCTCCTCCGACACGGACGGGTGACGGAGTTCTCCACAACCCGTCAGTAACGCACCAAGATCCAATAGTGCGGGCCCGCCGCGTGACCGTGGGTGTCGGAGGTGGTGCCGACATGAACGCACGAGGCGCACTCGGCAAGTACGGCGAAGAGCTGGCCGCACGGCGGCTGGCCGAGGCCGGGATGACGGTCCTTGACCGCAACTGGCGCGACGGCAGGACGGGCGAGATCGACATCGTCGCCCGCGACGGCGACGCCGTGGTCGTCTGCGAGGTGAAGACCCGCAGAGAGGTGTCCTTCCAGCACCCGATGGCGGCGGTGACGCCTGCCAAGGCCCAGCGACTGCGCGGACTGGCCGAGCGCTGGCTCCAGGAACACGGCGGCGCGCCACCGGGCGGCGTGCGCATCGACCTGGTGGGCGTCGTCGTGCCCGAGCGCGGCGCCCCCGTGGTCGAGCACGCGCGGGGGGTGGCCTGATGGGATTCGCACGCACCTGCTCGGTGGCCCTGGTCGGTGTCGAGGGCGTCGTCGTCGAGGTGCAGGCCGACCTGGAGCCGGGCGTCGCGGCGTTCACGCTGGTGGGCCTGCCTGACAAGAGCCTCACGGAGAGCCGGGACCGGGTCAGGGCCGCGGTCGTCAACTCCGCGTGCGAGTGGCCGCAGAAGAAGCTCACGGTCGGCCTGAGCCCCGCGTCCGTGCCGAAGGGCGGCAGCGGCTTCGACCTGGCCGTGGCCTGTGCCGTCCTCGGTGCCTCGGAGCGCATCGACCCCCGCGTGCTCGCCGACATCGTGATGATCGGCGAGCTGGGGCTCGACGGCCGGGTGCGCCCGGTGCGCGGGGTGCTGCCCGCCGTCCTCGCGGCGGCGGAGGCGGGCTATGAGCAAGTGGTCGTGCCGGAGTGCACGGCGGCGGAGGCCGCGCTGGTGCCCGGGGTGTCCGTCCTCGGGGTGCGCAGCCTGCGGCAGCTGATCGCGGTCCTCACCGACGAGCCCGTCCCGGAGGAGGACCCCGCCGAGTCGGGGCGCCCGGACCCGCTGATGGCGGGCCTGACCCCGCCCGGAGCGGGGCTTGGGACCGGGGTGAGCGGCGTCGGCACCTCGGAGCACGACCAGCGGCACGACCTCGCGGACGTGGTCGGGCAGCTGTCGGCGCGGACGGCGATCGAGGTGGCCGCGGCCGGTGGGCACCACACGTTCCTGCAGGGACCGCCGGGCGCGGGCAAGACCATGCTCGCCGAGCGGATGCCGACGATCATGCCCCGGCTGTCCAGGGCCGAGTCCCTGGAGGTGACGGCCGTCCACTCGGTCGCGGGCCTGCTGCCGCCCGGCAAGCCGTTGGTGGACATCCCGCCGTTCTGCGCGCCCCACCACTCCGCGACCATGCAGTCGCTCGTGGGCGGCGGCAAGGGACTGGCCCGGCCCGGAGCGGTCTCGCTCGCCCACCGCGGCGTGTTGTTCCTGGACGAGGCGCCCGAGTTCAGCGGCCACGCCCTGGACGCGCTCCGCCAACCCCTCGAGTCCGGGTACGTCGTGATCGCCCGCAGCGCCGGCGTGGTCCGGCTGCCCTCGCGCTTCCTCATGCTTCTCGCGGCGAACCCCTGCCCGTGCGGCCGCTTCAGCCGAACCGGCGACAGCTGCGACTGCTCACCGAGCAGCATCCGGCGCTACCAGGCCAGGCTCTCCGGCCCCCTCCTCGACCGCGTCGACCTGCGCGTCGACGTGGAGCCCGTCACCCGCTCCGAACTGACCGCGCAGGGGGCGCGGGGCGAGTCCACCCAGGTCGTGGCCGACCGCGTGCGCGCCGCCCGGGAGCGCACGGCCGCCCGCCTCAAGGGCACCCCCTGGCGCACCAACGCCGACGTGCCCGGCCATGAACTGCGCAGCCGCTGGCACGCGGTCCCCGGCGCCATGGCCGAGGCCGAGCGCAGCCTGGAGCGCGGCTTCCTCACCGCCCGCGGCCTCGACCGCGTCCTGCGGGTGGCCTGGACCGTGGCCGACCTCGCGGGCCACGACCGCCCCGACGCGGGCGACGTGTTGCTGGCGCTGCAACTGCGGACAGGAGTGCCACGCGGGGTGCCCATGGCGGTCGGGGCGCAGCCGTGAGGGGGAGCGAGGACCGGCGGGGTCCGAGGCCGCCGGGCCGTCCGGACGGGGCCCACCCCGGCTCCCCGGACGAGCCGCCTTCGGCCCGCCCGGGGGAGCCCCACCCGGACTCACCGAGCAAGCGACCTCCAGCCCGTGAGGCCGAGCCCCACCCCGGCTCGCCGAGCGGTGCTCCCCCGGCCCTCCCCGATGACGAGCGGCTGGCCCGCGTCGCACTGACCCGGGTGCTGGAGCCCGGGGACGCCGTGGGTGGGCGGTGGTTGCGGGAGTGGGGGGCTGTCGGGGTGCTGCGGTGCCTGGTCGATGGGGCCGTTGGAGCAGACGGGGTCGCGGGGAGCCATGCCGAGCGCGAGGGCATCGGCGGAGCTGGGAGCGATGGGCGCGATGGGCGCGGAGGGGCCCGCACAGGCATGGCGGGTGCGGGGCGGGAGGCGAGGCTGCCCGGGGTCAGTGCCGAGCGGTGGGAGGGGCTGCGGGCCCGGGCCCGGCGGGTGCGGGCGGAGCGGGACCTGGAGACGGCCGCCGCGGCCGGGGCGCGGTTCGTGATGCCGGGGGACGCGGAGTGGCCCGCTCAGTTGGACGACCTGGGGGACGCGCGGCCGGTCGGGCTGTGGGTGCGGGGGCGGCCGTCCTTGCGGATCTGGGCGCTGCGGTCGGTGGCGGTCGTGGGGGCGCGCGCCTGCACGGAGTACGGGGCGCACGTGGCGGCAGGTCTCGGCGCGGGGCTGGCCGAGCGCGGGTGGGTTGTGGTGTCCGGTGGTGCGTACGGCGTGGACGGCGCCGCGCACCGGGGGGCTCTGGGCGCGGGCGGCGCCACCGTGGCGGTCCTCGCCTGCGGGGTCGACCGGCCCTACCCCCGGGGGCACGCACAGTTGATCGGGCGGATCGCGGAACAGGGGCTCGTGGTGGGGGAGTTGCCGCCCGGCGACCATCCGACGCCGAGCAGATTCATCCTCAGGAACAGGGTGATCGCGGCACTCACCCGGGGCACGGTCGTCGTGGAGGCGGCCTACCGCAGCGGCGCGCTGGCCACGGCACGCTGCGCGCGGGACCTCGGGAGGCACACCATGGGGGTGCCGGGCCCCGTCACCAGCGGCCTCTCGGCGGGGGTGCACGATTTCCTGCGCGGGGACGCGGTGCTGGTGGGGGACGCCGCCGAAGTCGTGGAGCAGGTCGGGGACATGGGCGACCTCGCGCCCCGGCGGCGCGGTCCCGTGGTGCCGCGCGATCTGCTCGCCCCCGGGGCGGCCCGGGTCCTCGCCGCGCTGCCGGCGCGGGGGAGCGCCGGGGTCCGGGAGGTCGCGCGAGAAGCGGGCACCAGTGCGGACGACGCGGTCGTCCGGCTGTACGAACTTCGCTCGCTCGGGTTCGTCGAACGACACGGCGACGGCTGGCAGTTGACACGCCAGGCGGTTCTGTCGGTCTTTCCGGAAGGGGGCGGGGTGTGACGGTGCGTGTTGCGCCGGACGGATGAACCCTCGACGACCTTGGGAAATCAAGCAGTTGGTGGGTTCGTCCGGTCACGGAGCGCGACGGGCGTGATCCCTGGGGGAGTCAAGCGGAACGTATCTGCGTACGTGCGATCCCATACTCTTCGCTCACTGCGACACTTCAGTCACGCTACGCTCACGACGAATCCGGTGCAGGCAGGCAATCAGACGGACAACCTCATTCACTTCACGCAAAACCGCAACGGCACAAATTTCGGCAACCTTTCCAGTTCACGGCAGAACGGCTCAAGGCGACGCATGCCCCAGCACACGTCAGGGTCCGACCGGGCGGCAGTCCCCCCAGCCGCCCGAAGCGGCGAGCGGGAGCGGCCACCCGCTCCCACGTCGCTGGACGAGCTGTGGCGGTCGTACAAGACGACGGGTGACGGGCGGCTGCGTGAGCAGCTGATCCTGCACTACTCGCCGCTCGTGAAGTACGTCGCGGGCCGCGTGAGCGTCGGTCTGCCGCCCAACGTCGAGCAGGCGGACTTCGTGTCGTCGGGGGTCTTCGGGCTCATCGACGCGATCGAGAAGTTCGACATCGACCGGTCGATCAAGTTCGAGACGTACGCGATCACGCGGATCCGGGGCGCGATGATCGACGAGCTGCGGGCGCTCGACTGGATCCCCCGGTCGGTGCGGCAGAAGGCGCGCAACGTGGAGCGGGCCTACGCCACGCTGGAGGCGCGGCTGCGGCGCACCCCGTCCGAGGGCGAGGTCGCCGCCGAGATGGGCATCCAGGTGGAGGAACTGCACGCGGTCTTCAGCCAGTTGTCGCTGGCCAACGTCGTCGCCCTGGAGGAGCTGCTGCACGTCGGCGGCGAGGGTGACCGGCTGAGCCTGATGGACACGCTGGAGGACACCGCCGCCGACAACCCCGTCGAGGTCGCCGAGGACCGCGAGCTGCGACGGCTCCTCGCGCGGGCGATCAACACGCTGCCCGAGCGGGAGAAGACCGTCGTGACGCTGTACTACTACGAAGGGCTCACGCTCGCCGAGATCGGCAACGTGCTCGGCGTGACGGAGAGCAGGGTCAGCCAGATCCACACGAAGTCGGTGCTCCAGCTGCGGGCGAAGCTGGCCAGTTTTGGTCGGTGAGGGCGGCGGTGAGGGCGCTGAATCGTCCCTGCCCGCGCCTGTCTGCGCGTGCGCGTGCCTGCCCGTGCATGCCCGCGCCTGTCTGGGTCCCGCCTGCGGCCCCGCCTGTGCCCTGCCCACGCCCTGCCCGCGCCTGCCTGAGCCCTGCCGGTGCCCGGCCTGCGCGCTGCCCGTGCCCTGCCCGCGCACCCGCGCCGTCGCTGCCAGGAGGAATGGCTGCCTGGCGGGCTCCCGTGGCGGGCGTCGCGTCCGTAAAGTGGAGGCGTGCCAAGGATTCGAGCGGCCTCTGTGGCCGAGCACCGGTCGATGCAGCGAGGCGCCCTGCTGGACGCCGCGCGATCCCTGCTGTCCGAAGGCGGTACGGAGGCGCTGACGTTCCCGGCGCTCGCCGAGCGCACGGGCCTCGCGCGCTCGTCCGTCTACGAGTACTTCCGCTCGCGCGCCGCCGTCGTCGAAGAGCTCTGCGAGGTCGACTTCCCCGTCTGGGCGGCGGAGGTCTCGGCGGCCATGGAGGCGGCCGACTCGCCCGAGGCGCAGGTCGAGGCCTATGTGCGGCGCCAGCTCGCGCTGGTCGGGGACCGGAGGCACCGGGCCGTGGTGGCGATCTCGGCGAGTGAGCTGGACGCCGGGGCGCGGGAGAAGATCCGGGCCGCGCACGGAGGGCTCGTCGCCATGATCGTGGAGGCACTCGCGGCGCTGGGGCACGCGGAGCCCAGGATGGCCGCGATGCTCCTTCAGGGGATCGTGGATGCCGCGGTGCGGCGGATCGAGCTCGGTGTGGCCGAGGAGCCCGCTGCCATTACTGAGGCGGCTGTGGCCATGGCCTTGCGGGGCGTGCGCGGCTGAGGTGTCTGGCCGGGGGCCCGGGGCTGGGGCTGGGGCTGGGGCAGGGGGCCTTCGGTGGGCGTGGACGTTCAGCGCACCCGGCACCATGGGCTGTGCCCACCCTCCGGCTGTGCCCACCCTCCCCCAAGCTTTCGGCTTAGCTTGAGCAGAGGGGGCGCCCCCACCACCCTGCGGCATGATGCCCACAGCGGTGACCGCAGCGGCGGCGTTCGGCGGTGCGACTGCCCAGTGCCGGAAACAGCGCCGGAAACAGCGCCGGAATCCGGCTGTGCGACTGGCCGCGGTTGCTACGCCGCCAGGGGGAGCAGGCGGGACGGGGCCCGGCCCAGGAGCCAGGGCGGGAGCAGGCTCAAGGGGTTCAGGTAGGTGTCCTCCCTCAGTAGGCCCCAGTGGACGCAGGCCGTCGGGCAGTGGAAGCGGGCGGCGGGTTCGACCGTGCCCAGGATCTCGCCCGGGGTGACCCTCGTGCCCTTCCGCACCGTGGCCCGCACCGGCTCGTAGGTCGTGCGCAGGGGCGGGGCGCCCGTGCCCGACAGTTCCACGGAGACCACCCCGCGGCCGCCCACCCGGCCCGCGAAGGACACCCGCCCCGGGGCCACCGCGCGGACCGCGGAGCCCGGCGCCGCGGCCAGGTCCACCCCCCGGTGCCCCGGCCCGTACTCCGACGCCGGCGGTTCCCACCCCCGTACCACCAACGGACGCACCCCCACCGGCCAGTCGCGGCCCACGACCGGAACTCGCTCCCGGCCCGCCCCCGGCGGCGGCTCGGGACCCGAGGCCAGGGCCCCGGCCCACCGCTCCGGCGACCCCGCCCCCGCCCCCGCCGCCCCCACGGACGAGCAGGCAAGGACCAGGAGCGCCGTCACCCACACCGCCGCACTCGTCACGCCCCGCAGTCGGGGCAGTCGTTCACACGTCATACGAGAACGGTCCCGTCCCGGGCCGATCCGCAGGGATCATGGCCGGGAACTGTGGACTACCAGCCGGTTGTGGACAGCGGCGTCACCCGCGGCCTCGCGGGTCCCGTACACTTCATGTGGCGATCCGGGTCACCGGGTCGACTTCGCACGCCCCGACATCAGGCTCTCGCAGCCGACGGTGTCAGCGCCTTTCGGTCCCGTACGCGAGTACGTGGCACGGCGCGCGCCGGGCGTCAGGACACAACCGAGAACACCAAGGAGTACGGCCATGGCCGTCGTCACGATGCGGGAGCTGCTGGAAAGCGGCGTCCACTTCGGTCACCAGACCCGCCGTTGGAACCCGAAGATGAAGCGCTTCATCTTCACGGAGCGCAACGGCATCTACATCATCGACCTTCTCCAGTCGCTGTCGTACATCGACCGCGCCTACGAGTTCGTCAAGGAGACCGTCGCCCACGGCGGCACGGTCATGTTCGTCGGCACGAAGAAGCAGGCGCAGGAGGCCATCGCCGAGCAGGCCACCCGCGTCGGCATGCCCTACGTCAACCAGCGCTGGCTGGGCGGCATGCTCACCAACTTCTCGACCGTCTACAAGCGTCTGCAGCGCCTCAAGGAGCTCGAGCAGATCGACTTCGAGGACGTCGCCGCGTCGGGTCTCACCAAGAAGGAGCTTCTCGTGCTCTCGCGCGAGAAGGCCAAGCTGGAGAAGACCCTCGGTGGTATCCGCGAGATGCAGAAGGTGCCCAGCGCCGTCTGGATCGTGGACACCAAGAAGGAGCACATCGCGGTCGGTGAGGCCCGGAAGCTCAACATCCCGGTCGTCGCCATCCTCGACACCAACTGCGACCCCGACGAGGTCGACTACAAGATCCCGGGCAACGACGACGCGATCCGCTCCGTCACCCTGCTCACCCGCGTGATCGCCGACGCCGTCGCCGAGGGCCTCATCGCCCGTTCCGGCGTCGCCACCGGTGACTCGAAGCCGGGCGAGAAGGCCCAGGGCGAGCCGCTGGCCGAGTGGGAGCGCGACCTGCTCGAGGGCGAGAAGAAGGCCGACGACGCCGAGGCCCCCAAGGCCGACGAGGCGCCGAAGGCTGACGCCGCGGAGGCCGTCGAGGCCCCGAAGGCCGACGAGAAGCCGGCCGAGGCCGAGCAGGCCTGACTTCGGCGCCGGCCGCTCGACCGCGCGGCCACACCGGCCGCGAGCAGCGGTGGCTGCTGAGCATCGGCTGCTGACGGCGGGGGTCCGTGCGACGAGCGCGGCCCCCGCCGTTCACCCGTAGATCTTCGACTTCGAGAAAGACTTCCGAGAATCATGGCGAACTACACCGCCGCTGACGTCAAGAAGCTCCGTGAGCTCACGGGCGCCGGCATGATGGACTGCAAGAAGGCGCTCGACGAGGCCGACGGCAACGTCGACAAGGCCGTCGAGGCCCTGCGCATCAAGGGCCAGAAGGGCGTCGCCAAGCGCGAGGGCCGCTCCGCCGAGAACGGCGCCGTGGTCTCCCTCATCGCTGACGACAACTCCACCGGCGTCATCGTCGAGCTCAAGTGCGAGACGGACTTCGTCGCCAAGGGCGAGAAGTTCCAGGCCGTGGCGAACAACCTCGCCGCCCACGTCGCCAAGACCTCCCCGGCCGACATCGAGGCGCTGCTCGCGTCCGAGATCGAGCCCGGCAAGACGGTCCAGGCGTACGTCGACGAGGCCAACGCCAACCTCGGCGAGAAGATCGTCCTGGACCGCTTCGCGCAGTTCAGCGACGGCTTCGTCTTCGCGTACATGCACCGCACCATGCCCGACCTGCCCCCGCAGATCGGTGTCCTGGTCGAGCTGGACAAGGCCGACGCCGAGACCGCCAAGGGCGTCGCCCAGCACATCGCCGCCTTCGCGCCGAAGTACCTCTCCCGTGAGGACGTCCCGGCCGAGGTCGTCGAGGCCGAGCGTCGCGTCGCCGAGGAGACCACCCGCGCCGAGGGCAAGCCGGAGGCCGCGCTCCCGAAGATCGTCGAGGGTCGCGTCAACGGCTTCTTCAAGGAGGCCACCCTCCTGGGGCAGCCCTACGCCCTCGACAACAAGAAGTCGGTCGAGAAGGTCCTGGCCGAGGCCGGTGTCACCCTGAAGCGCTTCTCGCGCATCAAGGTCGGCATCTGAGTCCGAACCACGATCGGCGGCGGACCCCGCTAGGGTCTACCGCGGTCGCCCGCGTGCGCGGCGGCGTACGCGACGGGAGTGACGCCGTACGCGAAGGCATCGGGAGCAACCGGCCTTCGCACGCGACGGACGACCGCAAGATCTGACGAGGAGGCCATTGCCGCAGATGGGATGTACACCACCCCACCGGCAATGGCCTCTTCGTATGTGCACCACAAGGAGAACTCCATGACCAAGGCCGACACCAAGAGTGACGACGGCAAAGTAGCCGGGCGCTTCCTGCTGAAGCTGTCCGGCGAGGCGTTCGCCGGAGGCGGCGGACTCGGCGTCGACCCCGATGTGGTGCACAAGATCGCCCGTGAGATCGCGGCCGTCGTACGGGACGGCGCGCAGATCGCCGTCGTCATCGGCGGCGGCAACTTCTTCCGCGGCGCCGAACTCCAGCAGCGCGGCATGGACCGGGCCCGCTCCGACTACATGGGCATGCTCGGCACGGTCATGAACTGCCTGGCCCTCCAGGACTTCCTGGAGAAGGAAGGCATCGACTGCCGCGTGCAGACCGCGATCACCATGGGGCAGGTCGCCGAGCCGTACATCCCGCTGCGCGCCGTGCGCCACCTGGAGAAGGGCCGCGTCGTCATCTTCGGCGCGGGCATGGGCATGCCGTACTTCTCCACCGACACCACGGCCGCCCAGCGGGCGCTGGAGATCGACGCCGAAGCCCTGCTCATGGGCAAGAACGGTGTCGACGGTGTCTACGACTCCGACCCCAAGACCAACCCCGACGCGGTGAAGTTCGACGCCCTCGGGTACGGCGAGGTCATCACCCGTGACCTGAAGGTCGCCGACGCCACGGCGGTCACGCTGTGCCGGGACAACAAGCTGCCCATCCTCGTCTTCGAACTGCTCGCCGAGGGCAATATCGCGCGGGCCGTCAAGGGTGAGAAGATCGGCACCCTCGTGGGCGACCAGGACTCCCGGACCTGAGCCACGTCCGTCCCCCGACGGGATGGACGACCCCCTCGAGGGGATGGACAAAGCCCTGCCGGTCGGACACCGTGCAGGAAAGAGACGCGACGCAGCCGGCCGATCCTTGGAAGCCGGGCCTACTCAAGACACGCAGGAGCAAGTGGTGATCGAAGAGACCCTCCTCGAGGCCGAGGAGAAGATGGAGAAGGCCGTCGTGGTCGCCAAGGAGGACTTCGCCGCGATCCGTACGGGCCGTGCCCACCCGGCGATGTTCAACAAGATCGTGGCCGACTACTACGGCGCGCTGACGCCGATCAACCAGCTGGCCTCGTTCTCGGTGCCCGAGCCGCGCATGGCCGTGGTGACCCCGTTCGACAAGACCGCCCTGCGCAACATCGAGCAGGCGATCCGCGACTCGGACCTCGGCGTCAACCCGAGCAACGACGGAAACATCATCCGAGTGACGTTCCCCGAGCTCACCGAGGAGCGCCGCCGCGACTACATCAAGGTCGCCAAGGGCAAGGCCGAGGACTCGAAGGTGTCGATCCGCTCCGTGCGCCGCAAGGCCAAGGACACCTTCGACAAGGCCATCAAGGACGGCGACATCGGCGAGGACGAGGGCCGTCGCGCCGAGAAGGAACTCGACGACCTCACCTCGAAGTACGTCGCTCAGGTGGACGAGCTTCTCAAGCACAAGGAATCCGAGCTGCTCGAGGTCTGATCGAGTCCGACTCGACGTCCGATCCAGGTCTGAGGAATCTGAGGAATTCGAAGTCCGTGAACGACACTTCCTGGGGGGCGCCGTCCAGAGCCGGGTACTGGGGGGCGCCCGACCAGGGACCGGTCCAGGGTGCTGCCCCGGCGGGTCCCGCATACGATGCGCAGGATGCACTGACTCCTTCGGAGACTCAGCCCATGCCCATCGTTCCCGACGTAGCCGCGAGCGGCGGACACCAGGACGACGACCGGGGGGCTGCTCAGCCGAGCGGCCCCCTGTTCCGTGACGGGATGCCGCCCGCGCCCTCAGCGCACCCCGCGCAGAAGCCGCAGGAGCCCATGACCGGCGCAGCACAGCCCGCCCCCGCCCCGCCGAAGAAGAAGAGCGCGGGCCGTGACCTCGGGGCGGCCATAGGTGTCGGCGTGGGCCTCGGCGTGGTCATCGTCGCCTCTCTGTTCATCGTCAAGGCCGTCTTCGTCGGCGTCATAGCGGTCGCCGTGGTGGTCGGCCTCTGGGAGCTGACCTCACGCCTCGAAGAGCGCAAGGGCATCAAGGCGCCGCTCGTACCGCTCGCGGTGGGCGGCGCCGCGATGGTTGTCGCCGGGTACGTCCGCGGGGCCGAGGGCGCCTGGGTGGCGATGGCGCTGACGGCCCTCGCGGTACTCGTCTGGCGTATGACCGAGCCGCCCGAGGGCTATCTGAAGGACGTCACGGCCGGTGTGTTCGCGGCCTTCTACGTCCCGTTCCTCGCGACGTTCGTCGCGCTGATGCTGACCGCGGACGACGGCCCGCAGCGGGTGCTGACGTTCCTGGTGCTCACGGTGGTCAGCGACACCGGGGCGTACGCGATCGGCTGGCGCTTCGGCAAGCACAAGCTCGCTCCGCGCATCAGTCCCGGCAAGACCCGCGAGGGCCTGCTCGGCGCGGTGACCTTCGCGATGGGGGCGGGCGCGCTGTGCATGCACTTCCTGATCGACGACGGGACCTGGTGGCAGGGCCTGGTGATCGGCCTGGCGGTGGCGGCGAGCGCGACGCTCGGCGACCTCGGCGAGTCGATGATCAAGCGGGACCTCGGCATCAAGGACATGGGCACACTGCTGCCGGGCCACGGCGGCATCATGGACCGCCTCGACTCGCTGCTGCCGACGGCTCCGGTGGTGTGGCTGCTCCTTGTGGCGTTCGTCGGCTCCGGCTGATCGGCGTCGCTCTTCGACACCGGCTGACCTGCGGTTTCGTACGAGGGGGTCCGTTATCCACAGGGTGCGGGCCCCTCTTCGTATCTCTGGGACAATGGACAGACCATGCCTAAGCCCGGAGAACTCACTTTCGTCGCCCCCCGTGGAGCCAAGAAGCCGCCGCGGCACCTCGCCGACCTCACGCCCGCCGAGCGGAAGGAAGCCGTCGCCGCGACCGGCGAGAAGCCGTTCCGCGCCAAGCAGCTCTCGCAGCACTACTTCGCCCGGTACGCCCACGACCCCGAGCAGTGGACGGACATCCCGGCCGGTGCGCGCGGCAAGCTTCAGGAGGCGCTGCTTCCGGAGCTGATGTCGGTGGTGCGGCACATCAGCTGCGACGACGACACCACCCGCAAGACGCTGTGGCGGCTCTTCGACGGCACGCTGGTCGAGTCGGTGCTCATGCGCTACCCCGACCGGGTCACCATGTGCATCAGCTCCCAGGCGGGCTGCGGCATGAACTGCCCGTTCTGCGCCACGGGCCAGGCCGGCCTCGACCGGAACCTGTCGACCGCCGAGATCGTGCACCAGATCGTCGACGGCATGCGCGCCCTCAGGGACGGGGAGATCCCGGGAGGCCCGGCCCGCCTCTCCAACATCGTCTTCATGGGCATGGGCGAGCCGCTGGCGAACTACAACCGCGTGACCGGCGCCATCCGCCGCCTCACCGACCCCGAGCCGGACGGCGTGGGCCTCTCGCAGCGCGGCATCACGGTGTCCACGGTCGGCCTGGTGCCCGCCATCCACCGGTTCGCGGACGAGGGCTTCAAGTGCCGCCTCGCCATCTCGCTGCACGCGCCCGACGACGAGCTGCGCGACACCCTGGTCCCGGTGAACACGCGCTGGAAGGTGCGTGAGGTCCTGGACGCGGGCTGGGAGTACGCGGCCAAGTCCGGCCGCCGCCTCTCCATCGAGTACGCGCTGATCCGGGACATCAACGACCAGGCGTGGCGAGGCGACCGGCTCGGCCGGCTGCTCCGGGGCAAGCCGGTGCACGTGAACCTGATCCCGCTGAACCCCACGCCCGGCTCGAAGTGGACGGCGTCGCGGCCCGAGGACGAGAAGGCCTTCGTGGAGGCCATCGCCGCCCACGGCGTGCCGGTCACCGTCCGTGACACCCGTGGCCAGGAGATCGACGGGGCGTGCGGGCAGCTCGCCGCGGCCGAGAGGTAGTCTTGCGGGCGTAACCACATCTGCATATTCCGACAGGGGAGCGCCACAGCGCTGAGAGTGCGGTATCGGCCGCAGACCCTCTGAACCTCGCCCAGGTCATTCTGGGTAGGAAGTTCGGTCGCTACTCAAGCTGTTGCGCCCTGCCCGGGACGCCGATCCGTCGGTCCCGGGCGGGGCCGCGTCTCTTCCTGGTCAACTCCAGGAGGATGTTTTTCGTGAGCACCACCAAGAAGACCGCGGTGCACAGGGCCTCGGTCACGGCGGTCGCCGTGGGCCTCGGGCTCGTCGCGGTCACCGCGTGCAGCTCGGACAGCGGTTCCAAGGCCTCGGACTCCAAGTCCGTGACCCTCGTGACACACGACTCCTTCAACGTCTCCAAGAGCGTCCTGAAGGACTTCGAGAAGACCTCCGGCTACAAGGTGCGCGTCCTTGAGGACGGCGACGCCGGGCAGGCCGTGAACAAGGCGATCCTGTCCAAGGGCAACCCGCAGGGCGACGTCTTCTTCGGCGTCGACAACACCCTGCTCTCCCGGGCCCTCGACAACGACGTCTTCGAGCCGTACGAGGCCAAGGGCGCCGACCAGGTCCTGCCGCAGTACCGCCTCGCCGGGGGCGAGAAGGGCGTCACGCCCATCGACTCCGGCGACATCTGCGTGAACTACGACAAGAAGTACTTCGCCGACAAGAAGCTCGCGCCGCCGAAGACGCTCGACGACCTGATCAAGCCCCAGTACAAGAACCTCCTCGTCACCGAGAACGCCTCGACCTCCTCGCCCGGCCTCGGCTTCGTCCTCGGCACCGCCGCGAAGTACGGCGACGACGGCTGGGAGTCGTACTGGAAGAAGCTGAAGGCCAACGGCGTCAAGGTCGTCGACGGCTGGGAGCAGGCCTACAACGAGGAGTTCTCCGGCTCGGCCGGCGGCAAGAAGGCCAAGGGCGACCGGCCGCTCGTCGTGTCGTACGCCTCGTCGCCACCCGTCGAGGTCCTCTACGCCAAGCCGCAGCCCAAGGAGGCCCCGACCGGGGTCGCCACCGGCACCTGCTTCCGCCAGGTCGAGTACGCGGGCCTGTTGAAGGGCGCGACGAACGAGAAGGGCGGCAAGGCGCTCCTCGACTTCATGATCGGCAAGAAGTTCCAGGACGACATGCCGCTCCAGATGTTCGTGAACCCGGTGGTGAAGGCCGCGCAGACGCCCGAGCTGTTCCGGAAGTTCGGCGTGACCGTCGACAAGCCGCAGACCATGGCCCCCAAGAAGATCGCCGACAACCGTGAGCAGTGGGTCAAGTCGTGGACCTCGCTCGTTCTGAAGTAGCCGAGTCCCGCTCCGGGAAGGCCTCTCGGAGCCTTCCCGGGCGGTGGCGCGGGAGCGCGGCTCGGCTCGGCCTCATGGCCCTGCCCGTCGCGTTCTTCGGCGTCTTCTTCGCCTACCCCGTCGCCGCGATCGTCGCGCGCGGCCTGAAGCCGGACGGGAGCTGGCGGTTCGGGCGGATCACCGAGGTCCTCGGGCAGTCCGACATCCAGCAGGTGCTGTGGTTCACCACCTGGCAGGCGCTCGCGTCGACCGGGCTCACGCTCCTCATCGCGCTCCCCGGCGCGTACGTCTTCGCGCGCTTCGACTTCCCCGGCAAGCAGCTGCTCCGGGCCGTCGTCACCGTGCCGTTCGTGCTGCCGACGGTCGTCGTCGGCACGGCCTTCCTCGCGCTGATCGGGCGCGGCGGCCTCTTCGACGAGTTGTGGGGCGTGCGTCTGGACACGACGGTGTGGGCGATCCTGCTCGCGCACGTCTTCTTCAACTACGCCGTCGTCGTCCGCACCGTCGGCGGGCTCTGGGCGCAGCTCGACCCGCGCCAGGAGGAGGCCGCGCGGATGCTCGGCGCGTCCCGCGCGCGTGCCTGGCGGACGGTGACGCTGCCCGCGCTCGCACCCGCAGTGGCGGCGGCCGCGCTGATGGTCTTCCTGTTCACGTTCACGTCGTTCGGTGTCGTCCAGATCCTCGGCGGGCCCGCGTACTCGACCCTCGAAGTCGAGATCTACCGGCAGACGGCGCAGCTCCTGGACCTGCCGACCGCCGCCGTCCTCACGCTCGTGCAGTTCGCGGCGGTCGGCGCGGTCCTCGCCGTGCACGCCTGGACGGTGCGCCGGCGCGAGAGCGCGCTGAAGCTGGTGGACGCCTCGGCGACGGTACGGCGGCCGCGCGGCGCCGGGCAGTGGACCCTCCTCGGCTTCGTGCTCGTGACCGTCGCGCTGCTGATCCTGCTGCCGCTCGGCGTCCTGGTGCAGCGGTCGTTCGACGGACCCGACGGCTTCGGATTCCTGTACTACGAGACGCTGCGGTCGGCCGACGGCGGGGCGTTCCTCGTCCCGGCCATCGACGCCGTCGGGAACTCGCTGCGGTACGCCGTCGTCGCCACGGCCATCGCGGTCGTCATCGGCGGGCTCGCGGCCGCCGCGCTGACCCGGCGTGCGGGCCGGTTCGTGCGCGGGTTCGACGCGCTCCTGATGCTGCCGCTCGGCGTGTCCGCGGTCACCGTCGGCTTCGGCTTCCTGATCACGCTGGACGAGCCGCCCCTCGATCTGCGGGCGTCCTGGTTCCTGGTGCCGCTGGCCCAGGCCCTGGTGGGCGTGCCGTTCGTCGTCCGCACCATGCTGCCCGTCCTGCGCGCGGTCGACGGACGGCTGCGCGAGGCCGCGGCCGTGCTCGGGGCCTCTCCGCTGCGGGCCTGGCGGGAGGTCGACTTCCCGCTGGTGCGGCGGGCGCTGCTCATCGCGGCGGGCTTCGCCTTCGCGGTGTCGCTCGGCGAGTTCGGCGCGACGGTCTTCATCGCCCGGCCGGACAACCCCACGCTGCCGGTCGCGGTGGCGCGGCTGCTCGGGCGTGCCGGAGACCTCAACTACGGGCAGGCGATGGCCCTGTCGACGATTCTGATGGCGGTGTGCGCGGTGTCGCTGCTGCTCCTTGAGCGGTTGCGCACCGAACGTACGACGGGAGAGTTCTGATGACGGCCACGCAGGCGAAGCCCGGCGCGACCGGTGCCGCCGCCGGGGCGCTGCTGCGCCTCGACGACGTGACGGTACGGTTCGGGGCCCGCGCCGCCCTGGACGGCGTCGGCCTCGGCGTCGCCGAGCAGGAGATCGTGTGCGTGCTCGGGCCGAGCGGCAGCGGCAAGTCGACGCTCCTGCGGGTCGTGGCCGGGCTCCAGGGCCTGGACGCGGGCCGGGTCCTGCTCGGCGGGCGCGACCAGGCCGGAGTGCCCGCGCACAAGCGGGGCGTCGGCCTGATGTTCCAGGACCACCAGCTCTTCCCGCAGCGGGACGTGGCCGGGAACGTCGCCTTCGGGCTGCGCATGCACGGGACCCCGCGCGCCGAACAGGCCCTGCGGGTCGCCGAGTTGCTCGACCTGGTCGGGCTGCCGGGCGCCCAGAAGCGGGCCGTGTCCGCGCTCTCGGGCGGTGAGCAGCAGCGCGTCGCGCTCGCCCGCGCGCTCGCGCCCCGGCCCCGCCTGCTGATGCTCGACGAACCCCTGGGCCAGCTCGACCGCTCGCTGCGCGAACGCCTCGTCGTCGAACTGCGCGAGCTCTTCGACGAGTTGGGCACCACCGTGCTGGCCGTCACGCACGACCAGGGCGAGGCGTTCGCGCTCGCCGACCGGGTCGTGGTGATGCGGGACGGGCGGATCGCCCAGTCCGGCACGCCCCTTGAGGTGTGGCGCAACCCCGCCGACGAGTTCGTGGCGCGCTTCCTCGGCTTCGACAACGTGGTCGACGCGACCGTCACCGGCGAGGCCGCGGACACGGCGTGGGGGAAGATCCCGGTGCCCGCCGGGACCCGGCAGGGCGCCTGCCGGCTCCTCGTACGACCCGCCGGGGTGCGGCTCGTGGAGGCGCGGGAGGGGCTCGCGTGCGTGGTCGCGGCGCGTACGTTCCGGGGCACGCATGTCGCCGTCCAGCTCGAGCCCCCGGGCGGGCCGAGGCTCGAAGCGGCGTGCGCGCTGCGGGACGCGCCCGCCGTGGGCGGGACGGTGGGGGTCGCCTTCGACTCCGGTGACGTGGTGGTCCTCGGCTGAGGGGCGGCCGGGCGCGGGGGCGCCGGGGCGGGTGCGCCGGGCGGGCCCGCGGTGCCGGAAATGGGGCTGTCAGCAGCGCAGATCTCGATCTATGGTTCGGCCATGACGAGACTTGGTTACGACCGCTACCGCGCCGAAGTCGGCCGTCAGCTGCAGCTGTTCCGCGAGACGCTGGTGGGCGCCGACCTCACGGTCACCGTGCCCACCTGCCCCGAGTGGACCCTCGGCCAACTCGCCCGGCACACCGGCGGTGCCGTGCGGTGGGTCGAGGCGCATGTCCGGACCCGGGCCGAGAAGAACATCCCCGAGTCGGACGTCCCGGACTTCGCGGGCCCCGCCGACGACGACCCCGCCGCACTCGACGCGTGGCTCGCCGAGACGGCGGAGCTGATCGACGCGGCCTTCGCGGGGGCCACGGGGGAGACCGCCGTGTGGACGTGGGCGGCGGAGCACACCGCCGAGTTCTGGGCGCGACGGATGACGCACGAGGTGGCCGTGCACCGGGCCGACGCGGCGATCGCCGCGGGCGTCGAGTACGTCGTCGCGCCCGAGGTCGCGGCCGACGC
The DNA here is from genome assembly GCF_030388665.1 of Streptomyces flavofungini. NCBI lineage: Bacteria > Bacillati > Actinomycetota > Actinomycetes > Kitasatosporales > Streptomycetaceae > Streptomyces > Streptomyces flavofungini. The sequence goes on along the minus strand of NZ_CP128846.1, from coordinate 2,642,148 downwards.
GATCGACGAGTGGCTGGAGATCGTGCAGTACGTCCAGCGGACCCAGCTGTCGGACAACGCGGTGGAGTTGCGCGGGGGCGGGCGGACCCTCCATCTCCACGCCGTGGACGCGGAGGCGTCGCTCGACGCGGAGTGGGTGGTGGAGCTGGCCGAGGAGGGGGTGGTGTGGCGTCGGGCCCATGAGAAGGCCGACGTCGCGGTTCGTGGGCCGCTCACGGAGGTCCTGCTCGCCTTCTACCGGCGGCGGGGCTTGGACTCCGGGCGGGTTGAAGTACTGGGGGACCGGGAGCTGTTGGAGTTCTGGCTGGAGCGGGCCTCGTTCGGGTGAGCCCTGCCGTGACGGCGCTGTGGTCCGGGGCTGTGCCGTGCCGCCCCTGGCGGCCCGCGCCCACCGCGTGACCGACGGCCTGGACGTGGTGTCCGGCGAGCGAACCACTCGCCGCGACGACCTCGTCGAACTCGGCGAGTGTCTCGATCTCACGGTCGCCCGGGGTGCGGGGCGGATGCTTCGGAGGGCAGCATCCGCCCCTGCTGGGCACCCCTGGGACGCGACTTCGGATCAGCCCTCGACCTGCGTCGGGTCCATCCAGATGACCTCCCAGGTGTGGCCGTCCAGGTCGTCGAACGCCCGGCCGTACATGAAGCCGTAGTCCTGGGTCTTGCCGTCCGTGGCGCCCGCCGCCACCGCCTTGTCGACGAGCGTGTCCACGGCCTCGCGGCTCTCGGCGCTCAGCCCCACGAGGACCTCGCTGGTCTTCGTGGCGTCGGCGATCTCCTTCGTCGTGAACTGCGCGTAGTGCGACTTGCTGAGCATCATTGCGACGATCGTGTCGCTGATCTTCACGCAGGCGCAGTCGTCCGTCGAGAACTGGGGGTTGAGCTCGTAACCGAGGCTGGTGAAGAACTTCTTGGAAGCCTCGACGTCGTTGACGGCCAGGTTCACGAAGATCATCTGCTGGTACATGTGCGTCTCCCGTGGGGTGTGTGCCTCGCGTAAGCGCCTGTGTGCGTCTTACGCAGGATTAGACGACCCTCCGGAGCAGAACTCATCGCTCTTCGCGAAATTTCTTGTACGAGTTTTCGAGGGCGCCGGATCCGGGGGCGCCCCGGGCCGCCTCGCGGCACCGCTCACCGGCCGAGCGGCAGTGCCGAAACCTCCGCCACCAGCCACGTCACCGGCCCGAACACCGCGAGCAGCGCCCCGGCCCGCAGGGCCGCGCACCCCCGCAGGAGCCCGGCGGGCGCCCCGAGCCGCAGCAGCGCCGCCGTGGTGTCGGCCCGGGCGTGCCGTGCCTCGACGGCGGCCGTGGCGAGCGTCAGGACGGCGCAGCCCGCGACGACCACGGCGCCGAGGGTGGTGAGCGGGCCGATGTCCGAGGCGCCGCCCGGTGCGTCGGCGTACAGGGTGCGGGCCGCGTAGGCGCCCGACGCCACCGCGCACACCACGCCGAGCGGCCGTCCGATCCGCCGTGCCTCCTGCTGGAGCACGCGCCCCGCGAGCAGCCGCAGCGCCCCGGGCCGCACGGCCTGGAGCAGCCGCCCGCACAGGTGGGTGAGGGCGGGCCCGGCGAGGGCGAGACCGACGGCGGTGAGCCCCCAGCCGGCGAGGACGCCGACGGGGCTGCCGGCGAGCCCGCCGGGCAGGCGCGGGCCCGAGCCGTCGTCGGCGCTGCTCGCGTACGTCTCGGCGGCGAGTCCGGCGGCGAACAGCGCGACGCCCCAGGGCAGTCCGCCGGGGGCGGCGGCCGGGGGCGCGATGTCGGTGGGGTCGGCGTCGGGGGCGGGACCGGTGGCGGGCGTCGCGTCGGATCCGGGCTTGGCCCGGCGCGGGCGCAGCGCGAGGGCGCTGGCCACGGACGCGGCGAGCGGCACGAGCGCGAGCAGGGTCAGGGCGGCGGCGAGCGGCAACGGCCGGTCGGCGGCGAGGAGTTCGGCGGCGGCGCCGTCGAACGGCAGGCCCGTCAGATCGCCGCGCAGATGCAGGAAGAACAGCAGCGCGAGCATGGAGCCGAGCGTGCAGGCCACGGCCGTGGTCATGGCGGAGATGACCATGAGGCGGCCGGGCCCGAGCCCGATGGAGGCGAGCCCGGGGCGTGGTTTCGTGCCGGGGTCGGCGCGGGCCACGGCGACGGCGAAGTGGACGGTGGCGGCGAGCGGGGCGGCGCACCAGGCCAGCCGGAGCACGGCGCCGGTGGACCCGGCGTGGCCGAGCGCGTACCCGAGGGCGCACAGGAGCAGGAAGCCCGTTCCGGCCGCCGCGGCGGCGACCAGGAGCCTGCGCAGCTGGACCAGGGGGTGGGAGCCGCGGGCTAGGCGGAGAGCGAGCACGCGGCCCGGCCTTCCGTGTCGGAGTCGGTGGGGGCGGCCGCGTCGACGGGACCGGAGGCGGCGGCCTCGGCGGGTCCGGGGGAGGCGGTGGACGCGCCGGTGACGCGGGAGCTCTTCGTGGCACCGGCCCGTCCGCCCGGCCCCGCTTCCTCCCCCGGCAGGTGCACGGTGTGCACGCGCCGCCCGTCGAGCAGCGTCACCGTGCGGTCGGCGAGCGAGGCGACCTCGGCGTCATGGGTGGCGAGGACGACGGTGATGCCGTGCGAGCGGGCCGCCGTCGTCAGGGTGCGCAGGACGTGCGCGCGGTCGGCGCGGTGCAGTGGCGCGGTGGGCTCGTCGGCGAAGAGCACGGTCGGCGCGCAGGCCAGGGCGCGGGCCACACAGACGCGTTGACGCTCGGCCTGGGTGAGGGCGTGCGGGCGTTTGCGGGCGCAGTCGCCGATGTCGAGGCGCTCCAGCCACTCGTGGGCGGCGGTGCGGGCGCCGCGCCGGGCGCCGCCGCGCAGCATCAGGCCGAGGGCGGCGTTCTCCCAGGCGTTGAGTTCCGGGACGAGCCGGGGCTCGGGGTCGATCCAGCCGAACTTGTCGCGGCGCAGCCGTTCGCGGGCGAGCGGGCCCATGGTGTGCACGGGCGCGGAGTTGAACCACACCTCGCCCTGGTGGGCCAGGAGCTGGCCGGACAGACAGCGCAGGAGCGTGGTCTTGCCGCTGCCGCGCGGGCCGCCGACGGCCAGGATCTCGCCCTCGCGGACACCGAGCGAGACGCCGGTGAGCGCGGGGGATCCGTTGCGTGTGACGTGCAGGGCGCGTGCCCACAGCACGTCGTTGTCCGGCGGGGCCACCATGGCGTACACCTCGGTTCAGATCAGATTGCCTCCCCCGTACGGGGGAACGAAGGCTGGGCCGATCGGTCACTGGGCACGCTAAGGATTCGGCACCGGGGGCCGGACAAGGACGCGGCCCGGGTGCGCCCATCTCACTCGGATGGGCGCACCCGGGCCGGTCACGGCGCTCGGTGCGGGGCGGGCCCGGAAGGGGCCGCGACGGCTCAGATCTTGGTCCAGGCCTCCGTCAGGACCTGCCGCACGATGCCCTCGATCTCGTCGAACGTCGACTGGTCGGAGATCAGCGGCGGCGACAGCTGGATGACCGGGTCACCGCGGTCGTCGGCGCGGCAGTACAGGCCGTACTCGAAGAGCTTCTTGGAGACGAAGCCGTAGAGCACGCGCTCCGACTCCTCGTCCGTGAAGGACTCCTTGGTGGCCTTGTCCTTCACCAGCTCGATGCCGTAGAAGAAGCCGTTGCCGCGGACGTCGCCGACGATCGGCAGGTCGTGCAGCTTCTGCAGGGTGGTCAGGAACGCGGACTCGTTGTCGAGCACGTGCTGGTTCAGGCCCTCGCGCTCGAACAGGTCGAGGTTGGCGAGGCCGACGGCGGCGGAGACCGGGTGGCCGCCGAAGGTGTAGCCGTGCAGGAAGGTGTTGTCGCCCTTGTAGAACGGCTCGGCGATGCGGTCCGAGACGATCGCGGCGCCGATCGGGGAGTAGCCCGAGGTCATGCCCTTGGCGCAGGTGATGATGTCGGGGACGTAGCCGAACTTGTCGCAGGCGAACATCGTGCCGAGGCGGCCGAAGGCGCAGATGACCTCGTCGGAGACGAGCAGCACGTCGTACTGGTCGCAGATCTCGCGCACGCGCTGGAAGTACCCGGGCGGCGGCGGGAAGCAGCCGCCCGCGTTCTGCACCGGCTCCAGGAAGACCGCGGCGACGGTCTCGGGGCCCTCGAAGAGGATCTCCTGCTCGATCTGGTCGGCGGCCCAGCGGCCGAAGGCCTCGGGGTCGTCGCCGTGGATCGGGGCGCGGTAGATGTTGGTGTTCGGGACCTTGTGGGCGCCGGGGACCAGCGGCTCGAAGGGGGCCTTGAGGGCCGGCAGACCGGTGATGGACAGGGCTCCCTGCGGGGTGCCGTGGTAGGCGACCGCGCGCGAGATGACCTTGTACTTCGTGTGGTTGCCCGTGAGCTTGTGGTACTGCTTCGCCAGCTTCCAGGCGGTCTCGACGGCCTCGCCGCCGCCGGTGGTGAAGAAGACCTTGTTCAGGTCGCCGGGGGCGTACTGGGCGAGGCGCTCCGCCAGCTCGACGGCCTTGGGGTGGGCGTACGACCAGATGGGGAAGAAGGCGAGGTCCGCGGCCTGCTTGGCGGCGACCTCGGCCAGCTCGCGGCGGCCGTGCCCGGCCTGGACCACGAACAGGCCCGCGAGGCCGTCGAGGTACTTCTTGCCCTTGTCGTCGTAGATGTAGGTCCCTTCGCCACGCACGATGGTGGGAACGGGCGCGTTCTCGTACGACGACATGCGGGTGAAGTGCATCCACAGGTGGTCGTACGCGGTCCGGCTGAGGTCCTTGGTGCTCACGGCTATCGGGTTCCCCACATGTAGGTCTGCTTCTTGAGCTTGAGGTAGACGAAGCTCTCGGTGGAGCGCACGCCGGGGAGCGCGCGGATCCGTTTGTTGATGACTTCGAGCAGGTGGTCGTCGTCCTCGCAGACGATCTCGACCAGGAGGTCGTGCGAGCCCGCGGTCATCACCACGTACTCCGCCTCGGGCATGGCGGCCAGGGCGTCCGCGACCGGGTCCACGTCGCCCTCGACGTCGATGCCGACCATCGCCTGGCGCCGGAAGCCCACGGTGAGCGGGTCCGTCACGGCCACGATCTGCATCACACCCTGATCGAGCAACTTCTGCACCCGCTGGCGCACGGCCGCCTCGGAGAGGCCGACGGCCTTGCCGATGGCGGCGTACGGACGGCGGCCGTCCTCCTGGAGCTGCTCGATGATCGCCAGGGAGACGGCGTCGATCGACGGGCTGCCGCCGCCGCGGGAGCTGCTGGGGTCTGCGCTTCGACTTGCCACGGCATCACTGTGCACGACGTCTCGTCTGTTCCGCAAGCCCGAAGCGATGAAATTCGTTGTTCGATAAGTCTGGAGGAACGGATTTCGCAGATCTGGAGGGCTGGGTATGTTGAAAGCGTCGGTGTAACGACTAGGGTGGGTGTCTCATCCACTGGACAGGAGGGCTTGGCAGTGACCACCGAGCTGCGCCGTCTGCGCAACTACATCAACGGCGAATTCCGGGACGCGGCCGACGGGCGGACCACCGAGGTGATCAACCCGGCGACCGGCGAGGCGTACGCGGTGGCACCGCTCTCGGGCCAGGCCGACGTCGACGCCGCCATGAAGGCCGCCGCCGACGCCTTCCCGGCCTGGCGCGACCTGGTGCCCGCCGAGCGGCAGAAGTACCTCCTCAAGATCGCCGACGCCTTCGAGGAGCGCGCCGAGGAGCTCATCGCGGCCGAGGTCGAGAACACGGGCAAGCCGATCGGACTCACGCGGTCCGAGGAGATCCCGCCCATGGTCGACCAGATCCGCTTCTTCGCGGGCGCCGCCCGGATGCTCGAAGGGCGCGCCGCCGGTGAGTACATGGAGGGTCTGACCTCCATCATCCGGCGCGAGCCGATCGGCGTCTGCGCGCAGGTCGCGCCGTGGAACTACCCCATGATGATGGGCGTGTGGAAGTTCGCCCCGGCGCTCGCCGCGGGCAACACGGTCGTCCTCAAGCCGTCCGACACGACCCCCGCGTCGACGGTCCTGATGGCCGAGATCATCGGCTCCATCGTGCCGCCGGGCGTCTTCAACGTCATCTGCGGCGACCGTGACACGGGCCGCGCCATGGTCGAGCACAAGATCCCCGCGATGGCCTCCATCACCGGCTCCGTGCGCGCCGGCATGCAGGTCGCCGAGTCCGCCTCCAAGGACCTCAAGCGGGTCCACCTGGAGCTCGGCGGCAAGGCGCCCGTCGTGGTGTTCGAGGACACCGATATCGCCAAGGCCGTCGAGGACATCTCGGTCGCGGGCTTCTTCAACGCGGGCCAGGACTGTACGGCCGCGACCCGTGTGCTCGTCCACGAGTCCATCCACGACGAGTTCGTGACCGCCCTCGCCAAGGCCGCCGCCGACACCAAGACCGGCCGGCCCGACGACGAGGACGTGCTCTACGGCCCGCTCAACAACGCCAACCAGCTGAAGCAGGTCACCGGCTTCATCGAGCGGCTGCCCGCGCACGCCAAGGTCGAGGCGGGCGGCCAGCGGGTCGGCGAGAAGGGCTACTTCTTCGCGCCGACCGTCGTCTCCGGCCTCAAGCAGGACGACGAGATCATCCAGAACGAGGTCTTCGGCCCCGTCATCACCGTCCAGTCCTTCACGGACGAGGCCCAGGCGATCGAGTACGCGAACGGCGTCGAGTACGCCCTCGCCTCCTCGGTGTGGACCAAGGACCACGCCCGCGCGATGCGCCTGTCCAAGGCCCTCGACTTCGGCTGCGTGTGGATCAACACCCACATCCCGCTGGTCGCGGAGATGCCGCACGGCGGCTTCAAGAAGTCCGGCTACGGCAAGGACCTCTCGGCGTACGGCTTCGACGACTACACGCGCATCAAGCACGTGATGACCTCGATCGAGGGCTAGTCCCCTCCATCGAGAGTGGTCCGGGACCCGTCGGCCGCAGGCCGCGTGCTCCGGCGGGGCGCCTAATTCGGATGCCCTGATCGCCGCCCCCGCGTACCGTTGCGTACGCGGGGGCGGCTCCCGTTGTGTGCTTCCTTCTCCCTTCTTCTGCGAAAAGATCCGTAGCGCACACACTCTCCGCCCCCGCTTGTGCTTGTACGACGGGGGTGTGACCTGATGACGACGACCGACGACCTCGCTGCGCTGCTGCTGCGCCGCCGACAGAGCGTGTACGTACCCTCCGGCGCCGGACGGTCCGCGCAGACCGAGGCGGCCGTGGTCGTCCTCGAAGCCGAACTCGCCGACCGCGGCCATCTGTTGACCGCCCCGCTGCGCCGCGCGCTCACGGACCTGCCCACCGCCGAACTCGCCGTGACCGGCATGCGGCTGCTCGCGGACGTCGACGCCCTGCTGGGCTCCGACCGCCACCACGCCCCGCTGTTCGCGCGCTTCCCCGAGGAGATCCCGTACCAGCACGCGTACGACCGCTACACCTCCGTCGTCGTCGCCCACCTCGCCGCCCAGCCGCACCAGCCCTGCATGAACTGCGCGGGCACCAAGGCGCGCGTGCGCGCGCTCGCGCCCTGCGCGCACCTGGTGTGCGACAACTGCCACGGCGTGATGGTGGACTGGGGCTGCTGCGAGGACTGCTGCATCTGGTACGCGTGCCCGATCTGTGAGAAGCGCTACGAGACGGACGGGCCCACCGACCCCTGGATCGACACGGGGGCCGAGCACGGCGGTGACGGCGGCGACGTCCTGCGTGCCCTGCGCCTCGGCACCCCCGACGACGCGGAGGCCGAACTCGCCGCGCTGCTCGCCCGGCGCACCCCGCTGAACCCCCAGGACCACGACGACCTCGTGCTGTTGCTCGCGCGGGCCCACGCGGACGACCGGGCGGCCGGTGGATCCGACCGGGGCGAGCCGGGCGGCCTCGCGTGGCTGCCGGACGAGATACCCCTGCGCGAGAGCAAGGCCCTCGCCCTCGCACCGCTCCTGGACGACCCGGCCACGCGGCCGCTCGTCGCCCGGTACGCGAACACGGCCACCGACGTGCTGCGGCTGCTCGTCGTGCGGTCCGGCGGCGACCCCGACCTGCTCGAACTGCCGCGCCTTCGGCGGGTGTCGCGGCCCGTGCGGCGCGAACTGCTGGGTCTGCTCGACTCGTTCGAACTCGGCAGTCTCTGCGAGGACTTCGCCCGGTACCCCGGCGCCTGGAAGCGCGTTGCGGAGATCCTGCACCCCTTCGAGGGCGGCGCGCGGGCCGGGCGGCACCCTCGTGCCGCGCTCGCCTTCGCCGTGCTGCGCGGTACGCGGCTCGACGACCCCGCGCTCACCGAGGTGCTGCTCGGTGAGGCCGCCCGGCACGACGACATTCGTCTGGACGGGGATCGGCTGCGCCACATCGGCTGGCAGGGGCGCGTCGAGGCCGCGCTCGCTCGTTGGGACACCACGGCCGCGACCGCTCTGCTGCGGGCACGGCCCGGTGAGCTGCTGCGGCGGCTCGATGTGCTGCTGGCCCGGTCGGGTGAGGAGGCGCTGCCCGAGGTGGTCGCGGAGGCGCTGGCGCACGCGCTGCCGCGGGTGGGTGCGGGGCCGTTGCTCGGTGCGTACGGCCGGATGAAGGTCCGGGGGGCGCCCGGGGGGCGGCGTGTTTTCTTTCCGCGCGGTCGGGTGACCAAGGCCTACGCGGTCGATGACGACCGGCCGCCGCTACCGTCCCGGGTGGCGTGCCGGGTCGCGGAGCTGATCGAGGCGGAGGCGGTGCGGCGGCTGGGGGCGGGCCCTGCCGGGGGCCTCTCCACTGCGCCCGATCAGCGCGCTGGGCGCGCGGGCACCCCTTCCCGCAACCAGGGGCTGCCGCCCCTGGACCCCGCTGATCGCCGCTTCGCGGCTCGTCCTCGAACGCCGGACGAGCGGATACTCAGCCGGTCCGGTGGCGTGCCGTACGGCATCGCCGTCCTCGACGCCTCCCTCGCCGATCTTCCCGTGCCGTTCGCCGAGCGTGCCTCCGCCGCTTCGCTCGTCTCCGTGCCGCGCGGCAGCTCGCTGCCCATGCCCGGGGAGAGCGAGCGTGTCCGGCTCTTCCTGCACTGGATGCAGCCCAAGGGCGTGCGGGTCGACCTCGACCTGTCCGTCGCCCTGTTCGACGACGCGTGGCGGTTCGTCGGCCTTTGCGACTACACCCAGCTGGAGTACGCGGGCGGCGCCGCCCTGCACTCCGGCGACCTGACCTCGGCGCCCGCGCCGCACGGAGCCACCGAGTACCTGGACCTGGACCTGCCGCGGCTGGCCAAGGCCGGGGTGCGGTTCGTCGTGCCCGCCGTCCTGTCGTACAACAACGTGCCCTTCGACGAACTCCCCGACGCCTTCGCCGGGTTCATGGCCGTGGACCCGGCGACGCGGGAGCGCGTGCGCTACGACCCGCGCACCGTGCGGCAGCGGTTCGACCTCGCGGGCGACGCGGCGCTGCGCGTGCCGATGATCATGGACCTGCGCTCGCGCCGTGCCTGGTGGGCCGACCTCACGCTGGCCACGGGCGACGGCAACCACAGTGTCTGGCGCCACCGCGCGGCGCTCGCCCGGGCCGGGCACGACCTGGTCGACACGTTCGAGGCGGGCGGCCGGGCCACGCTGTGGGACCTGGCCTGCTGGACGGCGGCTGCCCGCACCGACGGGGACGTCCTGGTGCGCGGGCGCGGGCACGTCCTGTGGGGGTACCGCCGGGAGCCGGACGAGCCGCGCGCCGACTTCGCCGTGCGCATCCGGGACGCGTGGGAGCCCGATGTGCTGTGCGCGGAGCCGGAGTTGGCGGACCGGCACGCGCTGGTCGCCCTCGTGCACGGGGACCTCGCGGGGGCGGAGCGCGCCGCGTCGGGCACGGCGTACCGGCTCTTCCCCGGCGTGCTCGACGAGACGCCGCTGACGCGCGTGACGGCGTCGGACCTGGCGGGGTGGCTGGCGCCGGGCGGCTGAGGGCCCGGGCCGCACCCCGGTGCGGGCCGACAGCATGTCGCCCCGCGCCACCCCCGCCCCGACGCACCGTCCATTGCCCGGCCCCCGCGCGCCCGTGCATGCTGCCGAGGTGCGAGCGAACCCGAGAGCATTGCGAGCGAACCCTGAAGGCCCCGCCTGCCACCGTGTCGGCGGGGGCGGTGTGTCCCGCCGGGCCCTGCTGCGCGCCCTCGGCGGCGGGGCCACGGCCGCCGGGGTGGCCGCGCTCGCCACCGGCTGCGGGGTTCCGGCCGCGTACATAGCGCCCGACGAGCGCGGCGCGGCCGACCGCTCGCGCACGGAGCGGAAGGTGGCCTTCGCCAACTGGCCGCTCTACATCGACACCGACGACAAGGACAAGTCGAAGCGGCCCACCCTGGACGCCTTCGAGAAGCGCACCGGCATCGACGTGCGCTACACGGAGGAGATCAACGACAACGACGAGTTCTTCGGCAAGATCAGCCCGTCCCTGATGAACCACCAGGAGACCGGCCGCGACCTCATCGTCATCAGCGACTGGATGTGCGCCCGCTTCGTGCGCCTCGGCTGGGTGCAGGAGATGGACCGGGCCCGGCAGCCGAACGTCACCGAGCACCTCGACCCGCTGCTTCGCTCGCCGCACTTCGACCGGGGCCGCAAGTTCACCGTCCCCTGGCAGTCCGGCATCACCGGCATCGCGTACAACAAGAAGCGGCTCGGCCGGGAGATCCGGCACGTGTCGGACCTGTGGGCGGGCGACCTCAAGGGCCGCGTCACCCTGCTTTCCGGCCTCGACGAGGCCTTCGGGCTGCTGATGCAGGGCGACGGCGTCGACATCACCCGGTGGACGGCGGACGACTTCCACCGCATGTGCGACCGGGTCGAGAAGCTCGTCGACAGCCACCACATCCGCCGCTTCACCGGCAACGACTACATCAAGGACCTCGCCGGCGGCGACGTCCTCGCCTGCCAGGCCTACAGCGGCGACGTCATCCAGCTCCAGGCCGACGACCCCGACATCGAGTTCGTCGTCCCGGAGGAGGGCGCCGAGCTGTGGGCCGAGTCCCTGATGATCCCGAACCTCGCCCGCCACAAGGCCAACGCGGAACGGCTCATCGACCACTACTACGAGCCCGAGGTCGCCGCCGAACTCGCCGCCTGGGTCAACTACGTCTGCCCCGTGCCCGCGGCCCGCGACATCCTCGCCTCGTCCAAGGACAAGGAACTCGCGGCGCTCGCCGAGGACCCGCTGATCTTCCCGGACGACGCGATGCGCGAGCGGCTAGTGATCGCGCGGGACATCACGTCGCGGGAGCGCACCGAGTTCGCGAAGCGGTGGAACTCCCTGGCGGGGCTGTAGAGCGGGGCTCCGGCGTCACCCGAGCGAGTTCCTGCCGCAACTGCCGTGCGCGGTACCGAGGATCCGCGAAGCCTGCTTCCCGTCGAGCTTCAGTTCCCGCCTGGTCTTCTTGACCTGGTCGACGAGGGCCTGACCACGGGCGGCGCAGAGCGCGCTGCCATGGGTCACGAGCTCGTCGTCGCCGATGCGGTCCAGGTCCGGGTAGTTGTCCCGAATCGTCTTGAGGTAGAACGCGGCCGAGACCTCCGTCAGCCCGCGCGCTCCGTCGGGGGACGCCGACGGGCTCCCTGACGGGGCGGACGGGGCGGACGAGGTGGACGTGGCAGGCGGTGTCGCCGAGGCGCTCGACCCGCGGTCCCCGGACGAGTCGCATGCCGAGGCGCCGAAAGCGGCGAGTGTGAGGCAGACGGCGAGCAGGGGCAGACGGTTGTGCATGAATCTCCTGGTACAGAGGTGAACCGAAGGATTCTCCCCCATACCCGGCACCGGCCCCCGCACCGGCCCCCGTACGGCCCCCCGTACCGACCCTCGCCTCAGCCGAGGACGTCCTGCCTGACGTGGGTCAGGGCCCCGGAGCGGCCACCACGTCCCACGCGGCCATCGCCCGGTCCACCGTCCTGTCGAGGTCGGCGCTGGTCGCCCCGTCGCGGGCCTGCACCGACATGCCCTGGATGACCGTGGTGTAGAAGGCGGCCATGGCCTCGGTGTCCGTGCCGGCGGGGAGTTCGCCCTCCCGGACGCCCCGGTCCAGACGGCGGGCCACCATCTCCGCGCCCGCCTTCCGCCAGCCCGACAGGTGCTCCCACACGGGGGCGTTCGCGGCCGAGCAGTTGGTGGCGGCGAGCACGATCATGCAGCCGCTGGGGCTGTTCCTGTCGGCGTACGCGCGCGCGTTCTCGCGCAGCACGCCCTCCACCGCCGCCCGGGCCGACGGGACTTCGTCCATCCGTGCCATCGCGGAGCCCTCGGTGGCGTTGTACAGCGTGACCGCCTCGCGGAACAGCGCCTCCTTGGAGCCGAAGGCCGCGTACAGGCTGGGCGAGGCGATGCCCATCGCGGAGGTGAGGTCCGTCATCGACGTGGCCTCGTACCCCTGCCTCCAGAACACCTCCATGGCCCGGCGCAGCGCCGTGTCCCGGTCGAAGGCCCGGGGCCGTCCGCGTCCCGCCACGGCTGTCGCCTCCCTCGTCCCTGTGCCCGCCGAAATTCTGTAGTGACTGACAAATATAGGGCCTGACGTGCTTGACGTGCCGATGCGCCCGTGTGAAAGTTTTCTGTGTCGATCGGCACAGAAATAGTGTCCGGGGTCGGCGCGCATACAGGGACACGGACGAGAACGAGACGTGGGGTCGGGGATGACTGAGCTGGTGGGCAAGGCCGCGCTGGTGACGGGTGGCAGCCGGGGGATCGGGGCGGCGATCGTGCGGCGTCTCGCGCGGGACGGGGCCGATGTGGCGTTCACCTATGTGAGCCCGGCCGGGAAGGCGAAGGCCGAGGCCGTCGTCGCCGACGTGGAGGCCGCGGGACGGCGGGCCGTCGCCATCCAGGCCGACGCGGCGGACGCGGACGCGGTGCGGGAGGCCGTCGCGCGGGCCGCGCGGGAGCTGGGCCGCCTGGACATCCTGGTCAACAACGCGGGCGTGTACCCGTACGGGCCGTTCGAGGACGTCACCCTGGAGGAGCTCGACCGCACCCTCGCGATCCACGCCCGCGCCGCCTTCGTCGCCGGGCAGGCCGCCGTCGCGCATCTGCCGCGGGGCGGGCGCATCGTGAGCATCGGCAGCAACCTCGTGCACCGGGTGCCGTTCGGCGGCATCGTCCTGTACTCCATGAGCAAGTCCGCCCTCAGCGGCTTCACCAAGGCCCTCGCCCGTGAACTCGGCCCCCGCGGCATCACGGTCAACGCCGTCCATCCCGGCTCGACGGACACCGACATGAACCCGACCGACGGGGACAGCGCCGACTTCCAGCGCGGCATGACCGCCCTCGGCCACTACTCGGAAGCCGACGACATCGCGGCGACGGTGGCCCACCTGGTGGGTCCGGGCGGGCGCACCGTCACGGGCGCGGAGTTGACGGTGGACAGCGGGACGAACGCGTAGGTCCGGCGCGCGGGCGGGGGGTCGGGCGGGGGCGGCGCGGGCGGGCGGAAGGGTCAGTCGCGGGCGGGCTTGAGCGCCGCCTTGATGATGCGCTCGGCGACCGGATTCATGTCCTGGCCCTTGGCGTCGGTGGAGTTGACCGAGTAGACGAGGACGGTGTCCAGGTTCCGGGTGGCGGCGAGGATCGAGTTGTAGCCGTGCCGCCCCCCGGTCTTCAGCCACACGACCCGCCCGTCCGGCGCCTCGTACCGCGTCAAGCCCGCGCTCATCGTGGCGCCCTCGATGCCCTCAGGCACCGTGAACATCTCCTCCAGCTGCGGCTTCGGCACGATCCTGCCGCGGAACAGCGCGACGGTCAGCCGCTCCAGGTCGGCCGTCGTGGAGATCATGTCGCCGCCCGCCATCCGGTCCCGCTGGTTCCACTCGGTGACGTCGACGAGCCGCGTCCCGCCGCCGGGCTCCGGCACGGCCTGGTAGCCGCGGTTGTGCGGGCCGTGGATACGCGGGTCGGTGCCGGGGAAGGAGGAGTGCCGCATGCCCGCGCGCTTGAGGACGCGCCGGGTGGCCTCCCGCTCGTAGGAGTGTCCCGTGACCTTCTCGACGAGCAGCCCGAGCAGGGTGTAGTTGATGCCCAGGTACTCCTGCTCGACCCCCGGGTCGTGTGCGGGCCCCTTCGCGATCGACGTGACGGCGACCTCCTGCGGCGTGAGCGTCTCGAAGCGGTTCGCGTACAGCTCCTCGAAGGTCTTGCCCAGCGACCGCCCCGGCCTCAACCCGCTGGTGTGGTTGAGGAGTTGGCGTACGGAGATGGGCTTGCGGAAGGCGTCGGCGTTCCGGGCGAAGAGGTCGGGCAGATAGCGCTGCACGGGCGCGTCCAGGTCGACCCTGCCCTCGGCGGCGAGCTGCAGCACGACGGCCGCCGTCACCACTTTCGTCGTGGACCCGGCCCGGAACCGCCCCTCGGGGACGGCGGCCCGCCCCGACTTCAGGTCCCGCACCCCCGAACTCCCGTGCCACGACGCCTTCTTCCCCCGCACCCGCACCAGCGCGGCGGTCGCGTCGGCATCGGGCAGCCCCGCGATGGCTGCGCGCAGCGCCTCGGCGTCGGGCTCCGAGCGGGTGTCCGCGGCGACGGCGGACGCCGGTCCGGCGCTGCTCGCGAGGGCGGGTGCCGCGGTGGCCGTGAGGCCGAGAGAGACGGCGGCGGCGATCGTGGCGGACAGGCCGGCACGTACACGCATGGGCTGCTCCAGGGTGAGTGACTGCGGGTTCTCTCTCATCCTGTGCGGCGGACGGGTGGGGGCGGATCGTCGCCGGGGAGGGGAGGGGACCCTGAGGCGAGTCCGGGACAACTGATGTGTTTCTAGGGGTAGTTGTAGGGGTGTCCCCTCAGGGGGGCTCGGCTCTGTCCTGGGCCGCGAGGACCTCGTCGCCGTGTTCGTAGGCCCAGGCGCCGAACGCCTCGATCGGGGTGAGGAGGGTGCGGCCGAGGTCGGTGAGCGCGTATTCGACGCGGGGCGGGGACTCGGCGTAGGCGTGGCGGGTCAGCAGGCCGTTGTACTCCAGGCGGCGGAGGGTCTCGGTGAGGATCTTGGGGCTGATGCCGCCGATGCGGTCGCGCAGTTCGCGGGGGCGCAGCGGGCCGTGCCGCAGGGCCCAGAGGGCCACCGCGTTCCAGGTGTTGGCGAGCAGGTCGAAGGCGAGGCGGGCCCGGCAGTCGGCGAGGAAGTCGGTCGGTTCGTGGGGCGTCACCCTTCGCATGGTGCCCCAGGCGCGGTGCGGCGGCGTAGGCGGGCCGAGACTTACCGATCGGTGCCCGAGCGGCTTTCTAGTGTCGTTCTCGTACTGCCGGTCAGCGGGCCGGCGCAGGGGATGGACGAGGGAGAGCTGCGCGCATGCGGATAGGGATTCTTGGAGCCGGGAAGATGGCCGAAGCGCTGGGCGGCCAGTGGGTGCGCGCCGGACACGAGGTGTTCGTCGGCGGGCGTGACGAGGGCCGGGCGGCCGCCCTCGCGGGGCGGATCGGCGCGGCGGGCCACGGCTCGCTGCGGACCGCCGTCGAGTGCGGGGACGGTGCCGTGCTGCACGCGCTGCCGTACGCGGCCGGGGCCGACGTCGCCGCGGGGCTCGCCGACGCCTTGCGCGGCCGGGTCCTGATCGACTGCTCCAACCCCGTGGGCGAGGGCTTCGCGCTGCTCACCGGGGGTGCTCCGTCGGCCGCCGAGCGGCTGGCGGCCGCCGCGCCCGGCGCCCGCGTGGTGAAGGCGTTCAACCTGTGCCACGACAGCGTGTGGCGGCTCGCGCCGCCCGTGTTCGACGGGCGGCGCCTCGCGGTGCCGGTGTGCGGTGACGACGAGGACGCGCTGGACGTCGTCCGCGCGCTGGTACGGGACATCGGCTGCGTGCCCTACACCGCGGGCGGCCTCGGCCGGGCCGGGCTCGTGGAGGCGACCGCCGCGCTCCTGATCGGCCTCTGGGTCGGCGAGGGCGTGGACGCGCAGGCCATCGTGCCGCCCGTCGGCGTGGTCGCGGGGGAGCCGGACCAGGCGGCCCGTGCGGGGCTGCGCTAGGGCTTGGGGGTGGTGCTAGGGCTTGCGGCCCACCGCGCCGAGCTGCGGCACCGGCTCCGCCCCCGGGAACCGCCAGCGCGCGCACGAGTCGACGCCCGGGGCGAGGAGGTCGAGGCCCTCCATGAACGACAGGAACTCGGCGCGGGTGCGGCCCGTGATCGGCGGGGTCGCGTTCGCGTTCCAGAAGTCCATGGCCGGCTGGTTGTCCGCGCCGCCGACGTCGGCGTCCAGGGTGGGGTGGGTCAGGACCAGGTAACTGCCGGACGGCACCGCGTCCATGAGGGTCCGAACGATCCCGCGGGCCACGTCCGTGTCGGGGATGAAGTTGAGGATGCCGAGCAGCATCACGGCCACCGGCTGCTCGAAGTCGAGGGTCTCGGCGGCGATCCGCAGGATGCGCTCGGTGTCCCGGGCGTCCGCGTCGATGTACGCGGTCGTGCCCTCGGGGGAGCTGGTCAGCAGGGCGCTCGCGTGGGTCAGGACGATCGGGTCGTTGTCCACGTACACGACGCGGGCGTCCGGTGCGAGGCGCTGCGCGACCTCGTGGGTGTTGTCGCCCGTGGGCAGGCCCGTGCCGATGTCCAGCAACTGGCGGATGCCCGCGTCGCCAACCAGATGCGCCACCGCCCGGCCCAGGAACGCCCGGTCCGCGCGGGCCACTTCGCCGATGCCCGGGAACATCTCGACGACCTGCTCGCCGACCGCGCGGTCCACCGCGTAGTTGTCCTTGCCGCCCAGCCAGTAGTTCCAGACGCGGGCGTTGTGCGCCACGTCGGTGCGGATGCGGCCGGTGCCGTCCTGGCTCTGCGCGTTCGACAAGTCCGCTGCGTGCTCTGCGCTCACTCGTGCGGTTCCTTCCCTGTCTCCAGGCGATGCCGCCGGGGTCCTCGGGACAGCTCGGCGGCGAGTGCGTCCACGCGGTTGGTGGTGAGGGAGTCCACCCCGTGGGAGATGAGCTTACGCATGGAGCGCCGGGTGTCGGGAGTCCACGCGGACACCAGCAGACCACTCGCGTGCACCCGGTCCACCAGGTCCCGACTCACCAGGCCGAAGCGGTAGTTGAGCCAGCGCGGGGTGATCGCGGCGAGCAGGGCGGGCCGGGGCGGGGCGAGCGACTTCCAGGTGAGGGCGATCTCCGCGGCCGGGTCCGCGGCCCGCACCGCGAGCATCGCGCCGGGGCCGGCGCAGTAGTACGCCCGGTCGGCCGCGCCGCAGTCGCCGACGACGCCGACGACGGCGCGCGCCACCTCGGGGGTCGCGTCGGGCAGGTCGAGGAGGACGCGGTGGCCGTCCGTCTCCTTCAGAGCCTCCGCGAGGGTGGGCACGCCGCCTCCGGTCAGCCCGCGCACCTCGTCGGCGGACAGCGCGGCCAGCGGCCGGTCGTGGTCCCAGAGGCGTGTGAGGCTCGTGTCGTGCAGCAGGACGGGCACGCCGTCGCGGGTCAGGCGGACGTCGATCTCCACGGCGTCCGCGCCCCGTTCGAGCGCGGAGCGCAGGGAGGGGAGGGTGTTCTCGCGGACGCGGTAGGGGTCGCCCCGGTGGGCCACGGCAGTCACGGTGCGCATGGGTCCCATTGTGGCGGGGGACGGGCCCCGGGACGTGTCGGCCCCGGGGCCCGTCCGCGGCGCGCCCAGGCGGGCGGCAGAAGGCCGGTCGTGCGTCAGGAGGCCAGCCAGTTCTCCGTGTACGCGTCGATCTCCGCGGTGATCCTGTCCTTGCCCGCCCGGTCCAGGAACGACGCCTCGACGCCGTTCTTCGCCAGGTCGGCGATGCCGCGCTCGTCGAGGCCGAGGAGGCGGGCGGCGACCGCGTACTCGTTGTTGAGGTCGGTGCCGAACATCGGCGGGTCGTCGGAGTTGATCGTGACGATGACGCCCGCGTCCACGAACTGCTTGAGCGGGTGCTCGTCGAGGGTGGTGACGGCGCGCGTGGCGATGTTCGAGGTCGGGCAGACCTCCAGCGGGACGCGGTGCTCGGCCAGGTGCGCGAGGAGCTTCGGGTCCCTGGCGGAGCTGGTGCCGTGCCCGATGCGCTCGGCGCGCAGGTGCGTGAGCGCGTCCCAGACGGTCTCGGGGCCCGTGGTCTCGCCCGCGTGCGGCACCGAGTGCAGGCCGGCGGCGATGGCGCGGTCGAAGTACGGCTTGAACTGCGGGCGCGGTACGCCGATCTCGGGGCCGCCGAGGCCGAAGGAGACCAGGCCCTCGGGGCGGATGCCGTCGGTGGTGGCGAGCCGCGCCGTCTCCTCCGCCGACTCAAGGCCCGCCTCGCCCGGGATGTCGAAGCACCAGCGCAGGACCACGCCGAGGTCGGCCTCGGCGGTCTTGCGGGCGTCCTCGATGGCGGCCATGAAGGCGCGCTCGTCGATGCCGCGGCGGGTGGAGGAGAAGGGGGTGATGGTCAGCTCGGCGTACCGCACGTTCTGCCGGGACAGCTCGCGGGCCACCTCGAAGGTGAGGAGGTGGACGTCGTCGGGGGTGCGGATGAGGTCGACGACGGACAGGTACACCTGGATGAAGTGGGCGAAGTCCGTGAACGTGAAGTAGTCCGCGAGGGCCTCGATGTCGGTCGGCACCTTCGAGTCGGGGTGCCGGGCGGCGAGGGCCGAGACGATCCGGGGGGAGGCGGAGCCGACGTGGTGGACGTGGAGTTCCGCCTTGGGCAGTCCGGCGATGAACGCCTGCGTCTGCGCCTGCGCGGCGGGGTTGTGCTGGTCGGGCATGGGTTCCTCCCCGGGAACACGGTGTGATCGGCTGATCGGATGACCCCCGCGGGGGTCGGGGATCATCGTAGGACGCGGTCCCGGAGGGCTTCCGGGGCGCCCTGCACCCATCGCCCCGGCCGCCCGGCCGCCCACAGCGGGCGCGGCTCCCGGGCGGGGCAGCGCTCTCACCGCAGGCGCTCCCGCGCCTCCATCAGCGCGAGCCCCAGGAGATTCAGCCCCCGCCACCGCGCGGGATCCTCGATCCGCGGATCGTCGGCGGCGAGCCCGACGCCCCACACCCGGTCCACCGGGCTCGCCTCGACGAGGACCCGCTCCCCGGTGCCGACGAGATACGCCCGCAGCGCGTCGTCCGAGGAGAACTTGCGCACCGACCCCTCGACCACGATCCCGAAGCGCTCCCGCTCCCAGACCTCGTCGTCGAACCCCCGCACAAGGCGCCCGGCCCGCTTGGCCTCGGCGGGCGTCCGGGCGGACAGCGCCGCCCGCTCGGCGTCGGCGTCGTCGAAGAGGCGGGCCTTCGCGGCCATCATCCAGTGCTCCGCCGTCGCGTACTCCACGCCGTCGGCCGTGAACGGCGAGGGCCACCACTGGCTGAGACAGCCGGCCCCCAGCGTGCCGTCCCGACGTGGGGC
The DNA here is from genome assembly GCF_030388665.1 of Streptomyces flavofungini. Lineage (NCBI taxonomy): Bacteria > Bacillati > Actinomycetota > Actinomycetes > Kitasatosporales > Streptomycetaceae > Streptomyces > Streptomyces flavofungini. The sequence continues at coordinate 2,622,901 of NZ_CP128846.1, read as the reverse complement.
GTGCCCCCAGAAGCGCAGGTACTCGACCCTGCCCCTGCCCGTGTCCTCCCCCGTGACATCGCTCATGCACGCCACTCTGGCAGGCACCACTGACATTCCGTCCCACAATTTCCAGGCCGACTCGACATCTGGTCGACAGATTCCGTCGCGTAACCAAAAGGCAACAACGGAATCGCTTGCTGGACCCACGACCCCCTGTCAGGATCGGCACTCAAATCGATCTGGAACTACGCCGACCCTCTCGGGACGGGGCGGCCGGCGGAGGAGAGCGTCATGCACACATTCCAGGCGCGGGACCGTTTCGCGGACGGCGCCCAGTACATCGCGGGACGCCTCACCCAGGGCACCTCAGGACGTACCCACGCGGTCGTCGATCCGGCCACGGGCGAGGAGGTCCTCAGCTACGAGCTCGCGGGCCCCAAGGACGTGGACACGGCCGTCGCCGCGGCCGCGGGCGCCTACGACGGCTGGGCGGCCGCAAGCCCCGGTGAGCGCTCCGACGCCATGCACCGCTTCGCCGCGGAGCTGTCCGCGCGCGCCGAGGAGCTCGCGCAGGCCGAGTCCCTGCAGTGCGGCAAGCCGATCAAGCTGAGCCGCGAGTTCGACGTGCCGGGCACCATCGACAACACCGCCTTCTTCGCGGGCGCCGCCCGGCACCTGGCGGGCCAGTCGGCGGGGGAGTACGACGGCGGCGACCACACCTCGTACGTCCGCCGCGAACCGATCGGCGTCGTCGGCTCCATCGCGCCCTGGAACTATCCGCTCCAGATGGCCGCCTGGAAGGTCCTCCCCGCCATCGCCGCGGGCAACACCATCGTCCTGAAGCCGTCCGAGCTCACCCCCTTCACGTCCCTGCTCTTCGCCGAGGCCGCGACCGCCGCCGGGATCCCCGACGGCGTCGTCAACATCGTGAGCGGGGCCGGGCAGGAGGCCGGTGAGCACCTGGTCGGCCACCGTGACGTCGTCATGACGTCCTTCACGGGCTCGACCGGCGTCGGCAAGCGCGTCGCGGAGGTCGCCACCGCCACCGTCAAGCGGCTGCACCTGGAGCTCGGCGGCAAGGCGCCCTTCGTGGTCTTCGACGACGCCGACCTGGAGGCCGCCGTGCACGGGGCCGTCGCGGGCGCCCTCATCAACAGCGGCCAGGACTGCACCGCCGCCACGCGCGCGTACGTGCAGCGGCCCCTGTACGACGCCTTCGTCGCAGGCGTCGCCGACCTGATGGCGACCGTGCGGCTCGGCGACCCCTTCGACCCGGCCACCGACCTCGGCCCGCTCATCTCGCACGCGCACCGCGACCGCGTCGCCGGCTTCGTCGACCGGGCCCGCTCCTACGCCCGCGTGGTGACGGGAGGCGAGGCACCCGACCACCCCGGGGCGTACTACAAGCCCACCCTCATCGCCGACGCCGCGCAGGACAGCGAGGCCGTGCAGGCGGAGATCTTCGGCCCGGTGCTCGTCGTGCTGCCCTTCGACTCCGACGCCGACGGCATCCGCCTCGCCAACGACACCCCCTACGGGCTCGCCGCCTCCGCCTGGACCCGGGACGTCTTCCGCGCGGGCCGCGCGACCCGCGAGATCAAGGCGGGCTGCGTGTGGGTCAACGACCACATCCCGATCCTCAGCGAGATGCCGCACGGCGGCTACAAGGCGTCCGGCTACGGCAAGGACATGTCCGCCTACTCCTTCGAGGAGTACACCCAGATCAAGCACGTCATGTACGACAACACCGCGGTGGCCAGGAAGGACTGGCACCGCACGATCTTCGGGGACCGATAGCCGCACGCGGGGACGGGCGCCGCGCGACCGGACGGCGCCCGCCCGCTCACCTCCCGAAAGGGCAGCAAGCGCATGGAGCACTACGAGCCCGACTCCCTGTCCCCGGCCCAGTTCGCCGCCGCACGGCGCGCCCTGCGCGGCGGCTCCGCCGCGATCGGCCGCCGTTCGGTGCTGCGCGCCTCCGCCGGCGGCCTGCTCGCCGCGGGCGGGCTCGGCGCCCTGAGCGCCTGCGGCATCCCCGCGGCCGGCAAGGGCGAGGGCGGCATCGCCGCGGACGACCGCTCGGACAAGGACAAGCGCGTCCACTTCTCCAACTGGACCGAGTACATGGACGTCGACAAGGACGAGCGGCGCCCCACCCTCGACGCGTTCACGAAACGCACCGGCATCAAGGTCAAGTACACCGAGGACATCAACGACAACAACGAGTTCTTCGGCAAGGTCAAGCCGCAGCTCGCCGCCGGGCAGGACACCGGCCGCGACCTGATCTGCGTCACGGACTGGCTCGCCGCCCGCCTGATCCGCTTCGGCTGGGTGCAGAAGCTCGACCCGGCCCAGCTGCCGCACGCCTACGCCAACCTGTCCGCCCAGTTCCGCTCGCCCGACTGGGACCCCGGGCGCGCCTACTCGTACCCCTGGACCGGCATCTCCACGGTCATCGCGTACAACAAGAAGGCGACCGACGGAGAGAAGATCACGTCGGTGTCGCAGCTCCTTGACGACCCCAAGCTCAAGGGGCGCGTGGGGTTCCTCTCCGAGATGCGGGACTCCATGGGCATGGTCCTCCTCGACCTCGGCAAGGACCCCGCGAAGTTCACCGACGACGACTTCGACGCGGCCGCCGCTCGGCTCCAGAAGGCCGTCGACAAGAAGCAGATCCGCCGCTTCACCGGCAACGACTACACCGCCGACCTCGACAAGGGCGACCTCGCCGCGTGCGTGGCCTGGGCCGGTGACGTCGTCCAGCTCAAGCTCTCCAACCCCGACATCGAGTTCGCCGTCCCGGACAGCGGCTACCTGACCTCGACGGACAACCTCCTGGTCCCCAACAAGGCGCGCCACAAGCGCAACGCCGAACGGCTCATCGACTACTACTACGAGCCAGGACCCGCCGCCCGCCTCGCCGCCTACATCAACTACGTGTGCCCCGTGGACGGCGTCCGCGAGGAGCTCGCGAAGATCGACCCCAAGGCCGCGGCGAACCCGCTGATCATCCCCGACAAGGCCATGGCCGCCAAGTCGCACGCCTTCCGTTCGCTCAGCCCCAAGGAAGAGGCCGCGTACGAGGGGAAGTTCGCGAAGCTCACCGGTTCCTGACGTACACCTCATCGAATTCCTCGGGACGCCAACATGACGACTGCCCACGAAGCCGCGGAACACGGCGGCGACGTACGCCTCAGCGGCATCAGCAAGACCTACGGCTCCTTCACGGCCGTGCACCCGCTCGACCTCACCGTGCCCCAGGGCTCCTTCTTCGCGCTGCTCGGCGCCTCCGGCTGCGGCAAGACCACCACCCTGCGCATGATCGCGGGCTTGGAGGAGCCGAGCACCGGTACCGTCCGCCTCGGCGAGCAGGACGTCACCGCGCTGCCGCCCTACAAGCGGCCCGTGAACACGGTCTTCCAGTCGTACGCCCTCTTCCCGCACCTCGACATCTTCGAGAACGTCGCCTTCGGCCTGCGCCGGCGCGGCATCAAGTCGGTGAAGAAGCAGGTCGGTGAGATGCTCGACCTGGTCCAGCTGGGCGAGCAGGCCCGCAAGAAGCCGCACCAGCTCTCGGGCGGCCAGCAGCAGCGCGTCGCCGTCGCCCGCGCCCTCATCAACCACCCCAAGGTGCTGCTCCTCGACGAGCCCCTCGGCGCCCTCGACCTGAAGCTGCGCCGCCAGATGCAGCTCGAACTCAAGCGCATCCAGACCGAGGTCGGCATCACCTTCGTGCACGTCACGCACGACCAGGAGGAGGCCATGACGATGGCCGACACCGTCGCCGTGATGAACGGCGGCCGCGTCGAGCAGCAGGGCGCCCCCGCCGACCTGTACGAGAACCCGCGCACCACCTTCGTCGCCAACTTCCTCGGCACGTCCAACTTCATCGAGGCCGAGGTGGCCGAGGTCAGCGGCGACGACGTGTTCCTCAAGGCGGGCGGCGGCAAGCTGACGCTGCCCACGGCGCGATGCACGGCGACCGCGGGCACCGGCGACACGGTCCTGGTGGGCGTACGCCCGGAGAAGATCTCGATCGCGCACGCCGACGACGCGGGCGCGATCCCCGCCGACCGCAACCGCATCACCGGCCGCATCGCCGCCTCCAGCTTCATCGGCGTCTCCACGCAGTACGTCGTCGACAGCCCCGTCTGCGACGCCTTCGAGGTGTACGCGCAGAACATCGAGCGCGACACCCGGCTCGTCCCCGGCGCCGAGGTCGTCCTGCACTGGAACCCCGCCCACACCTTCGGGCTCGACGCCGGTCAGGACGCCGAAGCGGGCGTGGAGAAGGTCGAGGAGGACGCGTGACCACCCTCACCAAGGCCGCGCCCCCCGAGGCCGACGAGCCCCCGGCGCGCCCGCCCCGCAGGCGCGGCCGCCTCGTCCCCTACTGGCTGCTGCTCCCCGGCATCCTCTGGCTGCTGGTCTTCTTCGCGCTGCCGCTGATCTACCAGGCGTCGACGTCGGTGCAGACCGGCTCCCTCGAAGAGGGCTACAAGGTCACCTGGCACTTCGCCACCTACTGGGACGCGCTCGGCGACTACTGGCCGCAGTTCCTGCGCTCGGTGATCTACGCGGGCGCGGCGACGGTCCTGTGCCTGCTGCTCGGCTACCCGCTGGCGTACCTCATCGCGTTCCGCGCGGGCCGCTGGCGCAATCTGATCCTCGTCCTGGTGATAGCGCCGTTCTTCACCAGCTTCCTCATCCGCACGCTGGCGTGGAAGACGATCCTCGCCGACGGCGGCCCGGTCGTCGGCGCCCTCAACAGCCTGCACCTCCTCGACGTCACCAACTGGCTCGGCGCCACCGACGGCGACCGCGTCCTCGCCACCCCGCTCGCGGTGGTCTGCGGCCTGACGTACAACTTCCTGCCGTTCATGATCCTGCCGCTCTACACCTCCCTGGAGCGCATCGACGGCAGGCTGCACGAGGCCGCGGGCGACCTCTACGCCCGGCCGTTCACCACCTTCCGCAAGGTGACCTTCCCGCTGTCCATGCCGGGCGTCGTCTCCGGCACCCTGCTCACCTTCATTCCGGCGGCGGGCGACTACGTGAACGCCGACCTGCTCGGGTCCACCGACACCCGCATGGTCGGCAACGTCATCCAGACGCAGTTCCTGCGCATCCTGGACTACCCGACGGCCGCGGCACTCTCCTTCATCCTGATGGCCGCGATCCTTCTCATGGTGACGTTCTACATCCGCAAGTCGGGGACGGAGGATCTCGTCTGATGGCTGCTCTCGCCCCGTTCTCGACATTCTTCCGCTGGCTGCGCCGGAATCTCGTCGTCATCGCGGGACTCCTCACGCTCGGTTATCTGCTGCTTCCCAATGTCGTCGTCACGGTCTTCTCCTTCAACAAACCCAAGGGCCGCTTCAATTACTCCTGGCAGGAATTCTCCACGGACGCCTGGAAGGACCCCTGCGGCGTCGCCGACATGTGCGGCTCGCTGTCGCTGAGCCTGCAGATCGCGTTCTGGGCGACGCTCGGCGCGACCGTGCTCGGCACGATGATCGCCTTCGCGCTCGTGCGCTACCGCTTCCGCGCGCGCGGCGCCGTGAGCTCGCTGATCTTCCTGCCGATGGCGATGCCCGAGGTCGTCATGGCCGCCTCGCTGCTCACGCTGTTCCTCAACATGGGCGCTCAGCTGGGCTTCTGGACCGTCCTCATCGCACACATCATGTTCTGCCTCAGCTTCGTCGTGACGGCGGTGAAGGCGCGCGTGATGTCCATGGACCCGCGTCTGGAACAGGCCGCGCAGGACCTCTACGCCGGGCCCGTGCAGACGTTCCTGCGGGTGACTCTGCCCATCGCCGCCCCCGGCATCGCCGCGGGCGCGCTGCTCGCCTTCGCGCTCTCCTTCGACGACTTCATCATCACGAACTTCAACGCCGGATCGACTGTGACGTTCCCCATGTTCGTCTGGGGATCCGCGCAGCGGGGTACGCCCGTTCAGATCAATGTGATCGGCACGGCGATGTTCCTGATTGCCGTTCTTCTCGTGGTGGCAGGAATGGTCGTCGGAAAGCGCCGCGCCAAGAAATCCCTGTAAGAGCGTAAGAGCGTAAGAGCCGTAAGAGCCGTAAGAGCCCTGAAGGAGTTGGAAATCATGGCCCCTGGCGCCATGACCCGCCGCTGGACTGCGTCCCTCGCCGAGGCCAAGCCGGTCTCGTTCTGGCTGGACGACCCCAAGAAGCCCGACCCCGAGCCCGCCCTGGTCGGCGACGAGCGCTGCGACCTGCTCGTCGTCGGCGGCGGCTACAGCGGCCTGTGGACGGCCCTGATCGCCAAGGAGCGCGACCCCGGCCGTGACGTCGTCCTCGTCGAGGGCCGCGAGATCGGCTGGGCCGCCTCCGGTCGCAACGGCGGCTTCTGCGCCGCCTCCCTCACCCACGGCCTCCCCAACGGCCTGGCCCGCTGGCCGGACGAGATCGGGCAGTTGGAGGAGCTGGGCGCCCGCAACCTCGACGCGATCGAGGCCGCCGTCGCCCGCTACGGCATCGACTGCGACTTCGAGCGCACCGGCGAGATCGACGTGGCGACCCAGCCGCACCAGCTCGCCGAGCTGCACGAGGTGTACGAGGAGATGGCCGGGCTCGGCCTCGCCGGGAGCGTCGAGATGCTCGACGCTGAGGCGCTGCGCGCGCAGGTGGACTCGCCCACGTTCCTCGGCGGCCTCTGGGACCGCGACGGCGTCGCCATGCTGCACCCGGCGAAGCTCGCCTGGGGCCTCAAGCGCGCCTGCGCCGACCTCGGCGTGCGGATCTTCGAGCACACCCCGGCCCTCGAACTCGCCTCGCCGGGCGCGGGCATGGCGATCCGCACGCCCTACGGCCGCGTCCACGCCCGCCAGGTCGCGCTCGGCACGAACGTCTTCCCGTCCCTGGTCAAGCGCGTGCGCCCGTACACGGTCCCGGTGTACGACTACGCCCTCATGACCGAGCCCCTGACCGCCGACCAGCTCGCCGCGATCGGCTGGCAGGGCCGCCAGGGCCTCGGCGACGCCGCCAACCAGTTCCACTACTTCCGGCTCTCCGCCGACAACCGCGTCCTGTGGGGCGGGTACGACGCCATCTACCCCTACGGCGGCAAGGTCCGCGCCGAGTATGACCACAGGCCCGAGACGTACGCGAAGCTCGCCGGGCACTTCTTCACCTGCTTCCCGCAGCTGGAGGGGGTGCGCTTCACGCACGCGTGGGGCGGCGCGATCGACACGTGCTCGCGCTTCTCGGCGTTCTTCGGCACGGCGTACGGGGAGCGGGTCGCGTACGCCGCCGGGTACACCGGCCTCGGGGTGGGGGCCACGCGGTTCGGCGCCGAGGTGATGCTCGACCTGCTCGCGGGGGAGCGCACGGAGCGCACGCGCCTGGAGATGGTCCGCTCCAAGCCGCTGCCGTTCCCGCCGGAGCCCTTCGCCTGGACCGGGGTGGCGCTGACCAAGTGGTCGCTCGCGCGGGCCGACGAGAACGGCGGGCGCCGCAATGCGTGGCTGCGCGCGATGGACAAGATGGGACTCGGCTTCGACAGCTGACCCGAACATCCACCGGCGTACGCCGCTCCCCTCCGTGACGCGCTTCACTACCACTCAGTAGCGGAAGCCGCGTAATGATCGCCCCCCGGGCCGCTCTCCCTCGTGACACGCGTATGCGTGACCGACGAGAGGAAGGTTCGCCATGACGGGCACGGGGAGTAAGTCGGCGGTCGAGTGGCTGGTGTCGGTGGCACCGGATCCGGACGCCTGCCGCTGGGAGTGGGAACGCAACCCCCTGGGAGTCGTCCTGCTCCCGGCGGGCCGGCTCTGGGACGTGCTCATCCTGCCCGGCGATCTGGGCTACCCCACGCTCGACGTGCTCGCGCGGGTCGTGGACCAGCCGGGGCCGGTCCTCGCCGACTTCGGCGACTCCCGGATGGGCTTCTTCGTCCCCGCGGGCACGGTCGCGCGCTGGCTGGGCACGGGGGTGCGGGGCGCGGGTCGCGGCACCTGGATCGTCGTCCCCTACCCAGGCAGGTCCACCGGCGGAGTGCGCTGGCTGATCCCACCGGACGGCTCCGGCACGCTGGTCGATCCGGCGCTGCTGGAACTGGCGATGCACGAGGCGGCGGCTTCGCTGGCGCGGGCGGAGCAGGCCGAGCGGGCGGGGGGTGGTGAGGGCGTCGGGGGCGCTGTGGACGGCGTGGGCGCCGGAGAGGTGCACGACGAGGGCGCCGGAGAGGTGCACGACAAGGGCGCCGGAGAGCGCGAGGAGTGAGCGACCCCCGCTCGGCTCCGGCTCCGGCCTGAGCTCCTTCGACACCGTCAGCACCGCGGGACACCCCTTGCCCACGGCAAGGGCGGTGCTGCGCGAAGTCCTGACAACAGCCTTGACAACAGCATTGGTCTGGACCATCTTGAGCGCGTCCTGCTCTCCAACCCCCCCACCTCCGGAGGCAGTTGTGGACCGCTCCCGCTCACCCCTGCGCAGACCCGGAATCCTCGCCGCGGCGGCAGCACTCGCGCTCGCGGCGTCCGGCCTGCTCGCCGCGCCGAGCGCGGCGGACTCGGCGCCCCCGACGGCGTCGGCGCGCGCCGACGCCACCGGCACGAAGGCCCTCCCCGCCCACGCCCTGGTCGGCTATCTGCACACCAGCTTCGCCAACGGCTCCGGCTACACGCGCCTCGCGGACACCCCCGCCAGCTGGGACATCATCGACCTGGCCTTCGGCGAGCCCACCTCGGCCACGTCCGGCGACATCCGCTTCGACCTCTGCCCGAAGACGGAGTGCCCGAACGTCGAGACGAAGGACGAGTTCAAGGCGGCCATCAAGGCCAAGCAGGCCCAGGGCAAGAAGGTCCAGATCTCCATCGGCGGCCAGAACGGCCAGGTGCAGCTGACCACCACCCAGGCCAGGGACAAGTTCGTCTCGTCCGTCTCCGCGATCATCGACGAGTACGGCCTCGACGGCCTGGACATCGACTTCGAGGGCCACTCGCTCTCGCTCAACGCCAACGACACGGACTTCAAGAACCCCACGACCCCGGTGATCGTGAACCTGATCTCGGCGGTGAAGACGCTGAAGGCCAAGTACGGCCCGGACTTCACGCTCACCATGGCTCCGGAGACGTTCTTCGTGCAGCTGGGCTACCAGCACTACGGCCCCGGCCAATGGGGCGCGGACCCGCGCGCGGGCGCCTACCTCCCGGTCATCCACGCCCTGCGCGACGACCTCACGCTGCTGCACGTCCAGGACTACAACTCGGGCCCGATCATGGGCCTCGACAACCAGTACCACCAGATGGGCGGCGCGGACTTCCACATCGCCATGACGGACATGCTCCTCACCGGCTTCCCGGTCAAGGGCAACACCGCCAACGTCTTCCCGCCCCTGCCCCCGGAGAAGGTAGCCATCGGCATGCCCGCCTCGGTGCACGCGGGCAACGGCCATGTCTCCACCACCGAGGTCAACAAGGCCTTGGACTGCCTGACCAAGAACACCAACTGCGGCTCCTACCGGCCCCACGGCAAGTGGCCCGCCCTGCGCGGCCTGATGACCTGGTCCATCAACTGGGATCGGTTCAACGGGTGGGAGTTCTCGAAGAACTTCGACCAGTACTTCGGGTGACCTCTACTTCGGGTGGCCTCCGCACCGGCCGTGGCCCGAGGGCGGTAGCCGTACGAGCGGCCGGTCACTCCTCGGCCGATGGCCGTTCGCAGCGCGTACACACCACGGTCATGGCCGACAGCACCAGCCCGCCGAGCAGCCAGCTCGCCACGGCGTCCGCGGGCCAGTGGTAGCCGCGTGAGACGAGCCCGAGCCCGACGCCGAGGTTCAGCAGGGCACACGCGACGGCCAGCGTGCGACGTGTGCGGGGTGTGCGGAGTCGGGGGAGGAGCAGCAGAGTGGCCGCGCCATAGGCGACGGTGGCGGTGGCCGTGTGCCCGGAGGGGTAGTAGCCGGTGCCGTCCATGCCGGGCGGCGCCGCGCGGTCGACGATCGCCTTCAGGGGTACGACGAGGGCGGGCACGGCGGCCATGGCGAGGACCGCGGACAGCGGGGGCAGCCACCAGCGGGGCATGGCGGCCCGGTGCCCGCACCACGCTGTGCACGCGATGACCGCGCCGAGCACCGGCAGCGCGACCGTCATGTTCCCCAGGTCGGCGAAGAGTTCGGCGACGGGGCGCGGCAGGAGGCTGCTCCGCAGATCACGGCCGACGCTCTCGTCGAGACGGCGTACGGGGCCGTCCGTGATGACCTGCCAGGTGAGGAGCGTGAAGAGGGAGGCGCAGAGGGCGAGGAGGACAGTCGGCCGCCCCGGGGTGCGGGGTCTTCCGTGCGACGGCACAGGCTCACGTCGGGTGGTCGCGTCCGGGGTGGTGGGCATGGTTGACAGCTTGTCAGGGGCGGGGCCGCACGTGCCGGGGGCGATGTGTCGTGTGCGACGTCATACTCAACTTTCTTGCGTTTCGCGAACGTTATGACGTCGGGGCCGGTTCGAGGGCAACCGTGGCGAGGGTCACATTTCGAGGGTGTGATTGGTGCGCTACGCCCCATTGATCCTGTCGATCTTTACGTGGCCACTGCATACGGTCGTCGTCCGATTACCCATTAAGGGAATCTTCATCTTCGTGTCTGAAACGGGTTGGGTATGTGGAGACGCGCGCGGTCGCGCGGAGTTGCAGGGGTGCTGGCGGGGCTGGTGACCGGGGCGCTGCTGACCGGTGTCGCACCGGACGCGCGGGCGGCGCCGGTGGCGCGGGCCGGAGCGGTGGAGAGCGGCAGGGAGGTGGAGGCGGCTGACGGAGTGGGCACCACGGAGGCCGCGCAGGCCGAGGCCCGGCGCACCGGCAAGCCCGTCGAAGTGACGTCCCTGCGGGGGGAAACGAGCGATGTCCACGCGACGGCGGACGGGGCTCTGGAGGCCCGTGAGTATCTGCGCCCTGTACGGGCCCGGGTGGGCGAGGGGTGGAAGCCCGTCGACACCGACCTGGTGAAGGCCGCGGACGGCGCGGTGGCGCCGAAGGTGGCCACGGTGGGTCTGGAGTTCTCCGGCGGCGGGGACGTGCCGCTGGTCCGGATGGAGAAGGCGGGTCGCAAGCTCGCGCTCTCCTGGCCGGGGAAGCTGCCCGAGCCGACGCTCGACGGGGACACGGCCACGTACCAGGACGTGCTGCCGGACGTGGACCTGCGCATGGGTGCCCAGGCGGATGGCTTCACGCAGCTCCTGGTGGTCAAGTCGGCGAAGGCGGCCGCGAGTTCGGGGCTGGCCGAGCTGCGGCTGAAGCTCGCCGCCGACGGCATGGACGTGAAGGAGACCGCCGAAGGGGGTGTCGAGGCGACCGACCAGGGGGCCGATGGCGCGGTGTTCGAGGCGCCCGCGCCGATGATGTGGGACTCCAGCACGGGCGCCGACAGCGCGCCCGCCGGGCCGTCCGCGCGGATGCGCCGCGCCGCACCCGAGAGCGCGGCGGGCGACGAGTCACCGCAGGCCGGCCAGGAGCAGGAGCGCGCCTCGGGCGAGTCGGGAAAGCTGGCCCCCGTCGGCCTGGAGGTCCCGGACGGCGGCAAGGAGCTGGTGCTCACTCCTGACCAGGATGTACTGAAGGGCGAGGACACGCAGTATCCGGTGTTCATCGACCCGCAGTGGTACTCGCCGCGTGCTTCGGCGTGGACGATGGCGTCGAAGTACTGGGCGTCCTCGCCGCAGTGGAAGTTCAACGGCGACCGTGACGCGGGCCTGGGCTACTGCAACTGGTACTACTGCAAGCCGCATGACACCAAGCGGCTCTTCTATCGCATTCCGGTGTCGAGGTTCGCGGGCAAGTCGATCCTGTCGGCCGAGTTCGTGGTGCGCAACAAGTGGTCGGCGTCCTGTTCGGACCGCACGGTGGAGTTGTGGGAGACCAAGGGCATCTCGTCCTCGACGACCTGGAACTCGCAGAACGCTTCCGGGTTCTGGAAGAAGAAGCTGAGCTCGAAGTCCTTCGCCTACGGCTACTCCGGCTGTGCGGCCAAGGACGCGGAGTTCTCGGTGAAGTCGGCCGTGCAGTCCGCCGCCAACGGCAAGGCGTCGACGATGACGTTCGGGCTGCGGGCGGGCAGCGAGTCGGATGCGTACGGGTGGAAGCGGTTCTCGGACCGGGCGTTTCTGCGGGTGAAGTACAACCGTCCGCCCTCCCAGCTGAAGATGTCCCAGCTGAGCATGGAGTACGGCGGTGTGTGCAAGAGGCCGGACAAGGCGGCGCGCGTGCGCACGCTGGGGAAGATCTACGCCAAGGACGTGACCGACCCCGACAAGGACAGCGTGTCGGTGCAGTTCCAGGCGAAGTGGGACGCTGGTGACGGAAAGGGGACCATCGCTCGCTGGAAGCCGGGGCGGACGTCGGCGAAGAAGTCCGGATCGGACTTCTCGATCAGCCTGCCGAAGAGCATCCCGACGAACAAGAGCATCCACTGGTACGTGCGCTCGTATGACGGGGCACAGTATTCGCCCTGGTCGTATGCCGGGGACCCGACGGGCTGCTATTTCGTGTACGACACCAAGGTCCCCAAGGCTCCTTCGGTTTCCTCGGGCGAGTATCCGGTCTCGGATCCGGAGGACCCGGGCGACCCGTGGAATGACGGGGTGGGTAAATACGGGGCGTTCGAGCTGAAGGCCGCGGACAAGGACGTGACGTCCTACCGGTACGGGATCAACGGCGACCCCAGTTCCAAGAACGAGGTGAGCACATCCAGTGGTGGCGCGAAGAGCGTGCAGGTGCTGCCTGCCAGGCCGGGGCTGAACTTCGTCACCGCTCAGGCCTTCGACGCTGCGGGGAACGGCAGCGAGATCCGCACCTACCAGTTTCGGGTCAGGGCCGGTCAGCCCGAGCGGGCCACCTGGCAGCTGGACGAGCCGAAGGGGGCTGCACAGGCGAAGGGTTCGACGCCCGCGCGCGCCCTGCAGCTGCACGGCGGTGCCACTCCGGGCGTCTCCGGTGTGCGCGGTTCGGCGGTGTCCTTCAACGGTAGCGACGGCTACGCGGCCACGGACATTCCGGTGGTGGACACCAGCCGCGGCTTCGCGGTGTCCGCCTGGGCGAAGCTGTCGAGGATGCCGGAGGGGGCGGCTGTGATCGCCACGCAGCCGGGCAACCACAGTCCCGGGTTCGAGCTGTATTACTCCAAGGCGTACGACCGGTGGGCGTTCAATCAGTACAAGTCCGACAGTGCGGATGCGGGTATCGCCCGGGTCATGGCGGACAAGCCCGGCGGGGTGAGCGTGGGGAAGTGGACGCATCTGGTGGGCTCGTACGACTCGGTGCGTGACGTGCTGGAGCTGTACGTGGGTGGCAAGAAGGTCGGTGAGACCGCTTACAGCAAGCCGTGGGAGGCCCGCCGCGGGCTGCAACTGGGGGCCGCTTCCTACAGCGGCAAGCCGTCGGCGTTCTTCCCCGGTGCCGTCGACGAGGTGCAGCTGTTCGACAAGCCGCTGGCCCAGGACGAGGTCGACAAGCTGCGTGCGCACGAGAGTGTCGGCGACCCGGGCCGCCCGGCCGTCGCCGTCTTCGGCCTGGACGAGGCGGCGGACGCCAAGGAGGTCTCGGGACACGGCGGCGTTCTGCCGGCCACGTACTCCGGCGGCGTGACCACCGGTGTGACGGGCGTGGCGGGCAAGGCCGCCCGGTTCGACGGCAGCAGCGGCTACGCCAGGATCGGCCGGAGCAGCGGCCCGCACGTGAACACCTCCCGCAGCTTCACCGTCTCCGCGTGGGCGCGGCTGGACACGAAGCCGGACGGGGCGGCGATCATCACCGCGCAGGCGGGCAAGGACCGGCCCGGCTTCGAGCTGTACTACTCGTCCGCCTACGACCGCTGGGCGTTCAACCAGTACTCGGCCGACTCTGCCGACGCCAAGCCGATCCGGGCGATGCAGCCCGAGGGCACCAAGGCGTACACGCGGCAGTGGGTGCACTTGGTCGGCGTGCACGACACGGTGGCCGACACTCTGACGCTGTATGTGAACGGTTCCAAGGCGGGCTCGGCCAAGCTGGGCGGGGCCTTCTACGCGGACCAGTCCCTGTATCTCGGCGCGGGCAGCTACAGCGGCCAGGTCACGAACCACTTCCCCGGCCGCATCGACGACGTGCGCCTGCTGGACCGGCCGGTCTCGGCCGACGAGGTGCGGCAGATGTTCCAGCAGCGCCCGCTGGTCAAGGGCCGCTGGAACTTCGAGGAGACCAGTGGATCGAGCCCGGCCGGCACGCCGGATCTGTCGGGGGAGGAGCAGGAGATGCGCCTGTACGGCGGGGCGAAGCTCGGCCCTGGCATGGTCGACGCCAAGGGCCTTCAGCTGAACGGCACCAGCGGTTACGCGTCCATGTACCCGGTGCCCGTGGACACCAGCGGGAGCTTCACGGTCACGGCGTGGGCGCAGGCGGCCGCGCTGCCCAAGCGGGGCGTGTCGCTGGTCAGCGGGCAGGGCGAGAAGGAGAGTGCCTTCAGCGTCCGCTTCGTACCGGACGCCAAGGACCCTGAGGGGCTTGGTCGCTGGGAGCTGACGGTGCCGGACAAGGACGGCTCGGACGCCACGGTCACGCGGGTGAGCAACAGCGACTTCAACGATGCCCGCGAGTGGAACCACCTCGCGGTGGTCTACGACGGCTTCGCCAAGCAGGCCCGCCTGTACGTGAACGGCAGCTTGCAGGAGGTCGCCTGCGGTGACGCGGACGGCGACGGTGATGCCGACGAGTCCGGCTGCCAGGACCTGATCTCCTGGTCGGACAACACGCTGGCGTTCAAGGCGACCAAGGCGCTTCAGGTGGGCCGGGAGAAGACCGGCGGGGCCTGGGGCGGCTACTTCCCCGGCGCCGTGGACGACGTGTGGGCCTTCCAGGGCGCACTGTCCGACGACCAGATCGAGTGGCTAGCCGGCCAATGGGACAGCGTACCGACCGAGGTCCCCAGGAACAGCTGATCGCTTACGCGGTGGGTCCCGCACGCCGGGGCCCACCGTCCCCACCCCTTTTCCGTCTCCTTCTCTTCCTTCTTTTCATAGGTATCGACCCTGCCCCCTTGATCTCCACGGCGGGCAGTCAGGCACGCCGCTGTACCGGCGGCACATGAGGGATCTGATTCACATAATGAACGGCATATCCAGACCACGCCGTGGCTCGAAAGCGCTGCGGCGAAGAGTGGCCCTGGCCGTGTCCGCCGTGATGGTGGGCACGCTGCTCCAGGCCGCCGCCACCCCGGTGGCGACCGCCGACGACGGCGGACGCCCCGGTCTCCCCTCGGCGGAGAAGCCGGTGAAGGGCCGTGACGGCGTACGCGTCGAGCCGCGCCGGATCGACCCGGGGCCGACGACGCCCCCGGGGAAGCCCAAGGCCTCCTGGCCGCGCCCCGGTTCGGCCGTGGTGACCGTGCCGGACGCCGCGCCGAAGGCCGCCGGTGAGCCGAAGCGGGCCAAGGGCCTGCCACTGGCCGTCGGTGCCCCGAAGGCTTCAGCCCTCACCACCGCCCGCCGCAGCGCCAAGGCCCCCACACCCGCCGCGCGAGGTGGCGTCGAGACCCGCGTGCTGAGCCGGAAGGCGGCCGATCGAGCGGGCGTGAAGGGCCTGCTGTTCACCCTCGAACCGAGGGACGGCAAGGGCGACAAGCCCGGCGTGGTCAAGGCCAAGGTCGACTACTCCGGCTTCGCGGAGGCATTCGGTGGCGGCTACGCCTCCCGCCTCACCCTGGTCCAGCTGCCGGACTGCGCGCTGGACAGCCCCGCCAAGGCGGCGTGCCGCACGCCGAAGCCCCTCCGCACCGTCAACGACACCGAGAAGCAGACCCTGACCGCGAACGCGGTCACCCTGCGCTCCGCCGCCCCGACCGTGCTCGCGGCCGTCGCGGAGGAGAAGAGCGAGAACGGCGACTACAAGGCGACCTCGCTGTCCCCGTCCGCGAAGTGGGACACGGACCTGCGCACCGGTGACTTCTCCTGGTCGTACGACATGCCGGTCCCGGAAGTGCCGGGCGAACTGCAGCCGAAGGTGGGCCTGTCCTACTCCTCGGGCTCCATCGACGGCCGCACCGGCACCACGAACAACCAGTCCTCCTGGGCCGGTGACGGATTCGACCTGTGGCCCGGCTACATCGAGCGCCGCTACAAGGCGTGCGCCGACGACGGCGAGAAGGGCAAGGACGGCAACAAGCCGGGCGACCAGTGCTGGGGCTACGACAACGCGTTCATCACCTTCAACGGCAAGGGCGGCGAACTCGTCCCGGCCGGTGACGGCGAGTTCAAGTTCCAGCAGGACGACGGCAGCCGGATCAAGAGGCTGACCTCCAGCAAGCGGGGCAACGGCGACAACGACGGCGAGTACTGGCGCCTGACCAACCCCGACGGTGTGCGCTACTACTTCGGCTACAACCGCCTGCCGGGCTGGAAGAGCGGCAAGGCCACCACCGGCTCGACGTGGACGGTGCCGGTCTTCGGCAACAACAGCGGGGAGCCCTGCCACAAGGACTCCTTCGCCAGCTCCTGGTGCCAGCAGGCCTGGCGCTGGAACCTCGACTACGTCGTGGACCCACGCGGCAACGCGATGGCGTACTACTACGACCAGGAGAAGAACTCCTACGGCCGCAACCTCAAGGCCGAGGACGACACCCCCTACACGCGCGGCGGCTCCCTCAAGCGCATCGAGTACGGCCTGAAGTCCTCCTCCATGTACGGCGGCAAGCCGCTGGCCAAGGTCGACTTCACCACCGGCGAGCGATGCTTCGCCGGCAGCAAGACCGACTGCAAGGACATCGAGAAGGACGCCTTCTACTGGTACGACACGCCGTGGGACCTGAACTGCAAGGCGGGCACCAAGTGCGACAAGGGCCGCCTGTCCCCGTCCTTCTTCACCCGTAAGCGCCTGACGGGTGTGACCACCCAGGTCCTCAAGGGCGACACCTACAGCAAGGTCGACTCCTGGCGGCTGCGCCACCGCTGGGGCAAGGCGGACGTCGACTACCAGCTCCTCCTCAGCTCCGTCGAGCGCACCGGCCACACCGCCGAGCCCGCGGTGACGCTGCCGCGGACCACCTTCTCCTACACCCAGCTCGAAAACCGGCTGGACAAGATCGGCGACGGCTACGCCCCGTTCATCAAGTCCCGCCTGTCCACGATCGCCGACGAGTCCGGCGGCCAGGTCGACGTCAACTACTCGGCCCCGGCATGCAAGTGGGACGCGCTGCCCACCCCGCAGTCCAACACCACGCGCTGCTTCCCCCAGTACATCGGCGGCGACTCGGGGGATGACCCCGACAAGCAGTGGTTCAACAAGTACGTGGTCACCTCCACGACCACTACCGACCGCACCGGCGGCGCACCCGACGCCGTCACGACGTACGACTACCTGGGCGGCGCGGCCTGGCACTACGACGATGACGACGGTCTGACGAAGAAGAAGTTCAAGACCTGGTCGCAGTGGCGTGGCTACGGCCACGTCCGCGTGAAGACGGGCGGCCAGGGCGGCGGCGACGCGCTGAAGTCGCAGAACGACTCCTACTTCCTGCGCGGCATGGACGGCGACCGCAAGGAGCTCTCCGGCGGCACCAAGTCCGTCGACGTCGCGCTCGGCGACGGCGAGGGTGACCCGATCACCGATCACGAGTCCGCGGCCGGTCTGGAGTACAAGACGGTCGCCTACTCCGGTCCGGGCGGCAAGGTGCTGTCCAAGACCGTCAACCGTCCCTGGCACCACCAGACGGCGAAGAAGGTACGTGACTGGGGCACGGTGACCGCCAACCTCACCGGCGCCTCCCACACCAAGACCTGGACCTCGCTGGACGACGGCGCGGGCAAGGACTGGCGCACCACCTCCGCCTCGACGACGTACGACACCGTCGCGGGACGCCCCGTGCAGGTCGACGACCGGGGCGACAGCACCACGGCCTCCGACAACCAGTGCACCCGCACCACCTACGCCACCAACACCGACAAGAACATCCTGATGCTGCCGTCACGCGTGGAGACGGTGACCGGCGCGTGCGCCGACAAGCCGGACCGCGCCAAGGACGTGGTCTCCGATGTGCGCACGGCCTACGACGGCGGCGGCTACGGCGATGCCCCCACCAAGGGTGACGCCACGGCGACCGCCACGCTGAAGAAGCACGACGGCTCCAAGGCCACCTACCTGGAGTCCGGCGCCACCTTCGACGGCTACGGCCGTCAGCTGACGGCCACGGACCTGACGGCTGACGTCACGGTCACCGGCAGCGGCGCCCCCGTGGTCAGCGTGCGCAAGGACGGCCGTACCACCACCACGGCATACACCCCCGCCACCGGCTTCCCGGCCAAGATGACGGAGACGACGCCCCCGGCGAAGGCAGCCGACCCCGACTCGGCGCAGACGTCGGTCACCGAACTGGAGCCGCTGCGCGGCCAGCCGGCGGCCACGGTGGACACCAACGGCAAGCGCACCGAGCTGACCTACGACGCGCTCGGCCGCTCGGCCAAGGTGTGGCTGCCCGACCGCCGCACCAGCAACACCCCCAGCTACGAGTTCACGTACTTCGTGGACGAGGGCAAGCCGGTCGCGGTCCGCACCCAGACCCTGAACAACAACGGCGGCCAGATCCCCTCGTACGCCCTCTACGACGGGTTCCTGCGCGAGCGCCAGAGTCAGGCGGTCGGCCCGGACGGCGGCCGCATCCTCTCCGACACCTTCTACGACGAACGCGGCCTGGCCACCAAGACGTTCGCCCCCTACTACACCGAGGGCAAACCGAACCGCGACCTGTTCAAGCCCGACAACGCGCTGAGCGTCGAGTCCCAGACCCGCACCACCTACGACGGCCTGGGTCGCCCGGTCCAGGCGCAGCAGATCGCGGGCAACGGCGACGGCGGCAAGGTCCTGGCCACCACCAAGACCATCTACGGCGGCGACCGCACCACCGTCATCCCGCCCGAAGGCGCCACCGCCACCACCACCCTCACCGACGCCCGCGACCGCACCACGGAACTGCGCCAGCACCACAAGCGCGCGGCTGCCGCTCCCTACGACACGACGACGTACGCGTACACACCGCGCGGCGAGCTGGCCAAGGTCACCGACCCGGCGGGCAACTCCTGGTCGTACGGCTACGACCAGATGGGCCGCCAGACAAGCGCCGACGACCCGGACAAGGGCAGGACGACCACCACGTACGACGACCGCGGCCAGGTCACCGCGACCAAGGACGCCCGCGACACCGTCCTGGCCCACGTCTACGACAACCTCGGCCGCAAGACCGAGCTGCGCGAGGGTGGCCCCACCGGCGAACTGCGCGCCAAGTGGGTCTACGACACCCTGGCCGGGGCCAAGGGCCAGCTGACCGAGTCCACGCGCTACGTGGACGGGGCGGCGTACACGTCCAAGGTGACGATGGTCGACCGCCTCTACCGTCCGATGAAGACCCAGGTGGAGATCCCCGAGAAGGAGGGTGCCCTGGCGGGCACCTACAAGACCGGCACCCGCTACACCACCGCAGGCCTTGTCGGAGGCGTGAGCTACTCCGCGGCCGGGTCGCTCGGGGGCGACGGCTACTCCATCTCGTACGACAAGGAGACCCTGCGGCCCCTCTCCACCCTGGCTCTCGGCTTCAAGACGGAGACCAGCTACTCGCTCACCGGCAAGCCGCTCCAGTACACCTTGGGCGGCGATGGCAAGAAGGTCTGGGCCACCAACACCTACGAGTGGGGCACCCAGCGCCTGGCCACCTCCCGCGTCGACCGCGAGGACCAGCCGGGCGTCGACGAGCACAAGACCTACGGCTACGACGACGCGGGCAACGTCCTGTCCGTCTCGGACGTCTCGCGCACCGGCACCGACACCCAGTGCTTCGACTACGACTACCTGCGCCGCCTCACCGAGGCGTGGACCCAGGGCGACAAGACCTGCGGCACCGCCCCGGCCGGTGACAAGATCGGCGGCCCGGCCCCGTACTGGCACTCCTACACCTACGACAAGGCGGGCAACCGTCTCACCGAAACCCTCCACGACACCACCGGGGCGACCGGCACCCAGGCCAAGGACACCAAGCGCACCTACGCCTACCCCAAGCCGGGCACCCCGCAGCCGCACACCCTGACCTCGGTCACCACCCAGCAGCCCGGCGGAAGTGCCACCAAGGACTCCTACGGCTACGACCCGACCGGCAACACCACCACCCGCACCCTGCGCGGCGACACCCAGAAGCTGACCTGGGACGCCGAGGGCCACCTGGCCAAGGTCACCGAACCGGACACCAGCGGGAACGGCAAGGCGAAGACCAAGACCACGGAGTACCTCTACGACACCGACGGCAACCGCCTGATCGCCCGCACTCCGACGGAGACCACCCTCTACCTCGGCCACACCGAAGTCACCCTCGCCAAGGGCGCCTCCAAGGCCAAGGCCACCCGCTACACCCCCTTGGGCGGCGGCCACGAGGCCGTCATCGCGGACGACGGCACGGTCACCTTCACCACCGCCGACCATCAGGGCACCGGCCAGCTCTCCATCGCGGCAGCCGACCTGAAGCTGAACCAGCGCCGCACCCTGCCCTTCGGCGGCCCACGCGGCGAGAAGCCCAAGACCTGGCCCGGCACGAAGACGTTCGTCGGCGGCACCGACGACACGGCCTCCACCGGCCTGATCCACCTCGGCGCCCGCGAATACGACCCCGCCACCGGCCGCTTCACCTCCGTCGACCCGATCATGGACCTGACGGACCCACAGCAGATGCACGGGTACGCCTACGGCAACAACAGCCCGCTGGTGTATTCCGACCCATCGGGCAAGTTCTCGATCTCCGACGCCCTCGGCCTCGTCGGAGTGGTCCATAACGCCATAAAGCTGTACAACCGAGTCACCTCCTACTACAGGGACAGCAACGCCAGCCCCAGCTTTGGCGGTGGCGGTGGCGGTGGCGGTGGCCGGAGTATCGGCGGCGGCTACAGCGGCGGTGGCGGATCCACCAGGCATGCGCTGTACACCGGTGGTGGTGGTGGCGGCCGGGTAACCCAGATCGGACTGAGTCTTCCCGGGAACCCATTCGGCCGCATGAATGGTGGAATTTTCCCTGGTCTGAGGAACTTCTTCTCCAGTGGTGGCACAAAAGATGTGCCGAAAATGCTGCTTCCCGACGTCAACTCGTGGAAGACCTGTGGCACCCACCCCGGAGTCACTGTGGAGTGCGCCGAAACAGGCGCGGATCTACTCCCGTGGGGCAAAATCCTCAAGCCGCTGAAGGGCGTATTCAAGGGGCTCAAGAAAACAGAGAAGGGGGAGGAAGCCGCCGGTAAGGCAGGGAGAGGCGTGCCCTCTAACTGCAAGTGCTTCCTGGCCGGTACCGGCATCCTCATGGCTGACGGTTCGACCAAGAATATCGAGGACGTCGAACTAGGCGACAAGGTCCTGGCCACCGACCCGGAAACCGGGGAGACCAGCGAACGCGAAGTCACCGCGACCATCGTCACCGACGATGACAAGCAGTTCACCGAACTCACCATCAACACCCCCGACGGCCCCGAAAAGCTGACCGCCACCTACGAACACCCCTTCTGGTCGGTCGACCAGGAGGACTGGATCGAGGCCGGAGACCTCAAGCCCGGCGCGACCCTGCGCACGGACGACGGTCGCACCGTCACCGTGACCGCCGCCCGCCAGTACCTGGACCATCAGCGTACGTACAACCTCACCGTCGAGGGCTTGCACACGTACTATGTGTTGGCGGGGGACACTCCGGTTCTCGTTCACAACAGTGATTGCTCTACGAGTGCTGCGAATAGAGAGAAACTTCGTAGGCAGCTCGCGGAGGAGGCTGGTCAACTTCCGGGTATTCGCTCAGCGAATGACATCTTCGATACGCCGTCGGCCCTCAGGGGTGGCGTAACACCCGATCAGGTCAAGCCGTTCTTTGCGGGTAAGTCGGGATGGCGTGAAGAAGGTTTGGGGCGCGGCAAGAATGCTGGAGGTGGATGGGTGATTCGCGAATACACTGGTCGAGGAGATCCGACCGGTCGGATGCTCAGGTGGAATCCTGGTGGTGGCCATCATGGCGATGGTGCCTACTGGAGAGTCGTGGGCCCTGAAGGAGATCTGGGAGGGATCATTCGATGACCGGGGAGCGAAAGCTGGCCGACTTTCGGCGATGGACTCTCGCCGTGTTGGACCTGCTCAGCGCAGAACCCGATCGTCAAGCTGCGTATTTGCAGGCGTCAGGTGTGGGAGCAGATGAGATCTTGCTTCAGTTCGACGACGTGCTGCATGTGGCTCGCGCCAGAGTGGGCGATCGTTCGCTGAGTCATGAGGAATATCTCATGCTTCAGTCGGTCGATGGACGCGCGGATTCTGTAAGTGCGGGGTCCGAGCCCATTTGGACTGAGGTTGCGCTCGAAGAAGCGGTCGAATGGCGAGAGCTTCGGGCTGCAGCGAGAGTGGCGAAGGCGAGTCTGGAGAGGTCTTGGAGTCAGGATGTTGATGACTCGTCAAAATCTCTCGATGGGTGATTCGTGGTGAATCTGATTTGTATTCGCCAGCACGAGCAAGAGGCGTTTCGGTAGTTCGCTGAAGTCGACAACAAGTGCTCCCACTGATTCACATCGGTGGGGGCACTTGAGTCGTTTGACGGCAACGGTGACGGCAACGTCAGCGGACGACGGCTGCGGTGGGTGGGTTGTCGGGGTCGTCGCCGGTGGGGCTGAGGGCGGTGCCGAGGGTGTCGATGGCCTGGCGTTGGAGGCGGAGTCGGACGTGGGCGTAGACGTCGGCGGTGACGCCGATGTGGGCGTGGCCGAGGAGTTCCTTGATGACGACGAGATCGACGCTTTGCTCCAGCAGCAGGGTGGCGGTCGAGTGGTGGAGGTCGTGGAAGCCGTGAAGGTTGGTGAGGGGGCCGGGTGAAGAACGGGCCTTCGCGTGCCGCGCGGAACAGGCCTGTTCGCAATCACTGAAGGGCCAGCGCAAGGGGGGGTATGCACTGGCCCTTCACTGGGACCCCGCCGACCCGGCTGTCCACGTGCCCTCCTGGCGGAGGGGCCACGGGACGGTTCCGAGGCGGCCGAGCTGACCGGGCTGCCGCACGCCCCGGGGGGTTTGGGGCGGGCGGCCATCCGATCGGTGAGGAGTTCCGGAGCCAGAGGCTCCAGGTGTGCGCGCGAAGGCACGCCCAGGACGGGGCTGGGGAGGCTCCGACCCGGTGTCGCCCGCGGTCTCCCGTGGGCGGGGTGTTTCTCTCATCTGCGGAAACCGTACGTCAGGAGGAAGGGGGGCCGACAGGCGGAACGGTATCCCGACATGGGGCTCCCACACGTTCTTCACAGGCCCTGACCGTCACCCCTGGTCACAGCCTCCACACGGCGTGAGGTCGGCACATGTCAGGGGTGGTTCCGCGCCACCGGAGCGGGCTCCGGCACGGGATCCGGTGCCGGGTACGTCACCGACGTACCCGGCCGAAACGGATCAGATCTCGGCGAACGCGGCCTCGATGATGTCCATGCCCTCGTTCAGGAGCTCGTCGCCGATCACCAGCGGCGGCAGGAAGCGCAGCACGTTGCCGTAGGTGCCGCAGGTCAGGACGAGCAGGCCCTGGGCGTGGCAGGCCTTGGCGAGCGCGCCGGCCGCCTCGGGGTTCGGCTCCTTGGTCGCGCGGTCCTTGACCAGCTCGATCGCGATCATGGCGCCGCGGCCGCGGATGTCGCCGACGATGTCGTACTTCTCCGCCATCGCCGTCAGGCGGGCCTTCATGGCGGACTCGATCTTCTTCGCCTTGGCGTTGAGGTCGAGCTCCTTCATCGTCTCGATGGCGCCGAGCGCGGCGGCGCAGGCCACCGGGTTGCCGCCGTAGGTACCGCCGAGGCCGCCCGCGTGCGCGGCGTCCATGATCTCGGCGCGGCCGGTGACGGCGGCGAGCGGCAGACCGCCCGCGATGCCCTTGGCCGTCGTGATCAGGTCCGGGACGACGCCCTCGTGCTCGCACGCGAACCACTGGCCGGTGCGGCAGAAGCCCGACTGGATCTCGTCCGCGACGAACACGATGCCGTTGTCCGTGGCGAACTTGCTGATCGCGGGCAGGAAGCCGGTCGCCGGCTCGATGAAGCCGCCCTCGCCGAGCACCGGCTCGATGATGATCGCGGCGACGTTCTCCGCGCCGACCTGCTTGGAGATCTGGTCGATGGCCTGGGCGGCGGCCTCGGGCCCGGCGTTCTCGGCGCCGGTCGGCCAGCGGTAGCCGTACGCCACCGGGACGCGGTAGACCTCGGGCGCGAACGGGCCGAAGCCGTTCTTGTACGGCATGTTCTTCGCCGTCAGGGCCATCGTGAGGTTGGTGCGGCCGTGGTAGCCGTGGTCGAAGACGACGACGGCCTGGCGCTTGGTGTACGCGCGGGCGATCTTGACGGCGTTCTCCACGGCCTCGGCGCCGCTGTTGAAGAGGGCCGACTTCTTGGCGTGGTCACCCGGCGTCAGCTCGGCCAGGGCCTCGGCCACGGCCACGTAGCCCTCGTACGGCGTGACCATGAAACAGGTGTGGGTGAAGTCCTGCAGCTGGGCCGAGGCGCGGCGCACCACGGCCTCGGCGGAGGCGCCGACGCTCGTCACGGCGATGCCGGAACCGAAGTCGATCAGACGGTTGCCGTCGACGTCCTCGATGATGCCGCCGCCGGCGCGCGCCGCGAAGACGGGCAGCACGGAGCCCACGCCGCCCGCGACCGCGGCGGTACGGCGGGCCTGCAGCTCCTGGGACTTCGGCCCGGGGATGGCGGTGACGACGCGGCGCTCCTGGGGAAGGTCGGTCATGAGGGCTCCTGGGGGTGGCTCGTACGGACGCGTGCGACGCGCGCCTTCTGGCGACGCTCGTCTTTCGGACGCTTCTGGCTTTTCTCCGCAGGTTAGGGGCGCGCAAGGGCGTCGGGCATGCTCCACGGGGGAGATGTTGGGCGTGGCGGTTGTCCGTGGTGGACATACCGGTGAACAGGGGCGTGTCGCGGCCGGTGGCACCGATATGTCCCTCGCGTCTCTCCCGTATGTCCCTCGCGTGTCTCCCGCGGACACACGGACCCGATGGCGCGTTCGGCGCGCACGCCGCCTAACTGCGGTGCGTGGGCACTAGATTGAGCCGCGAACCACCGTGAACCACTGGACAGGGCAGGTCAGGGGGCAAGGGCCATGACTTCCGACGGCACGCACGACGCTCGCGGTACGCACGCCACGCCGGTGCCGCGTCCGGCGCCGCGACCCGTGTCGCCGCAAGGCGGCGGGAGCGATGTCGAGCGCGCCATGAGCGAGGCAGGGCGTCCCGCGGCCGAGCCCGGGCGCGCCCCTGGCGACCCCGGGCCCGCCGGGCGCGGGGTGGCGCCGCGCGCGGGGGAGAGGGGCGGGCGAGCCGCGAACGGCGGTGCGCACGGCGGCAGCGGTGGTGCGCACGGCGCGAACGGCGCGCACGGCGCGAACGGTGCTGGGCACACCCGGCCGGGCGGCGGGCACGCCGGGTCCGGTCCCGCGCCCGCCGACAGCGGAGGCGGCGCGCCCGCCCTTCCGCCCCGGCCCACCCGCGCACCCGGCGCGGCGGCCCTCACCGAGGGCGAGGAGTTCCTCGTCTGGCTGCGCACGCCCCGGCCCGCGGCGGTCCCCGGGGTCTGGCGGTTCGGGCACCGGCCCCGGCCGGAGCAGGAGCCGGAGGTCGTCCCGACCCGGCAGCTCCTCAGCGGCGCGGTGATCGCGTTCCTGGTGGGCTGGCTCGTCTGGTCGCTGCTCTGGAACGGCTACCTGGGCGGCTGGTGGGTCGTCCCGCTCGAGCTGTTCCTGCCCGACGCCTGGATCTACACCGGCGACAGCGTCGGCAACGCCATCGTCTGGAACGCGTACTACACCGTCATCGCCCTCGGCATCATGATCGCCGTCGGCCGCGTCGGCCGCTGGGGCGAGGTCTGGCGGCGCTTCGTCGCGCCCCGCCTCAAGCGCCCCGCGCCCCCCGCCCCGCCGCCCCCGCCCGGGGAGGACCCCGCCGAGTGGCCGAAGCTCCGCGCGGGCGGTGCCGGAGCCGCCGCCGACCGGCTCGCCGCCGAGGCCCGCGCGGGCCGGATGCGGGACATCGACGTCGCCCGCATCGCCCGCGCCTGGCGCTCCGTGCGCTCCGGCAACAGCCCGCTCGAGACCTTCACCGCCGCCGTCGTCCGCGACGGCGCCGCCGCCTGCCCGCACCCCTCCGGCGACCGCGACCTGCCCGCCCGGGCCGCCCGCCACGACCTCGCCACGGCGCAGGTCCGCATCGGCACGACGGTGGACGACCCCCGCAACCCGTACGCCTACCGGGGCACCGGCCTCGCGCTCGGCCCCGACCTGATCGGCACCTCCCTGCTCGCCGTCGGGCCCGCCGGGTCCGGCAAGACCGGCACCGTCGTGTGGCCGATCGCCGAGGCGCTGTGCCTGCAGGCCCTCGCCGGGCGGGCCGCCGTCGTCGTCGTGGGCGCGGCGGGCGCGGGCCTCGGGCCCGGCGACGACTACGACGTGGTGGTGCGGATCGGCCACCCGGACTCCGTGTACGACCTCGACCTCTACGGCGGTACGACCGACCCCGACGAGGCCGCGGCCGTGCTCGCCGAGGCGCTGGTCGGCGACCTCGTCGACCCGCACCCCGGGGCCGACAGCCGCCGCTCCACCACCGTCCTCGCCCAGCTCCTCGGCCCGTTCCACGCGGTCCACGGCCGCTTTCCCGCCGTACCGGAGCTGCGGGCCCTGCTCGACGGCGTGCCCGGCCCCCTCGGCGCCCTCCGCAAGTCCCTCCAGGACGCCGGGCAGGAGGTCATGCTGCGCGAACTCGACGCCCGCGAGCGGCAGCTGGGGCACCCCGGCGACCCCGGCGCGATCCTCGCCGACCGCATCGCGCTGCTCGACCGGCCCGCGTTCGCCGCGTTCTTCGACACCTCGGGGCAGACCACGCCCTTCTCGCTGCGCGCCCTCGACCACCCGGTGCGGGTCCGCATCGACCTGCCCGAGCGCGGCCACGCGGACGCCTCGCGGATCCTGGCGCGGCTCGTGCTCGCGCAGTTCACCGCGTCCGCCGCCGTACGCGACGACCGCTCCCTGTTCGCCTGCCTCGTCCTCGACGACGCCACCGGCACGGTCACGCCGGAGGCGGTGCGCCGCATCCAGCGGCTGCGGTCCGCGAACGCGGGGGTCGTCATGACGCTCCGTACGCTGGACGACGCCCCGCGGCCGCTGCGCACGCCCCTGCTCGGCGCCGTCGGCTGCCGCATGGCCCTGTCCGGGCTCACCCCCTGGGACGGGCAGGACTTCGCGGAGGTCTGGGGCAAGGAGTGGACGGAGGCGCGGGACGTCACCGACCGCCAGATCATCGCCGAGACCCCCGCGGGCAAGGCCGTCCACGTCCTGCGCCGCGTCATCACCGGCCAGGCACCCACCGCACGCGCGGTCACCGTCCGGCAGGTCGAGCGGGAGCGCTGGTCGGCCTCCGAGCTGGCGCACGCGGTGCCGCCGGGGCACGCGGTCCTTTCGCTGACGGATGTCCGGGGGGAGCACGCGCCGCCGTTGCTGGTGGATCTGCGGGGGTGAGGGGCGCGCGGCTGCGCTGGTGAGGTGAGGTGGGGTGGGGTGAGGTGAGTGGGGTCGGGGCGTCACTCCGGTCGACCGGCAGGCCCGCCCGCCTCGGCGCGAGGCGGGGGCGCGCGGTGGTGCGGGTGTGCCCACGGCGCGCGGTAAAGGGCGCCGTCTATACCCCGCAAGCCGCCCAGGGCGACCATACGGTGAGGCAGAATCGACAGCAGCCGTCATACGTGACGGCCAAAAGATCAACTGGTGAGCCCTCGGCGGCCCGGCACGTACCGGACCGGCGTACGGCTCACCGGCAGCCGCCCGCACACACCCGCGTCACACTCGTAGCGCACCGCCGCATACCCGCACCGCACCCGCACCGCACCCACCCGCGGTCCCGCCGACCGGACTCCGCCGCCGTACGACCTGAAGGTCCCATGCCGCCCACGCTCGCCTCGCTCGTCCACCACTCCGCGCTCAAGCTCACCGTGCGCGCGGGCGAGGACCGCCTGGACACCCCCGTGCGCTGGGCCCACGTCAGCGAGCTCGCCGACCCCGTGCCGTACATGGAGGGCGGCGAGCTGCTCCTGATCACCGCGCTGAAGCTGGACGCGGAGGACCCCGACACGATGCGGCGCTACGTGAAGCGGCTCGTCGGCGCCGGCGTCGTCGGCCTCGGCTTCGCCGTCGGCGTGAACTACCCCGACATCCCCGACGCGCTCGTGGAGGCCGCACGGGCGGAGGAGCTGCCGCTCATCGAGGTGCCGCGCCGCACCCCCTTCCTCGCCATCAGCAAGGCCGTGTCGGCCGCCATCGCCGCCGACCAGTACCGCGCCGTCACCGCCGGCTTCGCCGCCCAGCGCGAGCTGACCAAGCAGGCACTCGGCGACGGCGCGCAGGGGCTGCTCGGCGCGCTCGCCGGACAGGTCGACGGCTGGGCCGCGCTGTACGACGCGTCGGGCGCCGTCGTCGCCACCGCGCCCGAGTGGGCCGCCCGGCGCGCCACCCGGCTCATCCCCGACGTCGAGCGGCTGCGGGAGCGGCCCGCGCCCGCGAGCCTCGTCGTGGCCGGAGCCGACGACCGGGTCGAACTGCACACCCTCGGCACCGGGCGGCGGCCGCGGGCGGCGCTCGCCGTCGGCACGGCCTCCACCCTCGGCACCGCCGAGCGGTACGCCGTGCACTCCGCGATCGCCCTCCTCACCCTCACCACCGAACGCTCCCGCGCCCTCCAGGCCGCGGAGGCCAGGATCGGCTCCGCCGTGCTGCGGATGCTGCTCGCCGGGGAGCCGGACCACGCCCGCGCGGTCGCCGGCGATCTCTACGGCGGTCTCCTCGACGCGCCGTTCCGGCTGGTCGTCGCCGAGGTGGCCGGGCCCGCGGCGGAGGCGGCGGGCGAGGCGGCGGGGGCGGCCGAGGGGGCCTGGTCGGCCGAGCTGGTCGACGCCGTCGAGTCGGCCGCGGCGCGCTTCGGGGAGGCGCTGCTCGTCGTGCCGTACGGGGAGCGGCTCGTGCTCCTCGTCGCCGACGGCGGGGCCGCGCATCTCGCCACCGTCGAGTACGCGGCGCTCCTCGACGCCGGGCGGGCCGAGGGACGGGAGCCCGCGGAGGAGCCCGGGCCGCTCATGGGGCTCTCGGCGCCCGCCGGGCCCATCGCCGCCGCGCCCGCCTACAAGCAGGCCGAGCAGGCGCTGTCCGTCGCCCGGCGGCGCGGGCGGAGCCTCGTCGAGCACGAGGAGCTGGCCGCCGGGTCGGTGCTGCCGTTGCTCGCGGATGACGCGGTGCGGGCGTTCGCGGACGGGTTGCTGCGGGCCCTGCGGGAGCACGACGCCACCGGGCGGGGGGATCTTGTCGCCTCGCTGCGGGCGTGGTTGTCCCGGCACGGGCAGTGGGATGCCGCTGCCGCTGACCTCGGGGTGCATCGGCACACCCTCCGGTACCGGATGCGGCGCGTCGAGGAGATCCTCGGACGCTCCCTCGACGACCCGGACGTCCGGATGGAGCTGTGGCTGTCGCTGAAGGCGACTTCGGCGGCCGGCGAATAGGCCGCTCCCTCGCGGGGCGCCCCGGTCCCACCCCTTCTCCGAACCCGGGGGCCGCGCCCCCTGGACCCCGCTCGTCGGCGCTCCGCGCCTCGTCCTCAACCGCCGGACGGGCTGTGACTTGGGTGGGTGTCCCGGGCGGGTGGGACAGGCCGGCGCCGATGCGGGGGGAGCGAGACGACCTCGCCCCTGACATTCCGGTGCGCCGAGCCGCCCCACTACGCCGAGTCGGACAAGCCCCGCAGGAAAGCCGCGCCCCTACCGTGGGACCCGTACCCCCGAAGACGAACGAACCTCCGCGGAAGGGCCGGGATTCTCATGACTTCCATCCACGCCTTCTGGCTCGCCGGTCGCCAGACCACCGGTGAGACCACGCTCGACGTCACCTCGCCCTGGGACGGGCGCCTCGTCGGCAAGGCGGCCGTGCCCACCGACGCGCAGGTGGAGGAGGCCGTCGCGGCCGCCTACGCCGTGCGCGACGAGTTCGCCGCGACCCCGGCGCACGTCCGCGCCGCCGCCCTGGACCACGTGAGCCGCCGCCTCGTCGAGCGCACCGAGGAGATCGCGCAGCTGATCTCCGCCGAGAACGGCAAGCCGATCAAGTGGGCGCGCGGCGAGGTCGGCCGCGCCGTCTCCGTGTTCCGCTTCGCCGCCGAGGAGGCCCGCCGCTTCAACGGCGGCGAGGCCCAGCGCCTGGACACGGACGCCGGCGGCCAGGGCCGTCTCGCCTTCACGCGCCGCTTCGCCAAGGGCGTCGTGCTCGGCATCGCGCCGTTCAACTTCCCGCTGAACCTGTGCGCCCACAAGGTCGCCCCGGCGATCGCCGTCGGCACGCCGATCATCCTGAAGCCCGCCCCGGCGACCCCGCTGTCGGGCCTCCTGATCGGCGAGCTGCTCGCCGAGACCGAGCTGCCCGCGGGCTCCTGGTCGGTGCTTCCGGTCGCCAACGACAAGATGCCCGCGCTCGTGCAGGACGAGCGCCTGCCCGTGGTCTCCTTCACCGGCTCCGAGAAGGTCGGTTACGCGATCATGGACTCGGTGCCGCGCAAGCACTGCACCCTGGAGCTCGGCGGCAACGGCGCCGCGGTCGTCCTCGGCGACTTCTCTTCCGAGGCCGACCTCGACTGGGTCGCCGCGCGCGTCGCGACCTTCTCCAACTACCAGGGCGGCCAGTCCTGCATCTCCGTGCAGCGGGTGATCGCGGACGCGTCCGTGTACGACCGGCTGCTCCCGAAGATCGTCGAGGCGGTCGAGGCCCAGGTCACCGGCGACCCGTCCGACCCGAGGACCGACGTCGGCCCGCTCGTCAACGAGGACGCGGCCAAGCGGGTGGAGTCCTGGGTCGACGAGGCCGTGGGCGCCGGAGCCAAGCTCCTGACCGGCGGCAAGCGCGACGGCGCCACGTACGCGCCGACCGTCCTCGCCGAGGTGCCCGCCGACGTCACGATCGCCTGCGAGGAGGTCTTCGGCCCCGTCATGACGGTGACGAAGGTCGACGGCGAGCAGGCCGCGTACGACGCCGTCAACGACTCCAAGTACGGCCTCCAGGCGGGCGTGTTCACCCACGACCTGCAGGCCGCCTTCCGCGCCCACCGCGCCCTGGAGGTCGGCGGCGTCGTCATCGGCGACGCCCCCTCCTACCGCGCCGACCAGATGCCCTACGGCGGCGTGAAGCAGTCCGGTGTCGGCCGTGAGGGCGTCCGCTTCGCCATGGACGACTACACGTACGAGCGCGTGATGGTCCTGACGGGCATCGAGCTGTAGCCACCGTCCCACCCGCCCCACCCGAAGAACGGCCGGAGCCCGCTGTGCGGGGGCTCCGGCCGTTCTTGCGCGTTCGCTGCGCGAGGACTGGTGGGAATGCCGGGAATCGGGTACGAACGATCGAGTAGCACTGGTGAGTAACCATGATCCGGTTCTGTCCGGCCCAAGATCGGTCCCGACCCCGACTCGCGGCGAGGTGAGCCTCTTGTCCGCACCACACTCCACAGAGCCCAAGGTTTCCGAACGGGAGGCCAGGCAGGTCGCCGAGGCCGCCCGCGAGCAGGACTGGCGCAAGCCGAGCTTCGCCAAGGAGCTGTTCCTCGGCCGCTTCCGGCTCGACCTGATCCACCCGCACCCGCTGCCCACCGACGAGGCGACCAAGCGCGGCGAGGAGTTCCTGGCCAAGCTGCGCGACTTCTGTGAGACGAAGATCGACTCGGCCCGCATCGAGCGCGAGGCGCAGATCCCCGACGAGGTCGTCAACGGCCTCAAGGAACTCGGCGCGCTCGGCATGAAGATCGACACCAAGTACGGCGGGCTCGGCCTCACGCAGGTCTACTACAACAAGGCGCTCGCGCTCGTCGGCTCCGCCAACCCCGCGATCGGCGCGCTGCTCTCCGCCCATCAGTCGATCGGCGTACCGCAGCCCCTGAAGCTGTTCGGCACCCAGGAGCAGCGGGACGCGTTCCTGCCGCGCTGCGCCCGCACGGACATCTCCGCGTTCCTGCTCACCGAGCCGGACGTGGGCTCCGACCCGGCCCGCCTCGCCACCTCCGCCGTCCCCGACGGGGACACCTACGTCCTGGACGGCGTGAAGCTGTGGACCACCAACGGCGTGGTCGCCGATCTCCTCGTGGTGATGGCGCGGGTGCCCGAGTCCGAGGGGCACAAGGGCGGGATCACGGCCTTCGTCGTCGAGGCCGCGTCCGAAGGCGTCACCGTCGAGAACCGCAACGCCTTCATGGGCCTGCGCGGCCTGGAGAACGGCGTCACCCGCTTCCACCAGGTGCGCGTCCCCGCCGCCAACCGCATCGGCCCCGAGGGCGCGGGCCTGAAGATCGCCCTCACCACCCTCAACACCGGCCGCCTCTCGCTGCCCGCGATGTGCGTCGGCGCGGGCAAGTGGTGCCTGAAGATCGCCCGCGAGTGGTCGGCCGCGCGCGAGCAGTGGGGCAAGCCCGTCGCGTACCACGAGGCCGTCGGCTCGAAGATCTCCTTCATCGCCGCGACCACCTTCGCCCTGGAGGCCGTCCTCGACCTGTCCTCGCAGATGGCCGACGAGGACCGCAACGACATCCGCATCGAGGCCGCCCTCGCCAAGCTGTACGGCTCCGAGATGGCCTGTCTGATGGCCGACGAGCTGGTGCAGATCCGCGGCGGCCGCGGCTTCGAGACCGCCGAGTCCCTCGCCGCGCGCGGCGAACGGGCCGTGCCCGCCGAGCAGATCCTGCGCGACCTGCGCATCAACCGCATCTTCGAGGGCTCCACGGAGATCATGCACCTGCTGATCGCCCGCGAGGCCGTCGACGCCCATCTGAAGGTCGCCGGGGATCTGATTGACCCGGACAAGACCCTCTCCGACAAGGCCCGCGCGGGCGCCGCCGCGGGCGCCTTCTACGCTCGCTGGCTGCCCAAGCTCGTCGCCGGTCCGGGCCAACTCCCGCGTACGTACGCCGAATTCCATCCGGTGGGGCACCCGGACCTCGCGGCCCATCTGCGCTACGTCGAGCGCTCGGCCCGCAAGCTGGCCCGCTCCACGTTCTACGCCATGTCCCGCTGGCAGGGGCGGATGGAGACCAAGCAGGCCTTCCTCGGGCGGATCGTCGACATCGGCGCGGAGCTGTTCGCGATGAGCGCGGCCTGTGTGCGTGCCGAGCTCCTGCGCACCACCGAGGGGTACGGCCGCGAGGCCTACCAGCTCGCCGACACCTTCTGCCGGCAGTCCCGCATCCGCGTCGACGAGCTCTTCGGACGTCTGTGGACCAACACCGACGACCTCGACCGGCGGGTGGTCAAGGGGGTGCTCTCGGGCACGTACACCTGGTTGGAGCAGGGCGTCATCGACCCCAGCGGTGACGGTCCCTGGATCGCGGACGCGACGCCGGGCGCGAGCACGCGGGAGAACGTCCACCGTCCCATCCGCTGACGCACGGGCCCGTCCGCCCCGGCGCGAGCCGAGAGGTGCTGTCGGATCCCGGGCCGGGTGCGGCCACAATGGGGGGCATGAGCGAAAGCCCTGCCCCCCTCGCCGACCCGCACCTCGTCTTCGACCCCGTAGGGACCGAAGGACCGAGGGACATCGTCATCCTCGGCTCCACGGGTTCGATCGGCACCCAGGCCATCGACCTGGTGCTGCGCAACCCCGACCGCTTCCGCGTCACGGCCCTGTCCGCCGCGGGCGGCCGCGTCGCGCTCCTCGCCGAGCAGGCCAGGCGGCTGCGGGTGCGGACCGTCGCGGTCGCCCGCGAGGACGTCGTACCGGCCCTGCGCGAGGCCCTGCGCGCGCAGTACGGCGCAGGGGAGCCGCTGCCCGAGATCGTCGCGGGCCCGGACGCGGCCACGCAGCTCGCCGCCACCGACGCGGCCCACTGCCACACGGTCCTCAACGGCATCACCGGCTCCATCGGCCTCGCCCCCACCCTCGCCGCCCTGGAGGCGGGCCACACGCTCGCGCTCGCCAACAAGGAGTCGCTGATCGTCGGCGGCCCGCTGGTCAAGGCGCTCGCCAAGCCGGGCCAGATCATCCCGGTCGACTCCGAGCACGCCGCGCTCTTCCAGGCGCTCGCCGCGGGCACCCGCGCCGACGTCCGCAAGCTCGTCGTGACGGCGTCCGGCGGCCCCTTCCGCGGCCGTACGAAGGCCGACCTCGCGAACGTCACGCCCGCGGACGCGCTCGCGCACCCGACCTGGGCCATGGGCCCGGTCATCACGGTGAACTCCGCCACGCTCGTCAACAAGGGCCTGGAGGTCATCGAGGCCCATCTCCTGTACGACATCCCCTTCGACCGCATCGAGGTCGTCGTGCACCCCCAGTCGTACGTGCACTCCATGGTCGAGTACGCCGACGGCTCCACCATCGCCCAGGCCACCCCGCCCGACATGCGCGGCCCCATCGCCATCGGGCTCGGCTGGCCCGAGCGGGTCCCGGACGCGGCCCCCGCGTTCGACTGGTCGAAGGCCTCGACCTGGGAGTTCTTCCCGCTCGACACCGAGGCGTTCCCCTCGGTCGGGCTCGCCCGGCACGTCGGGGAGCTCGCGGGCACGGCCCCGGCGGTGTTCAATGCCGCCAACGAGGAGTGCGTGGACGCCTTCCTGGCGGGCGCGCTGCCCTTCACCGGCATCATGGAGACCGTGACCCGGGTCGTCGCCGAACACGGCACACCGCGCGCGGGAACCTCGCTTACCGTGGCGGACGTCCTCGAAGCGGAGACCTGGGCGCGCGCCCGGGCCCGTGAACTGACGGCCACGACCCCCTCGCCGGCGAAGGCGGGGCACCAGACGACCGCGGAGGCTCGTGCATGACGACCTTGATGATGATCCTCGGCATAGTCGTCTTCGTGATCGGGCTGCTGTTCTCGATCGCCTGGCACGAGCTGGGCCACCTGTCGACCGCGAAGATGTTCGGCATCCGGGTGCCCCAGTACATGGTCGGCTTCGGCCCGACGCTGTTCTCGCGCAAGAAGGGCGACACCGAGTACGGCATCAAGGCCATCCCGCTCGGCGGCTACATCCGCATGATCGGCATGTTCCCGCCGGGTCCGGACGGGAAGATAGAGGCACGTTCCACCTCGCCCTGGCGCGGCATGATCGAGGACGCCCGCTCCGCGGCGTTCGAGGAGCTCAAGCCGGGCGACGAGAGCCGTCTGTTCTACACGCGCAAGCCCTGGAAGCGCGTGATCGTGATGTTCGCCGGTCCTTTCATGAACCTGGTCCTGGCCGTCGTGATCTTCCTCGGCGTGATGATGACCTTCGGCATCAGTACGCAGACGACGTCGGTCGGCAAGGTCTCCGACTGCGTCATCGAGGCCAGCCAGAACCGCAACACCTGCGAGAAGGGCGACAAGCCCGCCCCCGCCAAGGCCGCCGGCCTCAAGGCGGGCGACAAGATCGTCGCCTTCCAGGGCAAGGACGTGGGCGACTGGTCCGCGCTCCAGTCGAAGATCCGCGACACCGTCGGCCCCGCGACGCTCACCGTCGAGCGCGACGGCAAGCGCCTCGACCTGCACGCCAACCTGATCAAGAACCAGGTCAGCAAGACCGACGGCGACGGCGGCTACGTCGAGGGCAAGTACGTGTACGCCGGGTTCCTCGGCTTCACGCCCGCCTCCGGCATCGTCCAGCAGTCCTTCGGCCAGTCCGTGGACCGCATGGGCAACATGATGGAGAACGGCGTCGAGTCCATCGTGGCGCTGCCCTCGAAGATCCCCGACCTGTGGGACGCGGCCTTCGGCGACGGCGACCGCAAGCAGGACTCGCCCATGGGCGTGGTCGGCGCGGCCCGCGTCGGCGGTGAGGTGTTCACCCTGGACATCCCGCCGGAGAACCAGATCGCGATGATGCTGTTCCTGCTCGCGGGCTTCAACCTCTCCCTGTTCCTGTTCAACATGTTGCCGCTGTTGCCGCTGGACGGCGGGCACATCGCGGGCGCACTGTGGGAGTCGCTGCGCCGCAACGTGGCGAAGGTGTTCCGGCGGCCGGACCCCGGCCCCTTCGACGTGGCGAAGCTGATGCCCGTCGCCTACGTCGTCGCCGGCATCTTCATCTGCTTCACCATTCTGGTGCTCGTCGCGGATGTGGTTAACCCGGTGAGAATTTCCTAGACACGCGATGTTTGCGGCGGTCGGGCACCATGTGTGGTCGGCCGCCGCAGTGTGTGCGATGCCGCCCGCTCATGGGTGGACATCGGGGCGGGATGTGCCTGAGCCCTGCGGGGTGCCGTAACCTCGAACCCGCGAATGAGCGATGTAGTAGCGAATCCGCCCATGCGTGGCGGAGCCGCGAAGCCCGGTGCCCGCCGAACTCGGGACCTTGATCCACACCTTGGGGATGCACGCCAGATGACTGCCGTTTCTCTCGGAATCCCGTCCGTACCGACCAAGCTTGCCGACCGCCGGGTCAGCCGCAAGATCCAGGTCGGTACGGTGGCCGTCGGCGGGGACGCGCCGGTGTCGGTGCAGTCGATGACGACGACGCGTACGTCGGACATCGGGGCGACGTTGCAGCAGATCGCGGAGCTGACGGCGTCGGGGTGTCAGATCGTGCGGGTGGCGTGTCCGACGCAGGACGACGCGGACGCGCTGGCGACGATCGCGCGGAAGTCGCAGATTCCGGTGATCGCGGACATTCACTTCCAGCCGAAGTACGTGTTCGCGGCGATCGATGCCGGGTGTGCGGCGGTGCGGGTGAACCCGGGCAACATCAAGCAGTTCGACGACAAGGTCAAGGAGATCGCGCGGGCGGCGAACGACGCGGGGACGCCGATCCGGATCGGGGTCAACGCCGGGTCGCTGGACGCCCGTCTCCTGAAGAAGTACGGCAAGGCGACGCCGGAGGCGTTGGTGGAGTCGGCGCTGTGGGAGGCGTCGCTGTTCGAGGAGCACGGCTTCCGGGACATCAAGATCTCGGTGAAGCACAACGACCCGGTGGTCATGGTCAACGCCTACCGGCAGTTGGCCGCGCAGTGTGACTATCCGTTGCACCTGGGTGTGACGGAGGCGGGTCCCGCGTTCCAGGGCACGATCAAGTCGGCGGTCGCCTTCGGCGCGCTGCTCTCCGAGGGCATCGGCGACACGATCCGCGTCTCCCTCTCGGCCCCGCCGGCGGAGGAGGTCAAGGTCGGCATCCAGATCCTGGAGTCCTTGAACCTGCGCCAGCGCCGCCTGGAGATCGTCTCCTGCCCCTCGTGCGGGCGTGCGCAGGTGGATGTGTACAAGCTGGCGGACGAGGTGACGGCGGGTCTGGACGGCATGGAGGTGCCGCTGCGCGTCGCTGTCATGGGGTGTGTGGTGAACGGGCCGGGTGAGGCGCGTGAGGCCGATCTGGGTGTCGCGTCCGGTAACGGCAAGGGCCAGATCTTCGTCAAGGGTGAGGTCATCAAGACGGTGCCGGAGTCGAAGATCGTGGAGACCCTGATCGAAGAGGCGATGAAGATCGCCGAGCAGATGGAGAAGGACGGCGTGACGTCGGGCGAACCGTCGGTCACGATCAGCTAGTCCCGGCCCCCGGGCCTTGTCCGGTTTCCCCGGTTCCCTCCCCCCTGCGCGGGTGGGAGGGAACCGCCGCGCAGCAGCGGGGCGCGTTGCTGTGCAGGGCCGAGTACGCCCGAGTACGCGGGCCGCCGCGGGGAAAGACCTTCCCGAGGCCGGGGAAGCGGTTCCCCGGGGGCGGGGAGGCGGCCGATGGCGGGGAGGCGGCGCGGGCGCGTCACCATCGGGGACGTGGCGCGGGAGGCCGACGCCTCCGTGACCACCGTCTCCCGCGTGCTCAACGACGTCACCACCGTCGACCCCGCCCTCGCCCACCGCGTCCGCCGGGCCATCGCCGACCTCGGCTACCGCCCGAGCGCCACCGCCCAAGGCCTGGCCCGCGGCCACTCCGGCACCCTCGGCGTCCTCGTACCGGACCTGGCGAACCCGCACTTCAGCGACCTGGTGAAG
The DNA here is from genome assembly GCF_030388665.1 of Streptomyces flavofungini. Lineage (NCBI taxonomy): Bacteria > Bacillati > Actinomycetota > Actinomycetes > Kitasatosporales > Streptomycetaceae > Streptomyces > Streptomyces flavofungini. Next base: position 2,584,951 of record NZ_CP128846.1, on the reverse strand, counting down.
GCTTTCACCGCGACGGTGCGCGCCAGCGGCGCCCGCGTCCTCGTGATGGACTCCGACGAGGCCCCGGCCGTCGAACGCGACCTCGCGGAGGACCTGCTCAGGTACGCCGACGGCCTCCTCCTGTGCGCACCCCGCATGCCCCGCACGGACCTCGCCGCCCTCGCGGGCCGCGGCGCCCCGCTCCTCGTCGCCAACCGTCGCGTCCCCGGACTCGCCCTGCACACCGTCGGCGTCGACTTCCACCAGGGCGTGCTCGCCGTCTGCGGACACCTCGCCCAGCTCGGCCACCGCCGCGTCGTCTACCTCGCCGGACCCGAGGGCTCCTGGGCCAACCGGGAGCGGCTGCGCGCCCTGGCCGGGGCCGAGGCCTTCGGCCTGCGCGCGACCGTGCTGGCCTGCGGCTCCACCACGGACGACGGCTACGCGGTCGCCGAGCGGGCACTGGCGGCCGAGGGCACCGCCCTGGTCGCGTACAACGACTTCGTCGCCCTCGGCCTGCTGTCCCGCCTCGCCGAACTGGGCGTACGCGTCCCCGACGACATCTCCCTCACCGGCTTCGACGAGATCGACCTGGCCCGGTTCTCCTCGCCGCCGCTCACGACGGTAGCGGTACCCCGAAGCGGGCTCGGCCGGGCGGCCGCCCTCGCGCTCGTCCGGCTGATGAGCGGAGACACGGACGGCGACGACGGCGACGTGGACGGCGAGGCGGGCGGCGGGACCGGCTGTGACCAGGGCGAAGCCGCCTCCGAAGCCCTCCCCGTCGAGCTGCACGTTCGCGGTTCCACCAGCGCACCATCTTGACAGCTCCGATGTATCGCAGGACCTTGTTCGGGAGCTTGAGGTCAGAAAGCGCTATCTCGCGTCATTGATGCCCTCGTCATGCTCGGCGTGGCAGTGATTCATCCGATGACAACGGGTCGCGGGGCGCGTGCCCCTGACCCAGCAAGGCCGCCCCGCCCAGCAACCGCCCCACTCAGCCGCTCCGCCCCCCCCGACCCGCTCCGCCCCGCAAAGTCGTCGCACTCGACCTCCCCGTCCCTGGAGCGTGATGCCCCGTGCGTGCACGTCCCACCGGTCCCACCCGTCGTACGGCTCTGACCGCAGGCGCCCTCGCGGCGGCGACCCCCCTGCTGCCCGCGCACGCTGCGCACGCCGTGCGTGACACCACCGCCGACCCCTGGTCCCGCGTCCCCGCGATCCTCGCCCGGATCAAGCCGCCTCGCTTCCCCCGACGGCGCTTCGACATACGGGATTTCGGGGCGGTGGGGGACGGCCTCACGAAGAACACCGCCGCGTTCCGGCGCGCCGTCACCGCCTGCCACGAGGCCGGCGGCGGCCACGTCGTCGTACCCGAGGGCGGCCGCTTCCTGACCGGCGCGATCCGACTCCGCAGCCGGGTGAACCTGCGCGTCGACGGCACCGTCCTGTTCTCCACGGACCCGGCCGACTACCTCCCGATGGTGTACACGCGCTGGGAGGGCACCGAGTGCTGGAACTACTCGTCGTTCGTCTACGCCCACGGCCAGCACGACATCGCCGTCACCGGCCACGGCACCCTCGACGGGCAGGGCATGGACGGGCCCTGGAAGAGCTGGCGCGACCCCGGGGGCGGGCAGCCCGCCGACCAGGCCGAGCTGCGGCGCATGGGGGAGGAGGGGGTCCCCGTCGAGCAGCGGATCTTCGGGCCGGGACACCAACTGCGGCCGAACATGGTCCAGTTCTACCGCTGCCGCAATGTCCTCATCCAGGACGTCACCGTCCTCGAACCCGCCATGTGGACCCTGCACCCGGTCCTGTGCACCAACGTCCTCATCAAGGACGTCGACGTCATCGGCCGCATCAACAACAGCGACGGTGTCGACCCCGAGTGCTGTACGGACGTACTCATCACCGGTTGCCGGTTCCACACGGAGGACGACTCGATCGCCGTGAAGTCGGGGCGGGACGAGGACGGACACCGCGTCGGAGTGCCCAGCCGGAACATCGTCGTGCGCGACTGCGTGTTCTCGGGGCGCTGGGGCGGCATCGCCGTCGGCAGCGAGATGTCCGGCGGCGCCTACGACATCTTCGCGGAGAACTGCCGGATCAACCCCGTCGACTTCCCCGGCCGCTTCAACCCCCGCCACCCCGTCTTCCTCAAGACCAACACCAAGCGCGGTGGCGCCATCGACGGCGTGTACGTACGGAACTTCACGGGGCGTCGGATCGACCGGGACTGCGTCTACCTCACCGCCCGCTACGCCGGACAGAGCGGCCCCCACCGGGCCGTCATCCGCAACGTACGCGTCGAGAACGTGCGGCACGACGGCGCCCGGCACGCCCTCAACCTCGAAGGGCTCGACGCCCACCCCTTCGGACCCGTGCACATCGCCCACTGCGACTTCACGGACATCGAACTGCCCAACGTCATCGAAGGCGCCCCCCAGCTCACGCTCCGCAAGGTCTTCGTCAACGGAACCGAGGTCCACCACCCATGACACCCGCCACGAAGCACCGCACCGGATCCCTGCCCCTGTGGGCCGCCGTCCTCGCCCTCCTCGGCGGACTCCTCCTCGCCGGGTCGGGCACCTCGGCCGCACGGTCGCAGCCGGCCGTGCCCGACCCGCCGCGCCAGTCCACGCTCAGGAACGCCACCGCCGGGCTCTTCCTGCACTGGGGCATGTTCACCAGCCCCAAGCACTACGACTGCCGGGCCTGGGAGAAGGCCGTCACCGACGGCGGCTGGACGCCCGACTACTGGGTCGACGAGGCCAAGAAGCTCGACGCGAGCTACATCGTCCTCGCCACCTTCCACTCCCGCCTCGGCTACGCCCGCCCCTGGCCCTCGAAGATCCCCGGCACCTGCGCCACCCGGCGCGACTTCCTCGGCGAGCTGATCAAGGCGGGCGAGGCCAAGGGCGTCAAGACGATCCTCTACATGACCGACGACCCCAAGTGGCACGACGAGCAGGGCATCGAGACCCTCGACTCGGCCGCGTACTCCGCCCACAAGGGCCGCGACGTCGACCTCACCACGAGGCCCGGCTTCGGCGAGTTCAGCTACGACAACTTCTTCGAGGTCATGGCCGACTACCCCGAGCTGTCCGGCTTCTGGATCGACAACGACAACGAGTACTGGGAGCAGCACGAGCTCTACGAGCAGATCCGCGCGAAGCGCCCCGACATGACGCTGAGCAACAACAACGAGGACACTCCGGCCATGGACATGGTGTCCCACGAGCAGAAGACCGGCATGACCCCGGCCTACGACCAGCCCTCGGCGATCTGGACGCCCATGCCGCGCCTGACCGAGTCCTGCTACAAGGTGCCGAGCACCGGCGCCTGGTGGTACGACGGCCAGGACCGCCCCGTCGACACCGGCCTCAACGTCGGCTGCTACGTGGCCAATTCGGGCACGTCCATCAAGTCCCTCATGGACCTCCAGGCCATGGTCGACGGCAGGTTCCCGCCCCAGCAGCAGAAGTTCACCGACTTCATGAAGGACTACCTGCCGCCCATCCGGGAGTCCCTCCGCGGCGTCGACGGCGGCGGCTACCGTTACGGCGGCATGCAGCCCGGCGCCTGGAACGACGGCGCGTACGGCTACGTCACCGTCAGCCGAGCCCGGCCCACCACGCAGTACGTCCACGTCACCACCCGCCCCAGCACCGGCGACCGGATCCGCCTGCGTGACAACGGCCACCGCGTCACACGCGTCACCGACCTGCGCACCGGCGCGAAGCTGCCCTTCGCCCAGAGCGACGGCAGCCTCACCATCCGGTCGATCAGGGACTGGGACGCCTACGACACCGTCTTCAAGGTCGAGACCGAACGCGGCCGCGAGGGCTACTACCCGACCGGCTCCGTCAAGGCTGACGACCCCGCCCTGACCGACGGCGACTTCAGTACGTACTCGGACAACAAGGGCACGCTGCCCGTCTCCGTCACCCTCGACCTCGGCAAGCGCAAGAAGGCCGCGTTCCTCGGCATCAACCAGCGCGAGTGGTCACCCACCCACAACCGCTCGACCTTCGGCAGGCCGGAGGACTCCGCCCGCATCAAGGACTACACCGTGTCCGTCAGCGACGACGGCAGACGGTGGCGACAGATCAAGGCGGGCGTCCTGGAGAGCGCCCGGGGCATCCGCTTCATCGACCTCGGCGACGGCGTCAGGACCCGCCTGCTCAAGCTCGACGTCAGCACCACCTGGGCCGCCGCCACCGCCCCCAACTTCCACCGCCAGCTCAAGATCGACGAGATCCGGGTCGGCCACGGCCACGTGCACAGCCGCTGACCGCGCAGGTCGCAGCCCGGCCGCCGCTCGGCGACCGGGCGGCGTCGCGGAACCTCGCCAGGTACAGTGCGGAGATCAGCAGACCGTATGGTGAGGCCCCCGCACGTGTTGACCCAGACCACCACCAGGGTCCTCGATCCGAGCGACCTGGACGCCGCGCTCGCCGTGCTCGACCGCGAGCCGGTCGCGAACGCCTTCGTCACGGCCCGGGTGCGCGTCGCGGGCCTCGACCCGTGGCGCCTCGGCGGCGAGATGTGGGGCTGGTACGAGGACGGCATGCTGGAGTCCCTGTGCTACGCGGGCGCCAACCTCGTCCCGATCTGCGCGACCCCGCGCGCCGTCCGCGGCTTCGCCGACCGCGCCCGCAGGGCCGGACGCCGCTGCTCCTCCATCGTCGGCCCCGCCGAGCCCACGGCCCTCCTGTGGCGCCTGCTCGAACCGTCCTGGGGCCCCGCCCGGGAGGTCCGCTCCCAGCAGCCCCTGATGATCACCGACCGGATGCCCGACGACATCGCACCCGATCCTTACGTCCGCCGCGTCCGCAAGGACGAGATGGAGACGATCATGCCGGCGTGCGTGGCGATGTTCACCGAGGAGGTCGGGATCTCCCCGCTGGCCGGCGACGGCGGCCTGCTCTACCAGGCCCGGGTCGCCGAACTCGTCGGCTCGGGACGCTCCTTCGCCCGCATCGACGCCGAAGGACGCGTGGTCTTCAAGGCCGAGATCGGCGCCGCGACGGACCGCGCCTGCCAGGTGCAGGGCGTCTGGGTCGCCCCCGAGTACCGGGGGCAGGGGCTCGCCGCCCCCGGCATGGCGGCCGTCCTGAAGTACGCCCTCGCGGACGTCGCGCCGGTCGTCAGCCTCTACGTCAACGACTTCAACACGGCGGCGCGTGCCACGTATCGCCGGGTCGGTTTTCGCGAGGTCGGTGCTTTCATGAGCGTCCTGTTCTGAGAGCCCCGTCAGGGGCGCGGGGAGTCGCGCGCTCGGCGCGCGACATGCCGCCGACGCGTCTGCCGAGGGACCACGCAGACGCGTCCGCGACCCTTCTCGGGCTGGTCGCGCGGCTCCCCGCGCCCCTGACGGGGGCCGTTTCCGGCCGAGGCGAGGCCATGGCGCCGCCCGTCGGCGACCTGCCGCGAAGTAGGGTTCGCGCATGACTGACGACGTCGTGATCGGGCCCGTCGACCTGGCCGCGCGCGTGGACGACGCGCTGCGCGTCCAAGCCGTCGCCTTCGGACTCAGCGACGACGAGATCACGGTGCGCCGCCAGATCGTCCTGCGGCACCTGACCTACCCCGGCGCGCGGGCGCTCGGCGCGACCACCCGCGACGGACGCCTCGTCGGCTTCGTCTACGGCATGCCCAACGACCGCGCGCACTGGTGGTCCACCGTCGTCGAGCCCTATCTGCGCGGCTGGGGCCTCGAGGGCTGGCTCGACGACTCCTTCGTGATCACCGAGCTGCACGTACGCCCCGGCTACCAGAACCGAGGCCTCGGCCGCGCCCTCATCACCAGCATCACCGACACCGCCGCCGAACCCCGCTCCATCCTCTCCGCCATCGACACCGAGAGCCCCGCCCGCGCCCTGTACCGCTCCCTCGGCTACACCGACCTGGCCACCAACGTCCTGTTCCCGAGCGCGCCCAAGCCCTACGTGGTCATGGGCGCCCCGCTGCCCCTGCGGCGCCCCGTCGCCTGAATCGGATTTCCACGTGCCCGCGTCCCCCGGCTAACCTGCGCCCATCACCCTTTCGTAGCAGGAGATCACCATGGCCCAGGTCCAGCGCATGTCCCGTTTGATGGTCAAGACACTGCGCGACGACCCGGCGGACGCGGAGACCCTCAACCACAAGCTGCTGGTCCGCGCCGGCTACGTCCGCCGGACCGCCGCGGGCATCTGGACCTGGCTGCCGCTCGGCAAGAAGGTCTACGAGAACGTCGCCCGCGTCGTCCGCGAGGAGATGGACGCCATCGGCGGCCAGGAGGTCCTGCTCCCCGCCCTGCTGCCCAAGGAGCCCTACGAGGCCAGCGGGCGCTACGAGGAGTACGGCGACCTGCTGTTCCGGCTCAAGGACCGCAAGGGCTCCGACTACCTCCTCGGCCCCACCCACGAGGAGATCTTCACCCAGGTCGTCAAGGACCAGTGCTCGTCCTACAAGGACCTGCCGGTGATCCTCTACCAGATCCAGACGAAGTACCGCGACGAGGCCCGTCCGCGCGCGGGCGTGCTGCGCGGCCGCGAGTTCCAGATGAAGGACTCGTACTCCTTCGACACCTCCGACGAGGGCCTCGCCGAGGCGTACGCCCTGCACCGCGCCGCCTACCAGCGCATCTTCGAGCGCCTCGGCCTGGACTACCGCATCGTGTCCGCCGTGTCCGGCGCCATGGGCGGCTCGGCGTCCGAGGAGTTCCTGGCGCCCGCGCCCGCCGGTGAGGACACGTTCGTGGACTGCCCCGAGTGCGACTACGCCGCCAACACGGAGGCCGTGACCTTCCCCCTGAAGCCGGTGTCCGTCGACGGCCACCCGGCCGTGGAGGAGCTGGACACCCCCGACACCCCCACCATCGAGACCCTCGCCGAGCACCTGGGCGTCCCGGCCTCCGCCACCCTCAAGAACCTCCTCGTCAAGGTCGACGGTGAGATCGTCGCCGTCGGCGTGCCCGGTGACCGCGAGGTCGACCTCGGCAAGCTCGGCGAGCACCTCGCGCCCGCCGAGGTCGAGCTGGTCACCGCCGAGGACTTCGTGGGCCGCGACGACCTCGTCCGTGGCTACGTCGGCCCCCAGGGCCTGGAGAAGGTCCGCTACATCGCCGACCCGCGCGTCGCGCCCGGCACCTCCTGGATCACCGGCGCCAACAAGGCCGACACCCACGCCCGCAACGTCGTCTGCGGCCGCGACTTCGAGGTCGACGACTACCTCGACGTCGTCGTGGTCGAGGCCGGGGACCCCTGCCCCGCCTGCGGCGCCGGTCTGAAGCTCGACCGGGCGATCGAGATCGGCCACATCTTCCAGCTCGGCCGCAAGTACGCCGACGCCTTCCAGCTCGACGTCCTCGGCCAGAACGGCAAGCCCGTCCGCGTCACCATGGGCTCCTACGGCATCGGCGTCTCCCGCGCCGTCGCGGCCCTCGTCGAGCAGACCGCCGACGAGCAGGGCCTGTGCTGGTCCAAGGAGATCGCCCCGGCCGACGTCCACATCGTCGCCGCCGGCAAGGCCGTCCAGACCGAGCTGGCCCTCGACGTCGCCGAGCAGCTGAACGCCGCGGGCGTGCGTGTCCTCGTCGACGACCGCGCCGGCGTCTCGCCCGGCGTCAAGTTCACCGACGCCGAGCTCATCGGCGTCCCCACGATCCTGGTCGCGGGGCGCAGGTCCGCCGACGGCGTGGTGGAGCTCAAGGACCGCCGGACCGGGGAGCGGGAGGAGCTGTCGGTCGCCGACGCGATCGCTCGCCTCACGGCGTAACGGAGACGGGAGCCCCCTGCCCGGGGGCTCCCCACGCCCCACCCGGGCAGGCCGGTCCGCCGCCGATCGCGCTGCGCGCTCGTCCTCGGACGCCGGGCGGGCATTTCCCCGCCCGCCCCTCCTGGGGCTCTCCGACGCAGACCCCGTATCGGCGCTTCGCGCCTCGTCCTCAATCGCCGGAGGGGCTGGATTTTCCAGCCCCTCCGGCGATTGAGGAGCGGGGTCCGGGGCGGAGCCCCGGTTTAGGGAAGGGGCGGGGTCGGGGAAAACCTCGCAGGGCTACACCCAGCCCGCGAACTCCAGCAGCAGCTCCGCGTCCTGCTCCCGCCCCACGCGCAGGGCCCGGACCCCGGACTCGACGGCCCGGAACAGCGTCCACCCCCGCAGCCGCTCGGGATCCACGTCCAGCGACTCGGCCAACCGCTTCACGCGCCGCCGCGTCACCGCCGCCCCCGACGGCGAGGCGATCAGGTCCTCCACCCGGTCCCGCACCAGCCGGGCCAGGTCGAACGCGGCCTCGCCGACGACCGGATCGGGCCCCACGGCCAGCCACGGCACCCGCTCGGCCGCGAGCACCTTGCTCTGCCGGAAGGTCCCGTGCAGCAGCAACTCGCCCCCTTCCGAGGGCACGGAGCCGAGCAGTTCCTCGCGCGCGGCGAGAGCGGCGCCCACGAGCACCCGGACGTCCGGATCGGGGCACGCGGCCATCGCCTCGGCCTGCCGCCCCGTCCGCTCGGCGACGGTCTCGAACCGGTGCCCGCCGGGCGGCGCCACCCACAGCCGCCGCAACGTCCCGGCCGCCTCCAGCATGGACTTGGCCTCGGGCAGCGACCGCACGGACACGTCCCGCTGCAACCGCTCGACGAGCAGCGCCCCGTCGGCGGCGTCCAGGAGCCGCGCGGCCCCCGTCCCGCCCCAGTGCGCGAGCGCCGCCCGCTCGCTGTCGGGCCGCGACCGGGGCGGCACCAGCTTGAGCACGGCGGGCGTGCCCTCACGGGTCCGGACGAGGACGACGAGGCTGCTGCGGCCACCGGGCACCTGCACCCGCTCCACGGTCAGCCCGTGCCGCGCGACGGCCTCCTCGGCGAGTTCGGGCAGCCGGTGCAGCCAGTCGTCGGTGGCGGCGTCGCGCGTCGCCTCGCCGAGCGCACGGACGAGGCGCGGCGGCGGTTCGAAAGCCATGCGCGAGGTGTTCCCTTCCCGGTCGCCCGAAGGCGTTCGTGTTCCGACTGCCGGAGGACAGCCGGAGGACGGACATACGTACGTGGTGACGAGTGCGAGCCCCGGCCGGGCCGACGCCGACGGCGGAGCGCGAGCCGAGCCCAGGCCCAAGGCCCGCTCACGCCCACAGCGCCCGCACGCCCGACCCCCGTTCACCCCGACAGCGCACTCGCCCCCGGCCCAGCGGCCTCACGCTCCCGGTGACGCGGACCCCGCACCGTCTCCCGACGCCCGGGACCGCTCCGCGAGCCCAGGGAAGGCTACGCTCCCGCCCCGCCAGCGCGCCGCCCGCACCGCCGCCTCCCGCAGGGACTCGGCCGCGGTGCCGCGGCGGGCGCCCTCGGCGGCCCGGACCAGATCGGAGTAGACGGCGGCGACCCGCTCCTCGAGCTCGGCCGCGAGGCGTGCGGCCGCCGCCGAGTCGGGCACCGGGAACGGCAGGGCGTACGCCGCCGCGGAAGGCTCGGGCTCGTCGCCCAGGCCACGTACCGCGCGCCGGAGCTCGTCCCGGCGGGCACGATGCGCGTCGTACGCCGTGCGCGCCTCGGCCCGCCGCTCGTCGCCGATGCGGCCGCCGACGACGCCGTAGCCGTAGACGGCCGCGTGCTCGGCCCGCAGCGCCGCCTGCAGGGCCTTCAGCTCCGGCTTCCCCTTCGCCTTTCCGTCCGGATTCCCGTCCGGGTTCCCGCCTGCACTTCCGTCCGCTCTTGCGTCCGCTCTTGTGACCGTGTCTCTTCTGACCGCGTCCGCGCGGCTCTCTCGGCTCACTTGTCGTCCTCCGTCAGCAGGTACGCGTGCGCGGCGCCCGCCGCCGCGACGGACGCGAGCAGCCGGGCCAGTTCGTCGGGCGCGTCCAGGAGCTGCTCGCCGCGCCGCCGGGACAGTTCCCGCTCCGCCGTGGCCAGGAACCGCAGGGCGTCCCGCTCACCGTCCGGGACGGCCACCGGGGCGGGCGCCGCGGACTTCGAGGCCTTGGGGGACTCGGCGGATCCGGGGGTCCTCGCGGGCTCGGCGGCACGGTCCGCGGCGAACGCCTGCTCGTGCCGCGCCACCTCCGCCCGCAGCGGCCGCAGCCGCCCCGCCAGCGGAGCGTGCGCGGCGAGCACGGCGTCGTACTGCCGCAGCAGTCCGGCGCTGTCCCGCGCGGCACGGGCACGCAGCCGGTCGTCGGCGGACGGGCGTCCGTCGCCGGAGGAGTCGCCGGAACCGGAGCACCCGGCGAGCAGCGTGGTGCCCGCCGCGGCGGCGGCCCCGGTCAGCAGGCTCCTCCGGCGCGGGCCGGGGCGGGTCCACGAAGGGGTGAGATACGACGGCACGGCAGACATCCTCGGAAAGGTTGGCCGCTAGGGCAGGGAGGGCGGGGGTGAAGTGGTGCGGACAGGAGCGCGGGAGTGCGTGCGGGAGTGCGGGGTGCGGGGAGGGCGGAGCCCTCGGGGGACGGCGGGACGCGGGCGTGGGCCCGGTGATCACCGTACCTGCGCCCTGTCCTCGTACGCGCGATCGGCTCGTACCGGGGCGGGCGCGGCCCCGGCGGTGGACGGCAACACCCTCCGCGACCGGATACCCTTTGACCTGACACGCGACGATCCCACAACAGCACACGCGGCCGAGGAGTCACCCGGATGAGCACCACCCAGAGCGAGAGGCTGCGAGAACTGCTGGAACCGCTCGTCAGCTCGAAGGAACTGGATCTCGAAGAGATCGAAGTGGCCTCGGTCGGACGCAAGCGGGTGCTGCGAGTCGTCGTCGACTCCGACGACGGCGTGGATCTGGACCGCATCGCCGAGCTCAGCCGCGAATTCTCCGCGAAGCTCGACGAGTCGGACGCGATGGGCGACGGCGAGTACACGCTGGAGGTCGGCTCCCCGGGCGCCGAGCGCCCCCTGAAGGAACAGCGCCACTACGTACGCGCCGTCGGACGCCTCGCGAAGTTCCAGCTCACCGAGGGCGGCGAGCTGACCGCGCGGATCCTGAAGGTCGACGACGAGGGCGTGGACCTCGAAGTGCCCGGAGTCAAGGGCCGCAAGCCCACCGCCCGCAGGCTCGCCTTCGCGGAGATCGCCAAGGCGCGCGTCGAGGTGGAGTTCAACCGCAAGTCCGCAGACGGCGCCGCCGGCGGCGGCACCGACAACGACGACGAGAAGAACGTGAAGGAAGAGGAGGAGGCGTAGCCGTGGACATCGACATGAGTGCCCTGCGAGGTCTGGTGCGGGAGAAGGAGATCTCCTTCGACCTGCTGGTCGAGGCGATCGAGTCGGCCCTCCTCATCGCCTACCACCGCACCGAGGGAAGCCGCCGCCACGCGCGCGTGAAGCTCGACCGCGACAGCGGGCACGTGACGGTCTGGGCGAAGGAGGACCCCGAAGATCTCGACGAGGGCCAGGAGCCCCGCGAGTTCGACGACACCCCGTCCGATTTCGGCCGCATCGCCGCCACCACCGCCAAGCAGGTCATCCTGCAGCGGCTGCGCGACGCGGAGGACGACGCGACCCTCGGCGAGTACGCGGGCCGCGAGGGCGACATCGTCACCGGTGTCGTCCAGCAGGGCCGCGACCCGAAGAACGTCCTTGTCGACATCGGCAAGCTGGAGGCCATCCTGCCCGTGCAGGAGCAGGTGCCGGGCGAGGAGTACCCGCACGGCATGCGGCTGCGCAGCTATGTGGTGCGGGTCGCCAAGGGCGTGCGCGGCCCGTCCGTGACGCTCTCGCGCACCCATCCGAACCTGGTCAAGAAGCTGTTCGCGCTCGAGGTCCCGGAGATCGCCGACGGGTCCGTGGAGATCGCCGCGATCGCGCGCGAGGCCGGCCACCGCACCAAGATCGCGGTCCGCTCGACCCGCTCGGGCCTGAACGCCAAGGGCGCCTGCATCGGCCCGATGGGCAGCCGGGTGCGCAACGTCATGGGCGAGCTCAACGGCGAGAAGATCGACATCGTGGACTGGTCGGACGACCCGGGCGAGATGGTGGCCCACGCGCTGTCCCCGGCCCGCGTCAGCAAGGTCGAGATCGTCGATCTCGCCGCCCGCTCCGCCCGGGTGACCGTGCCGGACTACCAGCTCTCGCTGGCGATCGGCAAGGAGGGCCAGAACGCCCGCCTCGCCGCCCGCCTCACCGGCTGGCGCATCGACATCCGGCCGGACACCGAGCCCGAGCACGGGGCGCGGGACTCCGAGGGCTGATCACCTCGGGCTCCCCGGTTTCCCGAACTGATCAAGACAACATCCGTTCGATTCTTGCCCCATAGGGGTGAGGTCGGTGCGGGGAGGTAGACTTAAGCGTGTCTGGCCGGACGCATGCCCGAGCATGCCCTGAGCGCACCTGTGTGGGGTGCCGGGAGCGAGCGGCCAAGAATGAGCTGCTGCGCATCGTGGCGATCGAGGGCTCTTGCGTCCCCGATCCAAGCGGTACGCTGCCCGGCCGGGGTGCGTACGTACACCCCGCCCTGGTCTGTTTCGAGCTGGCGCTCCGCCGCCGGGCGTTCCCGCGGGCCTTCCGGGTCCAGGGACCGCTCGACACCGCGGAACTGCGCCGGAATGTCGAGGCAGCCGAGACCGTTGCCCAGGAGGCAACACCGTAAGACGTGCCGCGCGGATCCCCGTGCGGCCCTGGTACCTCGCGAGTTGGAAGTAGGTCGAGATTGCGATGAGCACTCGATGAGTACGCGATGAGTACGCCCATGAAGTAGCGACGGTCCGGCGTAACCCGGACCTAAAAGGAGCGAAGTGGCTAAGGTCCGGGTATACGAACTCGCCAAGGAGTTCGGCGTGGAGAGCAAGGTCGTCATGGCCAAGCTCCAAGAACTCGGTGAATTCGTACGTTCGGCGTCCTCGACGATCGAGGCGCCCGTAGTACGCAAACTGACTGACGCATTGCAGCAGGGCGGCAACGGCAAGCCCGCTGCCAAGCCCGGGGCGCCCCGCAAGGCGGCCGCCCCCAAGCCGGCGAGCCCGTCGGCACCCTCTCCCGCGCAGGCCGCCAAGCCGGCCGCGCCCAAGCCGCCGGCGCCCAAGCCGGCCGCTGCCGACAAGCCCGCCGCGGCGCCCGCTCCGGGCCCCCGCCCGGGTCCGGTCGCGCCCAAGCCCGCGACGCCGAAGCCCGCCCCGGCGGCTCCGGCTCCGGCCGCGCCCGAGTTCACCGCACCCCCGGCCGCCCCCGCGGCGTCCTCGGGTGCCTCCGGCACCTCGGCCCCGGCGGGCCCGCGTCCCGGCGCCCGCCCCGGCGCCCCGAAGCCCGGCGCCCGTCCGGCGCCCGGCCAGGGGCAGGGCCAGGGTCAGGGTCAGCGCGGCGGCGACCGCGGTGACCGTCAGGGCGCCCCGCGCCCCGGCGGCCAGGGTGGCGCCCCGCGTCCGGGCGGCCGTCCGGCCGGTCCGCGCCCGGGCAACAACCCCTTCACCTCTGGTGGCTCCACCGGCATGGCGCGCCCGCAGGCGCCCCGTCCGGGCGGCGCCCCGCGCCCCGGTGGCCAGGGTGCCCCCGGCGGCCCGCGCCCGCAGGGCCAGGGCCAGGGCGGCGGCCAGGGTGGTCCCCGTCCGCAGGGTCAGGGCGGCGCTCGTCCGTCCCCGGCCGGAATGCCGCGCCCGCAGGCGCCGCGTCCGGGCGGCGGCCCCGGCGGCAACCGTCCCAACCCGGGCATGATGCCGCAGCGTCCCGCCGCGGGCCCGCGTCCCGGTGGTGGCCCCGGCGGTGGCCGTGGCCCCGGTGGCGGCGGTCGTCCCGGTGGCGGCGGCGGCCGTCCCGGCTTCGCCGGTCGTCCCGGTGGTCCGGGCGGTGGCGGCGGTGGCTTCGCCGGTCGTCCGGGTGGTCCCGGTGGCGGCGGTGCCGGTCGTCCCGGTGGTGGCGGCGGCTTCGGCGGTCGTCCCGGCTTCGGTGGCCGTCCCGGTGGTCCGGGTGGCCGCGGTGGCACGCAGGGCGCCTTCGGCCGTCCCGGCGGTCCGGCGCGGCGCGGTCGCAAGTCGAAGCGGCAGAGGCGCCAGGAGTACGAGGCCATGCAGGCCCCGTCGGTCGGCGGCGTGATGCTGCCGCGCGGCAACGGCGAGACCGTTCGCCTGTCGCGTGGTGCCTCCCTCACCGACTTCGCCGAGAAGATCAACGCCAACCCGGCGTCGCTCGTCGCGGTGATGATGAACCTCGGCGAGATGGTCACGGCCACGCAGTCCGTCTCCGACGAGACGCTGCAGCTCCTCGGCGACGAGATGAACTACACCGTTCAGATCGTCAGCCCCGAGGAGGAGGACCGCGAGCTGCTCGAGTCGTTCTCCATCGAGTTCGGCGAGGACGAGGGCGGCGAAGAGGCGCTCATGTCCCGCCCGCCGGTCGTGACCGTCATGGGCCACGTCGACCACGGCAAGACCCGACTGCTCGACGCCATCCGCAAGACGAACGTCATCGCGGGCGAGGCGGGCGGCATCACGCAGCACATCGGTGCGTACCAGGTCGCCACCGAGGTCAACGGCGAAGACCGCGCGATCACCTTCATCGACACCCCGGGTCACGAGGCGTTCACCGCCATGCGTGCCCGTGGTGCCAAGTCCACCGACATCGCGATCCTCGTGGTCGCGGCCAACGACGGTGTGATGCCCCAGACGATCGAGGCGCTGAATCACGCCAAGGCGGCCGACGTGCCGATCGTGGTCGCGGTCAACAAGATCGACGTCGAGGGCGCGGACCCGACCAAGGTGCGCGGTCAGCTGACCGAGTTCGGTCTGGTGGCCGAGGAGTACGGCGGCGACACGATGTTCGTCGACATCTCCGCCAAGCAGGGTCTCAACATCGACTCCCTGCTGGAGGCCGTCGTCCTCACCGCCGACGCCTCGCTCGACCTGCGGGCCAACCCGGAGCAGGACGCGCAGGGCATCGCGATCGAGGCGCACCTGGACAAGGGCCGCGGCGCCGTCGCGACCGTCCTGGTCCAGCGCGGCACGCTGCGCGTCGGTGACACGATGGTCGCCGGCGACGCGTACGGCCGAGTCCGCGCGATGCTCGACGACAAGGGCGAGACCGTGGAAGAGGCGGGTCCCTCGACCCCGGTCCTCGTCCTGGGTCTCACCAACGTCCCGGGCGCGGGCGACAACTTCCTGGTCGTCGACGAGGACCGTACGGCCCGTCAGATCGCCGAGAAGCGCGCCGCCCGCGAGCGCAACGCCGCGTTCGCCAAGCGCGTCCGCCGTGTCTCGCTCGAGGACCTGGACAAGGTGCTCAAGGCCGGCGAGATCCAGCAGCTCAACCTCATCATCAAGGGTGACGCTTCTGGTTCCGTCGAGGCCCTGGAGTCCTCCCTGCTCCAGCTGGACGTCGGCGAGGAGGTCGACATCCGCGTGCTGCACCGCGGCGTGGGTGCGGTCACCGAGTCGGACATCGACCTGGCCATGGGCTCCGACGCCATCGTCATCGGCTTCAACGTCCGCGCGGCAGGACGTGCCGCGCAGATGGCGGAGCGCGAGGGCGTCGACGTCCGCTACTACTCGGTGATCTACCAGGCCATCGAGGAGATCGAGGCGGCCCTCAAGGGCATGCTCAAGCCGGAGTACGAAGAGGTCGAGCTCGGCACGGCGGAGATCCGCGAGGTCTTCCGCTCGTCCAAGCTGGGCAACATCGCGGGTGTGCTCATCCGCTCCGGCGAGGTCAAGCGCAACACCAAGGCCCGACTGCTCCGCGACGGCAAGGTCATCGCGGAGAACCTCAACATCGAGGGCCTGCGTCGCTTCAAGGACGACGTCACCGAGATCCGCGAAGGGTTCGAGGGCGGTATCAACCTCGGCAACTTCAACGACATCAAGGTGGACGACGTCATCGCGACGTACGAGATGCGCGAGAAGCCGCGGGCCTAGCGTTTGCGGACGGGGGCTGCCCGGGGTGTTCCCCTGGGCAGCCCCCGCTTCTCATGGGGGCTGCGCCCCCTTTCCCCCGCTTTCGGCGCTCCGCGCCTCGTCCTCAAACGCCGGACGGGCTGAAACCTTGCCGCACCGGCGAGATTTATAGCCCCTCCGGCGTTTGAGGGGTCTGGGGCGGAGCCCCAGGTACGGGACGGGTAGGGGCGGCGGGGGCGAAACTCCGTCGAGCTAGCCCCGGCCCGCGTTGTACGGTTCTGGTGACCCTGCCAACCGTGCGCAGGGCGCGATCCCGCACCGGCGGGTTATCCGGGACACATATGTATGTGGGGACTCTGTCCTTCGACCTGCTCCTCGGCGACGTACATTCGCTGAAGGAGAAGCGCTCCCTCGTCCGCCCGATCGTGGCGGAGCTCCAGCGGAAGTACGCGGTGAGCGTGGCGGAGGTCGGCCACCAGGAACTGCACCGCAGGAGCGAGATCGGCCTGGCGCTGGTCTCCGGGGACGCGGGGCACATCACGGACGTACTGGACCGGTGCGAGCGGCTCGTCGCCGCCCGGCCCGAAGTGGAGCTGCTGTCCGTACGGCGGCGCTTCCACGGTGACGACGACGCTTGAACGACCTGAACGACCAGCGACGAGCACAGCACAGAAGGAGACGGAGCAGTGGCCGACAACGCGCGGGCGAAGAGGCTGGCGGACCTCATCCGAGAGGTGGTGGCCCAGAAGCTGCAGCGCGGGATCAAGGACCCGCGGCTCGGCTCGCATGTCACCATCACGGACACCCGGGTCACGGGTGACCTGCGGGAGGCGACCGTCTTCTACACGGTCTACGGGGACGACGAGGAGCGCGCGGCCGCCGCCGCGGGCCTGGAGAGCGCCAAGGGCGTGCTCCGCTCCGAGGTCGGCCGGGCGGCGGGCGTGAAGTTCACGCCGACGCTGACCTTCGTGGCCGACGCCCTCCCGGACAACGCCCGGGCCATCGAGGACCTCCTCGACCGGGCACGCGCCTCGGACGCGAAGGTCCGCGAGGCCTCCGCGGGCGCCGAGTTCGCGGGCGGCGCCGACCCGTACCGCAAGCCGGAGGACGACACCGAGGACGCCGCGGACGGCAGCGCCGACAAGGACGGCGACGCCTCGTAATGACCAAGCGCAGCACCACGCAAGAAGACGGGGGCGAGCGCGCAGCGCTCTCGGGCAAGGGCGGCGGTGGGAGACGGGAGGGACTTGTCATCGTCGACAAGCCGTCCGGCTTCACTTCGCACGACGTGGTCGCCAAGATGCGGGGCATCGCGAAGACCCGCCGCGTCGGGCACGCGGGCACCCTCGACCCGATGGCGACGGGCGTCCTCGTGCTCGGCGTCGAGCGGGCCACGAAGCTGCTCGGCCACCTGGCGCTCACCGAGAAGGAGTATCTCGGCACGATCCGCCTCGGCCAGTCCACGGTCACGGACGACGCGGAGGGCGAGATCACCTCGTCCGCGGACGCCTCCGGCGTCAAGCGCGACGCCGTCGATGCGGGCATCGCCAAGCTGTCCGGCGACATCATGCAGGTCCCGTCGAAGGTCAGCGCCATCAAGATCGACGGCAAGCGGTCGTACGCGCGCGCCCGCCAGGGCGAGGACTTCGAGATCCCGGCCCGCCCGGTCACGGTCTCCTCCTTCCAGGTGTACGACATCCGGGACGCGGTCGCCGAGGACGGCACCCCCGTCCTGGACCTGGTCGTGTCCGTCGTCTGCTCCTCCGGTACGTACATCCGCGCCCTCGCCCGTGACCTCGGCGCCGACGTGGGCGTCGGCGGTCACCTGACGGCGCTGCGCCGCACCCGCGTCGGGCCCTACAAGCTGGACTCGGCGAAGACCCTCGACCAGCTCCAGGAGGAGCTGACGGTGATGCCGGTCGCCGACGCGGCCACCGCGGCGTTCCCCCGCTGGGACGTCGACGAGAAGCGGGCGCGGCTGCTCGCCAACGGCGTGCGGATCGACATGCCGGACGAGTACGCGGGCGCCGGACCTGTCGCCGTCTTCGGGCCCGAGGGGCGCTTCCTGGTCCTCGCGCAGGAGTCGAAGGGCAAGGCGAAGAGCCTCGCCGTCTTCTCCTGACCCGCACGCAGATCGCCTGTGCGGTGCGGGACTTGTTGTGGAGCGGCGGACGGTGGTCCGCCGCTCCACAGTCCCCCCTTCAGGAGGTGTATCCACCCCCACTCCCCGATTCACCCCTACGGGCAGGCGCTCGGAGTGAAGCGAGGGAGCGGAAGGGGGCGCGTTCGGCTCGCGTTCTGTCCGGCTGATCATCACCGACCTACGGTCGAAGGTACGGGGTGCGGCTGGGAGGTTCGAGCATGGCGGGACGGGGCCCGCGAGCCCGGGGCGGCGCGGAGCGGGACCGGGGCCGGAGCGACTGGATTGACGGGCATGACCAGCGTGACCGGAGTGACCGGAGTGAGTGGACGGTGGGCCGCGACGCCTGGCGCGAGCCCGAGCGGTCCCTGGTGCGGATCTGCGACCTCGCCGGACGGCCGCGCGGCCACGGCTTCGCCGCCGACGACCACGGCACCGTCGTCACCAGCCACGAGGCGGTCGACGGCCTCGCTCGGATAGTGCTGCACGCGCCCGGTGAGCGCACCTGCGTCGTGGCCGCCGACGCCGTCACCGCGCTCCCGGAGAGCGACCTCGCCCTCGTCCGCACCCACGGCCTCGACCTGCGCCCGCTGCCCGTCACCGCGCGCGACAGCGTGGACGTCGGCTCGTACGTCCGCATCGCCACGGGCGGCTGGCGCCAGGCCAGGGTCCTGGACTCGGCCGCCGTCACCTACACCGCAACGGACCGCTTCCACCTCATCGACGCCGCGATGGAGCTGGCCATCGGCACCGACGGGGCGGACGCGCTGCGGCTCGGCGGCGGCGCCGCGGGCGGGCCCGTCGTGGACGCCGCGTCCGGCGCCGTGCTCGCCGTCCTCGCCACCGCGCTGCAGGCCCCGCACCGCGCCGCCGGGTTCGCCGTGCCGCTGCGGGCCGCGGCCGCCGCCGACCCCGACGGGCCGCTCGCCGCCCTGCTCGCGCGCAACGCCGCGACCGTGCCCGGCTTCGGCCCCGACCTGAACCTCGCGGGCGCGCTGCACCTCACGGCCACCTCGCTCGGCTCCGACGGGCCGCGCGCCCTCGACCCCGCGCCGGTCGAACGCCCCGAAACCTGCCGAGAGTTCACCCGCTTCGCCGCCGGGCCCGCGCGCGTCCTCGGCCTCGTCGGCGACCCCGGCACCGGCCGTACCACGGAACTCGCCGCCCTCGCCCGCCGCCGCGCCCGGGGCGCCGAACCGGCCCCCACCCTGTGGCTGCGCGGCGCCGACCTGCGGGACGCGGACACCTCCGTGGCCGACGCGGTGGGCCGCGCCCTGGAGCGGGCCGGACGCATCCTCGCCGCGTCGGACGCCGCGGCGGGCGGCGACGACGGGCTCGGGGACATCTCCGCGGGCCGCGTCGCCCGGCTCGTCCGGGAGGCGGGCCGCCCCCTGCTGCTCCTGCTCGACGGACCCGAGGAGATGCCGCCCGTGCTCGCCCACCGCCTCGCCGGGTGGAGCACAGGGACCGCGGGATGGCTGCGGGACACCGGGGCGCGCCTCGTCGTGGCCTGCCGCGCGGAGTACTGGGAGCAGGCCGGGGCGCACTTCCCGCCCGAGCTGCTGCACGTCCCGGAGGGCGCCGCGACGGCCGACCGCTCCCGGGCTCCGCTGCCCGGCTGCGTACGCATCGGCGAGCTGCCCGAGCCGCAGGCACGCCGGGCCCGGGAGCGGTACGGCGTCGCGGACGGCGCGCTCGCCGACGCCGAGGCGGGCCACCCCCTGACGCTGCGGCTCCTGTCCGAGGTCACGGCGGCGCTCCCGGACGCCGCCCCCGCCGGACGGCCCTGCCGCGAGGAGGTGTTCGCCGCCCACCTCGACCTCCTCTGCCTGCGCGTCGCCGTGCGGCTCGCCGCCGACAGCGGGCTGCGCGGCACGGCCGTACGGCGCCTCGCGGCGAAGGTGTCCGGGCAGGTCCACGAGGCCGCCCGGCGCTGCCTCGGCCCCGGCCAGGGGCAGCTCGACCGCCGCGCCTTCGAGACGGTCTTCCCCTGGGGGGCGTTGCCCGGCAAGGGCGCCCCCACCTGCACGGGCTGGGCCTCGGCCGTCCTCACCGAAGGGATCCTCGTCCCCGCGGGCTCCGGCTACCGCTTCGCCCACGAGGAAGTCGGCGACTGGCTCCAGGGCCTCCACCTCGACGTCGACGCAGCCCTCACCTCCCTGATCCTGCGCCACGCCCACCCCCACGCCCCACCCCGTTCCCTCCCGGTACCCCGCCACCGCGCCGGCCCGGTCCTCCAGGCCTTGCTGGGCCTGGAACGCCAACGGGGCACCGAGGAGCTCGCCGTGAGGCTGGGGGAGTTGGTGGGGGCGCTTGAGGTGTTCGGAGGAATGGGGGAGGCAGGGGCCGACGGGGTGGTCGGAGTGCCGTCGGGTGTGGTGGGGGGTGCTGGGGTGCTCGTGGAGGAGGCGGGTGCGGCCGGAGGTGCTGGAGTGCTCGTGGAGGAGGCGGGTGCGCAGAGGGGTGCTGGGGTGCTCGGGGGCCGTGGGGACGTGGCGGTGTGCGGTGAGCGGGTCGGTCCCGATTGCGCTGGTGTCCCTCAGCCACGGGTGGGTGGGTGGGGCGGGCGCCGGGGAGCGGCGGCCCGGGGTGGTGGGGCCGGTGCCGGAGCGGCGGGGGGCGCGGTGGGTGCGGAGGGGGCCGCCCCCGGGGCGCCGGACAGCGCGCACCCCGCGCAGGGGCGATCCGGGGCCGAGGCGGGCGGCGGCGTCGGGCCGGAGGTGACGGCCGACGTGGGGAGCGCGCGCTGGTGGGCGCGGCACCTCGTGCGGGAGACACTGCTCCGCGTCGCCGACGCGACTCCGTACCGCGCCGTGCTCCAACGCCTCGCTGCCCAACGCCAGTTCGGCCCCGACTTCTGGCTGGCGCTGCCCCTCTCGGAAGCGGCCAGGTTCGAGCTGCTGCGGGCCGTCGTGGTGCACGACGGCCCGCCCGGCACCGGCCGCCGCTGCCTGGACGCCGTCGCGGAGCGCCTCGCCGCCGACCCCGCCGCCGTACAGCATCACCTGACCCGCTGGTTCGCCGACGAGAGGCCGCTGCGCGCCGCCCCCGAGGCGACCGTCGCGTCCGCCGCCCAGGCGCTCCTGCACACGCACCGACACCGCGCGGTCGACGACCTCACCGAGGCCCTGGTGGACTGCACGCACCCGCGCGCCGACGAACTCCTGGGCGCCCTCGCCGAGGACGAGCCGTCCGCCCTGTGCCGCGCGGTCGACCGCTGGGCCCACGACGCCCGCCCCGCCCGCCGCGTCGCCGCCGCCACCCACGCCCCCCGCGCCGCCCGGCACACCACCGGCGAGGCCGACCGCCGCCTCCTGCGGTACGCGGCCCAGACGCTCCTCGAGCGCCCCGGCGACGAGGCCCTGCACGGCGCCGCCCTCGCCCTCCTCGTCCGCGACCCGCACAGCCGCGCCCGCCACCTCCCGCACGCCCTGCGCCTCTTCGCCACCGGCGACCCCGGCCTGCCCGCGAGCGCCCTCGCCACGGCCCTCACCACCCACCCCGAGCCGGTCCTCGCCGCCTTCCGCGACCGGCTGCGCGCCCGCGACACCGGCACCGCCGAGGTCCTGCGCGGCCTCCGGGACGTGCCCTCGCCGGCCCTGGCCCGGCGCGTGGCGGACCTCGTCCGCGAGCGCGTGGAACAGTGCCCGCGCGCCGCCGGGGACGCGGCGGCCCATGTGGACCTGCGCCTGGAACACGGACCGGAGGTGCGAGCCGAGCTGTTCCCGCTGGTCGTCGCTCTGCTGAAGGGCCGCGGCGCGGACGTGCGCGTCGCCCTCGCCCCCGTCCTGGCCGCCCCCGGCACCCCCGTCTCACGGCCCCTGCGCACCGAACTGCTCGACCTGTTGCTCGCCGCCGAGCGCGAGCCCGCCGTCTTCGACGCCGTGCTGCGCGCCGTCGGCGGCCGGGGCGGCGGCGCCGAACGCGACCGCGACCTCGTCCGCCGCACCGCCCTCCTCGCGGTCCGCACCCCGGAGGGCGCCACCGCCTTCGACCGCGCCCTGGTCGACGTGGCCCGGCGCGTCCCCGGCTTCGCCATGCGCCTGATGGGCTGGCTCGCGGACGCCCCGCAGGACTGGGCCGCGCTGGTCGGGCCGAGCGCCCGGCGCACCATCGAGCACCTGACCGGCGAGGTGCCCGTGTCGGCGTGAGCTCCGCCACCCCGGCCGATGCGGGCGACAAACTGTCGGCATGGCAGTCTTAGACCTGCGCGATCGACAAGGGAACGTACAGACGTACGGGCGTACGGATACATACACGGGTTCGGCGAGGAGCGAAGACAGTGCAGCGCTGGCGTGGCTTGGAGGACATCCCCCAGGACTGGGGGCGCAGCGTCGTCACCATTGGTTCCTACGACGGCGTGCACCGCGGTCACCAGCTGATCATCGGCCGGGCGGTCGCCCGCGCCCGTGAACTGGGCGTGCCCGCCGTGGTCGTCACCTTCGACCCGCACCCCAGCGAGGTCGTGCGCCCCGGCAGCCACCCGCCGCTGCTCGCCCCGCACCACCGGCGCGCCGAGCTGATGGCCGACCTCGGTGTGGACGCCGTCCTCATCCTCCCCTTCACCACCGAGTTCTCGAAGCTGTCGCCCGCCGAGTTCGTGGCGAAGGTCCTCGTCGACAAGCTGCACGCCAAGGCCGTCGTCGAGGGCCCCAACTTCCGCTTCGGCCACCGCGCCGCGGGCAACGTCGAGGTCCTCGCCGACCTCGGCCGGACGTACGACTACGAGGTCGAGGTCATCGACCTGTACGTCAGCGGCACCGCGGGCGGCGGCCAGCCCTTCTCGTCCACGCTCACCCGGCGCCTCATCGCCGAGGGCGACGTCGCGGGCGCCCACGAGATCCTGGGCCGCCCGCACCGCGTCGAGGGCGTCGTCGTCCGCGGCGCCCAGCGCGGCCGCGAGCTGGGCTTCCCCACAGCCAACGTCGAGACCCTGCCGCACACCGCGATCCCCGCCGACGGCGTCTACGCGGGCTGGCTGCACGCCGAAGGCGAGGCGATGCCCGCGGCCATCTCGGTCGGCACCAACCCCACGTTCGACGGCACCGAGCGCACCGTCGAGGCCTACGCCATCGACCGCGTCGGCCTCGACCTGTACGGCCTGCACGTCGCCGTCGACTTCCTGGCCTTCGTCCGCGGCATGGCGAAGTTCGACTCGATCGACGAACTGCTCGTCGCGATGGCGGACGATGTGAAGAAGTCCCGGGACCTGGTCGCGGCGGCGGACGCCTGACGCGGGCCCGAGCGCCTGATCCTCAGCCCGTCGTGAGGATCCCCCTGCTCCTTGAGGGCTTGGGGGAGGAGGGTGCGGACGAGCCCGGAGGGCGGTCGGCGGTGCGCCGACCGCCGGATCAGCCCCGGACCGCCGCCCAGTGGCACGCCACCTGCGTCCCCCCGGCCCCGGAAAGCACCGGCAGGTCCTTCGTGCGGCAGTCCTCCGCGACCCCGGCCCGCTCCGCCTCCCCGCTCGCGAGGATCTGGCAGCGCGCGTGGAAGCGGCACCCGCCCGGCACCCGGGACGGGTCCGGCGGCTCGCCGGTGAGCACCACAGGATCCCCCTCTGCCTCCGGTAGGACGGACAACAGGGCCTGGGTGTAAGGGTGCTGAGGTGCCGTCAGGACCTGCTCGACCTCCCCGGTCTCCACGATCCGGCCCAGGTACATGACGGCGACCCGATCGGCGATGTTCCAGGCCAGACCCAGGTCATGGGTCACGACGAGGGCGGAGAGTCCGAGGTCCTCGCGCAAGCGGAGCAGCAGCGCCAGGATCTCGCCGCGCACGGACGCGTCCAGGGAGGCCACCGGCTCGTCCGCCACGATCAGCTCCGGCTCCAGGACCAGGGCGCCCGCGATGACGACGCGCTGGCGCTGCCCGCCCGACAGCTCGTGCGGGTAGCGCAGGAAGAACCGCTCCGGCGGCCGCAGCCCCGCCCGGGACAGGGCCGCGCCGACGGCGGCCCGCTCGTCGCCCCCGTACCCGTGGATGCGCAGCCCCTCCGCCACGGCCTCGTACACCGTGTGCCGGGGGTTGAGCGAGCCGCTCGGGTCCTGGAGCACGAGCTGGACGCGCTTGCGGTACGCCTTCAGGGCGCGGCCCCGGTAGTCGAGCGGCTTGCCGTCGAAGGTGACCCGGCCCGATGTGGGCGGCACGAGCCCGAGGAGGGAGCGGGCCAGTGTCGTCTTGCCGCAGCCCGACTCGCCCACGAGCGCGACGATCTCGCCCCGCCGGATGTCGAGGTCCACGCCGTCCACCGCGCGCGCCGGGTCGGCGCCCCGGCGCCCGGGAAAGGAGACGCGCAGGTCGGAGGCTGTCAGGAGCGGCGCCGAACCGGTCGGGGGCTCGGTCGGTTCGAGGGTGGCTTCGGTGGTCATGCGCTTCTCCTCGGGGCCGGGCGCCCGGGTGGGCGGTTCATGGCGTACGCCGGGTGGTGCGCGGCGCGGGGCGGTGGCGCGGCGGCGTACGCGGGGCGCGCTTCCCGGCGCTTCACGCTGCGGCCCGCCGCACGGGGTGGCGCTGTCCGGCCCACCGCGAGGGGCGGCACTTTCCGGCCCGCCCCGGAAGGCGGCGCTGCCCCGCCCGCCCCGGAACGCGGCCCCGTCACGGCGCCCCCTCCACCACCGGGTCCGAAGGGCGCGCCGCACCGTCGGCCCCCGGCGCGCCCACGTGCACGCACGCCGCCCGCCGCGCCTCTCCCGCCGCGCGCAGCGCCGGGTCGTCCGTCGAGCAGGACTCGATCGCCTCCGGGCAGCGCGGATGGAACGTGCAGCCGGAGGGCAGCGCCGAGGGGTCCGGCGGGTCGCCGGGCAGGCCCCGGGGCGCGAACCGCGAGGACAGGTCCCCGATGCGCGGGAACGCCGCCGACAGGGCCTTGCCGTAGGGGTGCCGCGCCCGCTCGTACACCTCCCGCGCCGGGCCCTCCTCCACCACCCGCCCCGCGTACATCACCGCGAGCCGGTCGCAGGTGTCGGACAGGACCGCCAGGTCATGGCTGATCATGATCAGACCCAGGTCCTGCTCGGCCACGAGCTGCTCGATCAGGCGCAGGATCTGCGCCTGGATCATCACGTCGAGCGCCGTCGTCGGCTCGTCCGCGATGATCAGGCGCGGATCGCAGGCGAGGGCCATCGCGATCATCACGCGCTGGCGCTGGCCGCCGGACAGCTCGTGCGGGTAGGCGTCCGCGCGTGCGCCCGGGAGGCCCACGTGTTCGAGCAGCTCGCGGGCCTTCTTCTTGGCGCCTGCCGGAGTCGCCTTCTTGTGCAGCAGGATGGGCTCGGCGATCTGGTCGCCGATGCGGTGCACCGCGTTCAGGGAGTGCATCGCGCCCTGGAAGACGACGGACGCGCCCGCCCAGCGGACCGCGCGCACCCGGCCCCACTTCATGGTGAGCACGTCCTCGCCGTCGAGCAGGATCTCGCCGGTCACCTTCGTGCCCGCGGGCAGCAGCCGAAGCAGCGCGAGCGCCAGCGTGGACTTGCCGCAGCCCGACTCCCCGGCCACGCCCAGCTTCTGCCCGGCGGCCACGGAGAGGTCGACGCCGCGGACGGCGGCGGCCCCGGACGCGTACGTCACCGTGAGGTCCCGTACGTCGAGCAGGGGGTGCCCGGCGTCCTCGGCGGCCGTCGTGGTCTCGGTCGTCTCGGTGGTCAACGGGACACTCCCAGCCTGGGGTTGAGCACGGACTCCACGGCCCGCCCGCACAGCGTGAACGCGAGCGCGACGACGGCGATCGCGATGCCGGGCGGCGCCAGATACCACCAGTCGCCCGCGCTGACCGCGCCCGCCTCGCGCGCGTCCTGGAGCAGCCCGCCCCAGGAGACGACCGTCGGGTCGCCGAGGCCGAGGAACGCGAGCGTCGCCTCGGTGAGGATCGCGCTGGAGATGACGAGGGTGGTCTGGGCGAGGACCAGCGGCATGACGTTGGGCAGCACGTGCCGGGCCATGATGTGGCCGTGGCCGCCGCCGAGCGCCTGCGCCCGCTCGATGTAGGGCCGGGACTCCACGGCGAGGGTCTGGGCGCGCACCAGACGGGCCGTGGTCGGCCACGTCGTCACGCCGATGGCGAGGATGACGGTCCACACGGAGCGGTCCATCACGGACGCGAGCGCGATGGCGAGGACGAGCGTCGGCATCACCAGGAACCAGTCCGTGACCCGCATGATGACGGTCGCGTACCAGCCCCGGAAGTGACCCGCGGTGATCCCCACGACCGTGCCGATCGCCACCGAGAGGAACGCCGCGAGCAGCCCGACCGTCAGCGAGATGCGCGCGCCCCACACGAGCAGCGCGAGCAGGTCGCGGCCGAACTGGTCGGTGCCGAGCGGGAACTCGCCGCTCGGTGACTGCATGGCCTCGCCCGGCGCCTCCGTGACGCTCTGCGCGTCGGAGCCGACGAGCAGCGGCGCGAACACCGCGGCCAGGGCGATGAGGACCAGCGCCACCAGGCCGAGAACCCCGGCCCTGTGGGTGCGGAACTCCCGCCAGAAGCGGGCCGCGGAGTGCCGTCTGCGGGTCCAGGCGAGGGCGCGCGGGCTCCTGGCCTCCCGCGGGGCGCCCGCCTTCTCGGGCTCCTGCGGCGCGGGGACGGAGGAGGCGGTCTCGGTCGTCATCGGCCCACCCTGGGATCGAGCAGCGGATAGATCACGTCGGCCACCGTGTTCATCAGGATCACCGCCGTCGCGAAGACGAAGAAGAGCCCCTGCACCAGCGGCAGGTCCGGCACGCTGAGGGCCTGGTAGAACAGGCCGCCGAGCCCGGGCCAGGAGAACACCGTCTCGACCAGGATCGCGCCCGCGACCACCGTGCCCAGGTTCACGAACATCAGCGTGACGGTGGGAAGGAGCGCGTTCGGCACGGCGTGCCGCCGCCGCACCAGGTCGTCCCGCAGCCCCTTGGCCCGCGCCGTCGTCAGATAGTCGCTGCCCATCTCGTCGAGCAGCGACGAGCGCATGACGAGCAGCGTCTGCGCGTACCCGACGGCGACCAGCGTGACCACCGGCAGGACCATGTGGTGCGCGACGTCGACGACGTACGCGAACCCGCTCTCGTCACCGCTCTCCATGCCGCCCGTCGGGAACATCCCCGGCAGCGGCCCGACTCCGACGGAGAACGTGATGATGAGCAGAAGGCCGAGCCAGAACGACGGCACCGAGTACAGCGTCAGCGCGAGCCCGGTGTGGAAGCGGTCGCCGAAGCGTCCGTGGCGCCAGGCCGTGCGCGTCCCCAGCCAGATGCCGATGAGCGTGTAGAGGACGTACGCCGTGCCGGTGAGCCACAGCGTCGGGCCGAGCGCGTCCGTGATCTTCTCCAGCACGGGCGTGTGGAACTGGTACGACGTCCCGAAGTCCCCGGTGAGGACGTTGCCGCAGTAGTCCGTGAACTGCTTCCACACCGGCTGGTCGAGCCCGAACTCCGCGCGCATGGCTTCCAGTTGCTCGCTGGAGACCCGCCGCCCGCCCGTCATCTGCTTCACCGGGTCGCCCGGGATGAGCCGGAACAGGAAGAAGCTGGTGACGAGGACGGCGAACATCGAGATCAGGGCGCCGCCGAGCTTGCCGGCGACGTACTGGAGATAGGCGGCCGTGTTGCCCGCCCGGGGGCCGCGGCCCCGGAGGCCGGCCGGATCGGCCGGTCCGCCGGAAGCCGCGTCCTTGGCCTCGGCCTCGGCGGCGAGGATCGCCGCCGGATTCCGTTCGCCCCCGGTCATGCGTCACTCGCGGTGTGCGGGGACGTACTCGTGCTGCGGGGGGACGTCCGCTTGGCTGTCATCCGCTGGTGTCTCATGCGTTACTCGCGGTCCTCTGCGGTCGAGCGGCGGCGCAGGGCGATCAGGGCTCCGCCGCCCGCGAGCACCACCGCGGCGACGGCGATACCGATGATGACACCGGTCGAGCTGCCACCATCGGAAGAACTCTTCCCACTCGCCGGGACCGCCGACCACCAACTCCAATAGCCGTCCTGACCGTAGATGTTCCCCGCCGCCGACGGCATGGTGGTGATGGACTTGATCTGGTCCGTGCGGTAGGCCTCCACGGCGTTCGGGTACGCCATGACGTTCATGTAGCCCGAGTCGTACAGCCACGACTGCATCTGCTTGACGAGCGCGGCCCGCTTGTCCGGGTCGTACTCGGCGAGCTGCTTGTCGTACAGCTGGTCGAACTTCTTGTCGCAGATGAAGTTGTCGGTCGCCGCGCTCTCCTTGGCCTTCTCCGGCAGCGTGGGGCAGGTGTGGATGCCGAGGACGAAGTCCGGGTCGGGGTTCACCGACCAGCCGTCGAAGGCGAGGTCGTACTCACCCGCGTACCAGGGCACGGACACGTCGTCGAGACAGTTGACCTTCAGGCCGATGCCGAGGTCGCCCCACCACTCCTTGAGGTACTTGCCGACCGCCTTGTCGTTCGGGTCGGTGGCGTGGCACAGGATCCGGAAGTCGAGCGGCCTGCCGTCCTTGCCGACGCGCTTGCCGCCCTTCTTCTTGTACCCGGCCTCGTCGAGGAGCGCCGCCGCCCGCTTCGGGTCGTAGCGCAGCTCCTGGTCGGGAGAGGGCTTCCAGGCGTACTCGGAGAAGCGCGGCGGGATGTACCCGGCGCCCTCGACGGCGTTGCCCTGGAACACCTTGTCGACGATCGTCTTGCGGTCCACGGACAGGAAGAGCGCCTGCCGGACCCGCTTGTCGAGCAGCGCGGGGTGGCCGTCGCCGAACTTCTTGCCGTCGAGCGTGCGCGCGCCGGGGTTCGTGGCCAGGGCGAAGAAGCGGCGGCCCGGGCCTTCGTTCACCTTGATGTCCGGCTCGCCCTTGAGACCGTTGGCCTGAGCGGGCGTCAGCGCGGGCTGGCCCGCGACGAAGGACACCTCACCCTTCTTCAGGGCGGCCACGGCCGCGTCCTGGTCCTTGTACGTCTTGAAGACCAGCTCGTCGAACTTGGGCGCGCCGCGCCAGAAGTCCTTGTTGGCCTTCAGCTTCACGTACTGGTCGACCTTGAAGTCCGTGAGGATGAAAGGACCGTTCCCGACGACCGGGAAATCCTTGTCGTTGTTGAACTTGGAGATGTCGTCGACCTTCTCCCAGACGTGCTTGGGCACGATCGGGATGTCGAGCGCCGCCATGGTCGACTGCGGCTTCTTGAGTTCGACGACGAGTTTCGTCGGGCTCGGGGCCGTCACCTTCTTGAAATTGGTGACGAAGTTGGAGTTCGGCGTCGCCGTGCCCTCCTTGGACATGATCTTGTTGAACGTCCAGGCGGCGTCCTCGGCCGTGGCCTTCTTCCCGTCCGACCACTTCGAATTCGGCCGAATGGTGTACGTCCAGGTGAGCTTGTCCGCGGACGGCTCCCATTTGGTGGCGAACGCCGGGATGCTGTGGTTGTCCTTGGCGTCGTAGTTCGTCAGGTACTCGTACGTCAGCCGGTGGATGCTCGTGGAGAGCAGCCGCTGCGCGATGAACGGGCTGAGCGAGTCGACGCTCTGTGCCACCGCGACGGTCAGCGTCTTCTTGCCGTCGTCCTTCGCCTCGGCCTGCTGCGGCGCCGGGTTGAGCGGGGTCGCGAGGCCCGCGGTGAGGGTGAAGGCCGCGGCCGCGCCGGCGGCGAGGAGCAGGCGGGGACGCCGGCGCTTGCGTGCGGGGGCCGCGGCGGCGGCTCGGGCCGCTGATGAGGACCGTGTTCTGCCGTGCTGATCTTTTGTGTCCATGGATCGGTGACCTCGCGTCATCGCTTGCGCAGAGATGGCTGGTTACGGCTACGTGATCAAGGAACGTCCGGTTGGTTGTTGTGTGTGTATCAGCGCCGGTCATCGCGCGTCAACGGCCGGTGAACCCCATGTGGCCTGCGGAAATAACGAGTTGACCGGGATTTCATCCGCATTGGTTAAGACCACTGACGCCGTGCTGGCCAGAGCGTGGCACGCAAAAGCGCCCCGCCTTTTCGCTGGCGGGGCGCTTGTGTGCTTCCGGCGTGTTCCCGGGATGCCCGGGAGCGGAGTGCTACTGCTGCGGCGGCTGGGGCTGCGGCTGCTGGTGGGGCTGGGCCGGTTGCCGGCCCGGGGCCGCCGGGTACGTGCCGTCCGCCGGGTGGGCGGCGGGGGAGTGGGCCTGGCCCGGCCCGGACGGCTGCCAGCCCTGGGGCCCGGCGGCCGGGGGCTGGGGCTGCTGGAGGTGCGGCGGCTGGGGCTGGGCGTGGGGCTGGCTCTGACCGTGCTCCTGTCCGTACTGCTGCTGGGGGTGCTGGTGCTGCTGGGGGAACGGCTGAGGAGCCGCCCCGGCCTGCGGCGGCTGCGCGCCCTCCTGCGGCACGGCTCCGTACGGCTGCTGTCCGCCCCCGGGATACCCCTGCCCCGGCAGCGGCGGAGCGACCCGCGGCGGCGGGTTGCCGTCCGACGTCCAGAGCCCCTGCGCCTGCTGCGCCCGTACGAAGTCCTCGGCCACCATCGCCGAGAGGTTGAAGTACGCCTCCCGCACCTTCGGCCGCATCATGTCCAGGTTGACCTCGGCCCCGGCGGCCAGGTGCTCGTCGAAGGGCACGACGACGACACCCCGGCAGCGGGTCTCGAAGTGGGACACGATGTCCTCCACCTTGATCATCTTTCCGGTCTCGCGGACCCCGGAGATGACGGTGATGGACCGTGAGACGAGATCCGCGTACCCGTGCGCGGACAGCCAGTCCAGCGTCGTGGACGCGCTGCTCGCCCCGTCCACGGACGGCGTGGAGATGATGATCAGCTGGTCGGCGAGATCGAGGACCCCGCGCATCGCGCTGTAGAGCAGTCCGGTGCCGGAGTCCGTGAGGATGATCGGGTACTGCTTGCCGAGTACGTCGATCGCGCGCCGGTAGTCCTCGTCGTTGAACGTCGTGGACACGGCCGGGTCGACGTCGTTGGCGATGATCTCCAGGCCGGACGGCGCCTGCGAGGTGAAGCGCCGGATGTCCATGTACGAGTTGAGGTACGGGATCGCCTGGACCAGGTCGCGGATCGTCGCCCCGGTCTCGCGCCGCACGCGCCGCCCGAGCGTACCGGCGTCCGGGTTGGCGTCGATGGCGAGGATCTTGTCCTGCCGCTCACTGGCGAGCGTCGAGCCGAGCGCGGTCGTCGTGGTCGTCTTGCCGACACCGCCCTTGAGGGAGATGACCGCGATGCGGTAGCAGGAGAGGACGGGGGTGCGGATCAGCTCCAGCTTGCGCTGGCGCTCGGCCTCCTCCTTCTTCCCGCCGAACTTGAACCGCGATCCGCCGCCCGCGGGACGGCTGCTCTTCGCCTTCTGCTTCTTGTTGTTGAGCAGTCGGTCCGAGGACAGCTCGACGGCGGCCGTGTACCCGAGGGGCGCGCCGGGGTTGGTCCGCTCCCGCTGATCGTGCTGCACGGGCTGCGGCCAGGCCGCACCGGCACGGGGATCGGCGGGGGCCTGGGGCATCTGCGGTGCTTGCGGCACCTGGGGTGCCTGGGCCTGCTGCGGCGCCTGGGGCTCCTGCGGGTGGGCCTGTGTCTGCGGGTGGGGCTGTGCCTGTGGTTGGGGTGCTTGGGCCTGCGGAGGCTGGGGCTGCTGAGCCTGGGGCTGGACGGCCTGCGGAGGCTGGGCTTGCGGCTGCGCGGCTTGCGGCTGCTCCGGTGCGGCAGGCGTGGGCTGCTGGCCGAGCGGGTGCGGGAACTGGCCCTGCTGGGAGGGGGGTTGGCCCTGGCTGTGAGGCTGCGCGGGCGGCTGGTAGGGGCCGCCCGGGAGCTGCCCGGGGAGGTACGGCTGCGGCACCTGCCCGGCTTGGGCGGCCTGCGCGTCCTGCGGGGGCTGGGCGTACGGCTGGGCGGCCTGGGGCGGTGTCGTCTGCTGCGGGGGTACGGGGGCCGGGGGCGCGGCCTGCGGCTGCGGTTGGGGCTGCGGTGGGGTGGCCGAGGGCAGGGGCTGGGCGGCCTGGGGTGTCTGGGCTGCTTGGGGTGTCTGGGGGAAGCCGTAACTGCCCTGAGGTGCGGGGGTGTTGACGCCGGGCGCGGGCGCGGGCGCGGGCGCGGGGGTCGGGGCCGGTGCCGGGAAGCCGTACCCGCTCTGCGGGGGTGCGGGGGTTTCGGCGGGCTGGGTGGGGGCCGGGAAGCCGTATCCGCCCGGCGGGGGAGTGGGCGACTCGGCGGCCGGGGCGGGCGTGGGTGCCTGCGCGGCGGGGACGGCCGGGGCGGTGGGCGCGGGCCAGGCCTGCGGGGCCTGGGGCTGCGGCTGCTCGGGCTGCTGGTCCTGGGCGGCGGGGGCCGGAGCGGGGGCCGGGGTCGGCGCGGGCCACTGCGGGGCGGAGGTCGGCGCGGCGGGCTGGAACGCGGGCGGCAGCGGCGGAAGCCCGGCCTCGGGGGCGGGCGGCGGGGTCCAGGCGGGCGGGGGGGCGTCCTGTACGTCGGTGGGGTCGGCGGAGGGCTCGGGGGCCTTGGGGGTGGCGTCGGCGTGGGGCTCGGGCGCGGGGTCGGCCTTGGGCTCGGCCTGGGCCTTCGGCTCGGCCTCGGGGGCCGGGGGCGGGGGCGCGTCGGCCTTGGCGCCGGTGTCGACGTCAGCGTCGGCCGGAGTGCTGGATTCCGGCTCGGGCTCGGACTCGGGCTCGGACTCGGCGTCCTGGTCGCTGTCGCTGCTGGAACGAGGGCCGGCGCCGAAGGAACCGGCGACGAGTGCTGCGGCGAGGGAGTCGAAGTCGGAACTCGGGTCGGCGCTGGAGGCGACGTCGGAGCTGGAGCTGGAGCTGGAGCTGGAGCCGGAGCCGGAGTCGTCGGTGGCGTCGGAGACGGCATCGGTGGACGGGCGCGCAGCCTCACGGTCCTCTTCGCCCCCGGCGCCCGCGGCGTCGACCTCCGAGCCCTCGCCAGCCGAACTCCCCTCGACCGCACCGGAGTCGGTCGGATCCGAGTCCACGACGCCGGAGCCGAACGCACCCGAGTCATCCGCCCCGCCGACCGTGTCAGCGGCCTTCTCCTCGACCTTGTCCTCGGGCTTCTCCTCGGGCTTCTCCTGGGGCTTCTCCTCGTCAGTGCTCCCCTCGCCCTCCTCGCCCTGGGCATCGCGCGACGTACGCGAAGCATGCAGCTCTGCCATCTCGCGCCGCAGGGCGGCGGGGGAGAACCGCATGGTGGCACCGCTCTCCAGGTCGCCACCGCCCAGGTCGTCGTCCCCGAGGCTCTCGGCGACGGGAGTGCTCGCGTCCTCGCCGGAGGACTCGGCACCCGTAGCGTCTCCGCTCCCAGCGCCCGCCCCACGTACAGGATCGGAGGAGGCGACCCCCGCCACGGCGCCACCCCAGTCCGCCACGCCCCCGGACGCCGGAGGAGTCACGGGCGGGGCGGGCGGAACGGCGGGAGCCGTGGGCGGCGCGGGCGGAACAGGCGGGGTGATCGGCTGCCCCGTGGGCGGCGCGAGCTGGAACCCGCCGCCGACCGGAAGCTTCGGCACGGCGTTGGCAGGAGCACCGGAAGGCGCACCGGTCCCGCCGGACCCCGTACCCCAGGAGGCAGCCGCACCTTCGACGCCCCCGGCACCCCCGGAATCGGCAGTACCAGCGGCGTCCGCACCGGCACCCGGAACGGAACCGGTCGACGGCGGAGCGGGGTCGGCGGACGCGGCAGCGGAGCCGACGGCGGAGGCGGAAGAAGAGGCGGGGGACGCGGACGGCGTCTCCCCTGCGCTGCCGGACGCGTTCTGCGTGTACCAGGCGGGCGGCGCGTAGTCGATGGTGAACTCGCCCGTTGTCTCGGCAGCGGACTCCGCGTCGGACTGATCGTCGACGGGTGTGTCCCAGCCGCCGCGGATCTTGTCCCGATCGCTGTTCACAATGCCTCCTGGTGTGGTCGAGCACGTTCGTGCCGTGGTGGGAGGCGACCGTTCCTGTCGTCCGATCCGCCTGGCTCTCCCCGTGTGCGGGACGCGCGCACCCCGCGTACGGGTTCTGGCGTCGCCCTTGTCCCAGCCTAATCACCAAAAGCACCAGCACGGCAGGCCAGTCCGGCCCCCGGCCGGCGACCGTTACGTCACGCCTCACTCAAGTCCGGTCAACTGCCGCCAAACCAGACGGGCAAAACGCCCACTAGTCCCTGAACCCCGCAAACCTCACGACCCTCGACGGTCACGCAGGCTCCATTCATCCCCCTGCGCCCCGCCGTCTCCCCAACCCCTCCATCCCCTTCCATCCCCCCCGCTCGCCCACCCGCACGACCCCATCCCCTCAATCCATCCGCCGAGCCGCCCCCAACAGCCCGATCTCCGCATCGGTGCCCTGAGTCACCACGTACTGCCGGTCCCGCTCGGCGCACCACAGCGTCACCCCGTCGGCGAGCGTCGGGAGCGAGTCCACGTCCCCGCGCGGCAGCCCGAGTGAGCGTCCGATCTGGGTGGCCTCGTCGGGCGACACCCGCTGCACCCCGACGAGCCGCGCCTGCCGGATCAACCGGGGCGCCACGGGACTGAGGTAGGGCAGCAGCGTCAGCACCGACTGCCAAGGCCCGGACACCACCCGCCCCCGGGGCGGCCGCATCCCGCAGTCCCGCACCACGAGCACCGGGCTCCCGGCCGACGCCCCCTGCGGCGGCACCCGCCCCACGTCGTGCACGGACATCCCGGCCTGCCCGACCCCGAGGGCCTGCACCAGCTGTGCCCAGGCGTGCGCCCGCCCGGTCTCGACGGCGACCCGCGCACCTGTGGCGGCGGCCCGCAGCGCGATCACCTGGGCGGTCCAGAGGCCGCCGATGAGCAGCACGTCGTACGGAGTGGGACGGTTCAGACCGAGCACCGCAGGCTGCCGGGTCGCGTCCGCGCCTATGACCACGCCGTCGTCCCCGATGGGCAGCGCGAGCAGGTCCACTTCCTCGGTGGAGAGCGCGTGCCGCCGGTGCCGGGGTCCGAGCAGCCCGAACCCTGTCCGCAGGGCCGCGCGGAGACCGTCCGGAGGAGTGGGAGAGGGTGGCGTCGGGGTCGGGGTCGGGGCCGGGGCCGGTGCTGCGGGAGTTGTAAGAGAACTCATCAGCGCGTACCCCCGAGCGGCAATGTGGCGAGCATGGCGGGCAGTTGCTCCCGGTCGAGGCGCAGCAGGCCCGTCCCGGAGTGCTCGGCCGCGTGCTCCAACGCGCGCCGGGCCGCGACCAGTTCGGCGTCGCTCCGGCCCGTCACCCGCATGTGGCCGCACAGCGACACCGCCTGGCGCTCGTCGGGCGCCAGGGTCAGGCTGAACGTGGTGGCCAGCGTGGGCACCGCGGTGAGCAGGGACACCAGCTGCGGCAGGGAAGGGCCGCCGCCCGGGCCGCTCAGCCGCGGCCAGCGCCGTACCCAGTACGTCGTGTGCCGTCGGTTGTCGCAGCGCCAGGCGCGCTGGGTCTCCTCGGTCCTGCGCGCGGGCGGCGCGTCCCCGCCGGCCTGCGCCATCGCCAGCGGGTTGGCGCAGGCGGACGTGGCGACGGCGGCCGTCAGCTCGTCCTCGGTCAGCAGGGTCGCCCGGAATCCCGCCCCCGTCAGCCGGCTCGCGAGGTGGTCCGCGGCCCGCACCGCGCACTTCTGCGCCCCGACGAGCCCGCCGCCCCGGACGGCCACGGCCTCCGGGCACCGCTCCGGGTCGAGCTTCAGGGCTATCCACGTGATGCGCACCGCGGGGGCGCCGGTCTGGGCTTGCAGGGGCGCGTAGTTGCTGACGGCCACCGACTGCTGCGGCAGGTGCAGCGCGGGTGCGGGCTGTGTGTGCAGCACGATCTGCGCCGACTCCAGGCGGATGCCGTCGACTTCCAGGGTGTCGCGCACCAGGCCGACGGGCAGCGGCTGCCGGGTCCGCTCCGCGCGCAGGGCTGTCGCGTCCGACTCCACCTGCAGGACGACGGTCAGGAAGCTGCCGTCACCGATCATGCCGATGGGCCGCCGGTCCTGGTCCGTGCCGCGGCTGTAGGCGTACGTCCGCAGGGAGGGGTCGCACTCCACGGCCGGCGCGAACCCCGGTTCCGTACCGGGCGGCACCGGAGTGGCGGCGGCGCGGCGCCTGCGGGCGCGCAAGGCCCAGGCGGCCGCGAGCAGTTCCGGCAGGGAGCGGCCCCGTCGACGTACCAGCGCGAGCAGGAGGAGCACCGCCGCGACCGCGCCCGCGGGAACGAGAGCCACCGGTGAGATCACCCAGGCGGCGAGCAGCAGCGCCGCCGCGATCTCCACCAGGGCCAGTTGTCGCAGCCGCAATGAACCGGCGCGTCCGGAAGGGAACTTCAGGTGGTGCACCATCGGTCCTCGGCCAGGCGTCTGGCCGGATGTCACCGGCGGCCGCGACCGCGTAACGGAAGCCGTCATTCCAAACCCCCCGAATCTCCCGAAAACCGGTGCACGGCACGCCTCTTGAGCCTCCAGAACCTTACCCGGCCCACATGCGTGATTACTCAACAGGCATAGTAGGAGCTCGGTCTGACAACGGGCGAGGGGGGCGACGGCCCCCGGTGCTGCACAGGGGGTCGCGGACACAGATGGCATCACGGCGCGATGAACTCAACGCCTACACGTTTGCGAAGCGTCGTACGCTCGCTGCCTTCATCCAGCCCACACCCTCCGGCTCGGAGGAGAGCGCCCCGCGACCGCTGCGCGGCGTGGTCCCCGGGATCGTCGTCGGGGTGATCGTCCTGGCCGTCTTCGGCGCGTGGGGGATGCTCAAACCCGCCGCCAAGCCCGGCTGGGACACGCCGAAGGAACACGTGATCATCGCGAGCAAGTCCACGACCCGGTACGTGATCCTGAAGACCGACGGCAAGAAGCAGCTGCACCCCGTCCTGAACATGGCCTCGGCGAAGCTCCTCCTGGACGCCGACAAGGGCGAGGTCATCAAGGTCTCCGAGTCCGTCCTCGACAAGGGGAAGATCCCGCGCGGCGCCACCATCGGCATCCCGTACGCCCCCGACCGGCTGCCCGCCTCCTCCGAGGCCGGTTCCGCCAAGCGCTGGGCCGTGTGCGAGCGCCCGGCCGACGGTGAACGCGCCATCCAGAAGGCCGCGTTCGTCCTCGCGGAGCGCGACCAGGGCAAGACCGAGGGCGGCGAACGGCTGCGCGGCGGCGAGCTGTTGTACGTCGTGGGCCCCGACAAGGTGCGCTACGTGGTCGACGCGCGCGGCATGGCGTACCGCGTACCCACCGGCAAGGAAAACTCCAGGAACGAGATGCTGCTGCGTGCCCTGGTGAGTGCCAACCGGGAACCGCAGCGGGTGTCCCGGCAGTGGCTGGAGACCCTGCACCGCGGCCACCTGATCTACTTCCCGAAGGTGGACGGCACCCCCGGGGAGGACGCCGGGGTCCCCGACCTCCAGGAGCCGGGGGCGAACAAGGTGGGCATGGTGCTCAGGGCTCCCAACGGGGACAAGAAGCAGTACTACGTAGTGCTGCGCGGACGCGTCGCTCCGGTCTCCGACTTCACCGCGCACCTCCTGCTCGCGAGCCCCGACCTGGCCGGTCTGCGGCAGGGGGGCACGGCCAGGGACGTCAGCCCCGGAGCGATCAGCCCCGTCGAGAAGGAGTTCGGCGCGCGGCACGTATGGCCGCGGTACACGCCGACCCCCGTCAACGAAGCCACCTCCGCGCGCGGCAGCCGCAACACCGTCTGCAACGTCCTGCGCCACGTCGACGACGACAAGGGCCGCACCACGCTGAGCACGTGGGCGGGCACGGACTTCCCGGCCCCCCTCCCCGCCGGTTCGTCGAGCGCGTACGTCACGCCCGGCTCGGGCCAGCTCTACCGGCAGTTCACCGGCAGGGACACGAAGACGGGCGGCGACTTCCTGGTCACCGACACGGGCCTGCGGTACGCGATGCAGTCCAACAGCGACAGCGCGACGGACGACGCGCGGATCGGCATGACCGCCAAGCAGCGCAAGGAACAGCAACAGGAGTCGGAGCAGGCGCGCACCCGGCTCGGCTACGGGGACGCGGACGTGTCCCCGGTGCCCGCCGAATGGTCGCGGTTCCTGCCGACGGGCCCGCGCCTGTCCACGAGCGCGGCACGCCAGCCGCAGGGTTCCTAGGGGAGGCGCCGGGATGACGTACGCACGCAGGACGTGGGCGGCCGTCGGCGCGGCCCTGGCCGTCACCGCGACGACGGCCGCGCCCGCAGCCGCGGCACCCTCGGACCGGTGCGAGTTCCCCAACAAGCCGTACGCGGGCCGCCCGTGGGCCCTCCAGCGGGTCCTCCTCGACGAACTGTGGCGCCAGTCGACGGGCAAGGGGGTGACCGTCGCGGTGATCGACACCGGGGTCGACATCAAGAACCGTCAGCTGAAGCCCGCGGTGGACGTCTCCAAGGGCCGAAACTTCCTCCCCAAGAACCTCAAGGACGACGACGGCAACAAGATCAAGCGAGGTTCGGAGAAGGGCACGTCGGACATGGTCGGCCACGGCACCCGCGTGGCCGGGATCATCGCGGCCCGCCCCGCGAAGGGCACGGGCTTCGTCGGACTCGCCCCCGACGCGAAGATCATCCCGATCCAGCAGAACGACGCGGAGGGCCACGGCACGACGGCCACTCTCGCCGACGCCATCGACTACGCGGTGGCCTCGGGAGCACAGATCATCAACATCTCCCAGGACACGGCGAACGCGGTGCGGCCGGAACCGAAGCTCGAGAAAGCGGTGAAGAAGGCCATCGCGGCGGACCGACTGATCATTGCCTCAGCAGGCAACGACGGCTTGGGCGGCAACGTCAAGGAGACGTATCCCGCGTCGTTCGAGGGCGTCCTGGCAGTGGCGTCATCGGACCGCAACAACGAGCGAGCCCCCTTCTCCCAGTCGGGCGACTTCGTGGACGTCGCGGCGCCGGGGGTCGACATGATCTCCACGGTCCCGCTGGGCGGCCACTGCTCCGACAACGGCACGAGCTTCTCCGCCCCGTACGTCGCCGGCGTCGCCGCCCTCATCAAGTCCAAGCACCCTGCCTGGACCCCCCGCCAGATCACCGCCCAGATCCAACAAACAGCCGAACGCTCCACGTCCGGCTTCGACCGCCTGGTCGGCTGGGGCGTCGTCGACCCGGTCCGCGCCCTGACGGAGGACGACCACCCGATCGAACGCCCCATCGCCCACGAGGGCGTCCAGCGAGGCAAGGCCCCGAGCGCGGCCGAACTCCACCTCGGCGAAACAGAGGAGGAACGCACGGCCCGCCTCGCCACATACGTCGCCGTGGGCGCGGTCGTGGCGGTGGCGGGGCTTGGCGGGGCGGGGGTGGCTTTGCGGGATGCGCGGAGGAGGCGGGGCGGCGAGGGTGGCGCGGGGCGCTGAACGTGGGCGACCGGGGCCAGCTCACGACGCGGAGGGCTCGGGCCGCTTGGGGCGGCAGGCCTTCGACTCTTCGACTTCTTTGGTGTAGGCCCGGATGAGCTTCTTCATGGTGTCGGCGTCATCGCGGTCAGGGGTGAAGGACTGGATGACGGTGAAGAGACGCTGATCAGAGTGTCTGGGGTCCGCACAGTTCTTAGTTCTTCCCACAGCCCCGGTGCCTGCATAGAGAAGATTCTTGCCGTCCACTATCCGATAAGGCTTCCTGCGGACGGAAGCTGGAGCGATGTCAAGAACGCTTTCCCGTTCCGGCCACCACTTCTTTTTAGCGGTGATTGTCAGCTTGCTTCTGTCCACGATGACATCGCATTGCTCTGTTCCCTGGACGGGAAACGTTCGCTGCGTGGATACGTGTTCACCCGGCGGGAGGAAGGGTGTCAGCAGGCTTGAATTCACGGCCACGCCGCACAGAGAGTGTGGAGCGGAGTAGCTTCTCTTGTCCTCGTCTCTGTCTTCCGAGCATCCTGTAAGCGTGGTGCCCAGGATGATCGCCGCAGTAATGATGGCGATCCTCTTGGGTTCGTTGAGAGGGCTGTTTGGGTTGCAGTGTGTTACCACAAGGATGAAATCCATTCATTGCAAGGATTTGAGGCTAGATATCCGTCTTGAGGTCCGCTGCCATGTTGGTGACGCTCGATTCCGATAGTCTGTACGCGCGATCTGTCGCCGTGCGTGCCCACACCCCAACATCTGGAAGATCATTCCTATGGTGATGCTTGACCGCACTTTCTGCCGCCTCCTTCGAGTAGTGACTGTTCTTTTCCATTCCTGCTTCCCAATGCTCTCCCATGACGTAACCAGCCGCTGATTTAGCTTTCCCCTCGGCGTCCTTAAATAGATCACCAAGTACCTGGTTGCTGACCGTCTCGGCTACTCCGCCGATCACAGCTCCCCCCACAGGGCTGGCGATGTAGGACGTTCCCACGCCGATGCCCGTACCGATTCCGCCCGAGATCCCATCCTTCCATCGGGCGACGGACTCCTCGTAAGCCTGATCTTTCTCCGCAGCTTCTCCGGCGACAACTTCTGCACGTGCCTGTGCGAGGGTTCCGGCCACTTCACCAGATCCGTTGGCCACGCCTTCGACAACGAGCTGCGGGTTTGTGGCGTAGCGCAGGTCTTCTGGAAGTGAGGGGTCTAGGTGGTAGGCCATCAGGTTCGCCATGTACGACTTCTGGCCCACCTCCACGGCCGCATACCCCTCGGGGTGCTGGCCCACCGTAAAGAGAAAGCGAGTCACATCCCGATGCTGAAAGTTCGCTGGCTCGCCAACGATAGGAAAGAGGCGATCCGTATCCCTGTCTTGATCGTTGGTCATCGCGCGATTAATATCATGCAGATACTCGGCCCCCATCTGCCCAAAACTGTCCGCCATATATGGATGCTCGGTCAGGCGCGTGTTGTCCTGGGAGACCGATTCGACGATGCTCCTCATCAGCCTGGCCTGGTCCGCGGTGTGGGGCGTGGGGCCGCCTGTGGGAAGTTCACCAGCGGTATGCCCCGTCGTGCCTGCTTCGAGCGCCAGTGCAAAGTTATTGCGTCCGACGTTGCTGGGCTGTCCCTCCGCATTCTCGTCAAGGGGCCACTCTCGCTCCTCAAACAGGTACTGGAAGTTCGACAGGGTGGGCTTCACCAGCTCCCCCTTGTCGTTCGCGCGCTCGAAGGGGTTGTCGGCGTCGTCCTTCTCGATGAACGGGCTATTGAAGAAGGACGTAGCTGCGGCCGGACTGTTCGACAGACCCTTCATGAATCCCGTCATGGGATCCCAGCCCGTATCGCTACCAGTGCGGTTGAGATAGGGCGAGTTGGGCGTACGCCGCCATGCCTCGCCCGCGCCGTTGCCCGTGAGCTTCTTCTCGGTGTCCATGAGCGCAGTGCCGTACGTGTGCAGGAAGGCGTCGTCGTAGTTTCCCCAGCGCATCAGATTGCTCATGACCTGGAAGCCGTAGGGGCCGCTGTTCGTTCGGACGGGCTGGCCACCCTGGTCCACCATCTGGCGCGTCCAGTCCACCATTCCTGCGGAGTCGCTCTGCGTGGCCGATGCCAAAGTAAGGCTCAAATTCTTCTGGAACTCGCCGAACTTGCCCTGTCGACTGTCGTTCAGGTCCGGATTGACACCGGGTTCATTGATCCCCGCCCAGAATTCCAGCGCTCCCTTGGCGCCGAGCTTCGTGGCGAAGCGCTCCGCGAAGAGCGGATCACTCGCGTACGTCTTCAGGCCGGCGTTGAACTTGTCGAACTCCTTGACGGAGAGGTCCCGGGGGTCCTTCTTGGCGAGCGTCGCCAGCTCGTCGGCCGTCTTCACAGCGGCCACCGCACTGTCCCGATCCTTGTACTTGGCGTCCGTGAAGCCGTACGTACTCTGATCGGCGATCGCCTTGAGCACCTTGCTGGCCGAGGTGTCGCTCTCGGTGGCGTCGTCGAGGATCCGCTGGACCTCGTCACGGAGGGCCGTCACATCTCTCTCGCCATGGTCGGGGAGTTCGGCGCCGGTGCCTTTCCCGGACCGATCGGGATGGACGTTCATCCGTACGGTGAAGCCCCCGCCGCCGGTGGGCGTGACAGTCAGATTCTTCTTCATGCCGCGCTCAATGGCGTCGTTGAGCCGACGGTGATGGCGCTTCAGCTCGTCACGTGTGTCCAGCAGAATCCGGTGGATGGACTTGGCCTGGGCATGCGCGTCGTGAAACTCTCCGGCGGTCTTGCCGATGAACTCCTTCGACACGGTGGCGTTGACACCGGCCCAATTGGCCCTGTTTGCCGCTCCCTGGAGCCCTTTGCTCGCGTCCCTCTCCCACTTCTCCAGTCGGTTCACCAAAGTCGACCAGTCGTCGACGGCGTCATCCAGCAGCGCGAACCTGGCGAAGCGGAGCGAGTCGAGGTCCATCAGTTGTCCCCCTGCTTCTTCGGCGGCAGGTACACCGGGTTCTTCCTGCCGGGATTGCCGGCCTGTTCGTCGAATCCGGCATCGAGCAGGTCGATGCTGCTTAACTGGCGCCTGATGTAGTGCTCGTCGCCCTGGTGCAACTTCGTCGTGACGCGCATGTGGTTCGAGATATGGGCGCAGGCATCGCGGAGTGAGTTGAGCTGCTCCTCCCAGCGCTTGGCGACGTGCTGGAGCCCGCTCCCGAGCGCGAATCCCTGCTCCGTCAGATCTCCCGCGGCCCGCTGACTGCTGGGCACCGCCACGTCCCCCTTGCTGCTCAGCCGGTCGAAGAGGCCGAAGGCATGCTCGCCGATCTTGGCCAGATCGGCATCGCTGACCCTTAAGTCCCCATACGATTCCGGGGCCGCTCCCGGCCCTCCACCCATACCGGGCTCGACCTGGTTGAGCTGCATCTGCGCTGCATGGCGCTCCGCAGCCTGCCCTTTGAGTTGCTCCCACTCTTCCCACGCCATGGGTGCGCTCCTTCCCCCGTGCGGGCCCTGCCGGCCTACGGCTGCTTGGCGCCATGCAGATGTTGGCTCAGTGTGAGTGCAGCCTTCCGGTGCGACGCGTCAACTCGCCACCGCACAGGGGTAGTTGTCCTGATATCGATCCCCGTAAGGGTGAACTTGTCCGCTGCGGAGGCGGACCGTCGGGCCCTCGCCGACCTTCACGCTCTCTGCCCGCACCGTCGCCACGCTGGGTGCTGCCAGTAGGCAGGTTCGATGATGTATGCGATCTTCCTGCACCCAGGGCGACGCACTGCCGCGATGCCGATGACCACGATCAGCAGCTACGAAAATCCTGGCAGTGCCGTCAAGCTGAGACGCCCGCCTTTCACGGCTCAGTGGATCGCTCTTTCGGGTACCAGTCCGCCTCAGGCCAGTCGTGCTTCATGAACTTGCCGGGAACCTGTCCGCAGGGGGCGTAGACGCTGACGAACAGAGTCGTCGTCGAATCGTTCCACCGCGCGTCGACTTGATCTCCGCTGTCCGGGTTCTCGAATCGGAAGCCCAGTTCACGGAACTTCGGGCTGGTACGGTCGCCTTGGCGGGTGAGCTTCCAACCCTTCCGCGCCAAATTCTGACGCACGCGCCGCTGCGCGTCTCGGGCGGTGGCTTCGGAGACGTCGGGCACGCTCCGATCGAGACCGAAACTGCGGACGTCGCTTCGTGCCTCGTCTATGTGGGCGGCGCCCTTCAGCCCGCGGTAGTAGCAGGCGCCGGTATCGACGTTGCCCGAGTCCGCCGCGTATTTCTGCGGCAGCGCGAAGACGTCGTACACCTCGTCGGACCGGGACTTGAGCCGTTGCGCGACTGCGTCAGGTCGACCGAAGGATACGGCGTGCCGTTCCAGACGGCGCTTCCTGCCTACGCGGCCGCGACGAGCAGTGCCGCGCTCTCCTGTGACGCCGCACAGGACAGAGCGTCCGAAGGCCCGGGTTCGGAAAACACGGAGCTTGATCATTCGTGTGACGGTAGACGTCATCACTGCGCGACGACTGAGTAGCCGTACCCAAGAGAAGTACAAGGGCACTTGACCGGGGCGAGCCCTTCCGCGCCGTTCCCGACCCTTCGTGGGCTGCGTGCACGTCGGTCTGGTCGTCCTCGGAGCGGGACTGAAGCCGTCGGCCACGTCGTCGGCGTGCATCCACGGTTTGCGTGTGTGTCTGAGAGAACCGGCCTCATCGCTGCTGTTGCGAGCGGATCCTCTGCCTCCGGTAGCGCCTCGTCGAGTTGCATCCGCGCCGACTGCCGCGCGACCGCATCGGTCTT
Source organism: Streptomyces flavofungini (assembly GCF_030388665.1). Classification (NCBI taxonomy): domain Bacteria; kingdom Bacillati; phylum Actinomycetota; class Actinomycetes; order Kitasatosporales; family Streptomycetaceae; genus Streptomyces; species Streptomyces flavofungini. The sequence continues at coordinate 2,541,058 of NZ_CP128846.1, read as the reverse complement.
CGCCTGCCCCCACTCGGGTCCCGTGCCGTGCGGGCCTGACTTCCTCGCGGTGCGACGCCGAGACGTTGCGTCGGTCATGCGCTCCATGGCGAGGTGATCAGCATCCGAACCGGGCTGAGGATAGCGATGTTGACGCCTGAGCAACTGAGTACGCGTACTCATTTGATTGGTGTGCTGACGTGTGGTCCCACCCCGACCGCAGCAGCAGATTGCGCCGCACCGACGAGTGACCCAGACGGCATCGGTGTCGGTGCCCCGGAGTCAGGTCAGCGAGCGTGTGATTCACCCTGAAGGTCCGGGAGTTGGCTGATTCTGCACCACCGGGCCAGGCGGGGCCTGGGCGTTCGAGCTGAGCACACGACTTCTATGCGGATCCGGAGCGTCAGGTCGGATCCCCTGATGGCCAGTTTGCAACTGCTTTGACGCAAAGCTTAGTTGGATGTCACTCACCGTGTGGCTAGAGTGACGATGGTGGGGTCTGCAATCGCATGGCCGACGAGGCCTGCTGCAACCGCACGCTGAAGGCAACGGGGATCGGGGATGGGGAATCGTGCTCGAGGACGGGTACAGGGGGGCACCGCCACCGGGTGGCGCTGACATCAAGCGCGGCCTGGAGGCGTTGAAGAAGTTCCGGCGGCGCATCGACACGCTGCTCACGGAGTTCGAAGGGTCGGACGGAGGTTCGTCCAAGGTCGGCCACCAGAAGGTCGCCCGCGCCTCCTTCAGCGGCCAGGCGGCCCCCTTCCCCGAGGCGGACAGCCTCTACGCGCAGTACGACCGCGTGCACGAGCGGCTGACCTCGCTGTCGAAGATGCTCGGTCAGCAGATCGAGGCGATGGGGATCGCCGTGCATGGCGCGGACGTCGGCTTCGACAACCTTGAGGACGACCTGCGGCAGCGCTTCTGGTCGATCCAGACGTCGGTCCAGCGTGAGCAGGAGCCGACCGGGCGCGAGCGGGCCGGCAAGCCCGACGAGCAAGGCGGTCACGGCAGCGACAAGTCGGACTCGGGGTGGAAGCTGTGAGCTTCGAGAACCACAAACTCAACGACATGATCGACCTCGTCGAGCACGCGAATCCGGCCGACCTGGAGAGCGCTGGCGAAGCCCTCCAGAAAGCACGCGACGCGATCGCCGTGGCAGCCCGCGAACTCGGCGACCACATCGACCGGGTCGACTGGGAGGGCGAGGCGGGGCGGGCCTTCCGCAAGTGGGGCAAGAACCTCGTCAAGGAGACGCATCGGCTGTCCGACTTCGCCGACACCGCGAGCGTGCAGATCTCGTCGGCGGGCGCGGGGCTGGCTTCCGTACGCAGCTCCATGCCGCCGCGTGACACACGCGCCGACCCGAAGGCCGTGGAGGACATCCCCTCTCCGAAGCGGGTGGACGGCAACGCGGCCTATGAGGCGGCCCTGAAGTCGGAGAAGGATCGCCAAGAGGCGATCAACCAGATGAATCGGTTGGCGTCGTTCTACAGGGTGTCCCAGCATGAGATGGCTGGTCAGGAGCCGCCTACGTTTTCGGTTATGCCGGATGTGGGGGTGCCGCCTCCGAAGCCGGAGTATGGAATTGGACCGGGCGATGAGTGGAGGCAGCCGGTGCCCCCTGGCGCGGCTGGCGGAGGTGCCGCGTTGTCGACACCTCAGGGTGCGGCTGGTCCTGTGTCCCCGGACTCTTCGGGTTCGGGTGGCACCTTGCCGTCAGGTAATGACGTACGCGGCCCGATCGCGCTCCCAGACCGGCCTGGCGGATCGGCGGCTGTTGGCACGGAGATCGACAGCGTCGACACGCTGCCCCCTCAGAAGGCCGTCAGCCCACCGCCTGCTTCGCCGCCCGTCGCACCTGGCCCCACGACCATCGACGGCGGACCTCCTCCGCTCCCTGGCGGCGGCCCCCTGAGGCGACCGCAAGACGGCCCCGACCCCCGGGCGTCCCGTCGCGGCGGCGGTGGGAAGTTGCCGCTGCCCGAGCAGGGGCGAACAGGCATAGGACGTCCCAAGGAGCCGCTTGGACTTCCTGGACGCGGTCCTACCGGTCCCACCCCGACAGGGCGTACTGGGCCGGTGACTCCGGTCAGGGGCCCGAGTGGTCCGACGACGTCTTCGCCCACGCCGATGGGGCGAGGGATCTCAGGGGGCACACCGCAGCCTCGTGGCCTGCCAGGTCCGCGTCCCGCGATTCCGGGCATCACCGGCACACCACGGTCCGACGGCGTCGTGGGTGGTAGACCTTCTCCCGCACCAGTGGCGGGAGGCCCGGCTGGTTCAAGGACGCCTCCGGGAGTCGGCAATGCCGGGCAGCGTGGCGTTGTGGGAGCTGCGCCCCAGGCCTCAGGAGGCAGGGGCCAGATGCCACGTCGTGCCGTCGGCAACCCTGACGGTGTAGTCGGTACACCTAGGGGTCGTACGCCTGCTGCTGGAGGCCGCGGGAACGGATTCACCGCGGGCGGCATGGGCTTGGTACGCGGGCCTGCGGGCGGCGGCCGACGCTCTGAACCTGGAGAGGACGAGGCCGCACAGCGGCCCGATTACGTGGTCGAGGAAGAAGAGACACATCTGCCCGGTGCACGGCGACACGTGCCGCCGGTCATTGGTCAGTGACGAGTAAGGGCGTGCAGGGCGTGGTGTCAGCAATGGGTCGACACGAGGGCGGGTCCGGGCTGTTTGCGGGACGCGCGAGGCGCTGGACCGTCTCGACGGGCTCGGCGGTCAGCGCGCTCGCTCTGCTGTCCGTGGGGCTGGCGCCGAGCGCGGTCGCCGATGACGTTCAGTCGAAGCAGTGGTACTTGGACGCGATGGGGGCCGAGGACCTGTGGGCAGCGAGCACTGGCGAGGGCATCAAAGTCGCTGTTGTGGACAGTGGCGTCACGGTGACGCCTTCGCTCAAGGGGCAGGTGCTCGCCGGTAAGGACGTCACTGGTCTGAAGGGCGGGGCTCTGGACGACTATGACAGCCATGGAACGACGATGGCGGAATTGATTGCCGGGTCCGGGCGAGGAGGTGGACTCAAGGGACTGGCACCCGGTGCCAAGGTCATCTCTGTGCGCATGAGTCTCAAGGGTGCCAAGGGCAAGGACGAGAGCAACAGTGCCGAAGCGATCCGGGCGGCTGCGGACAGCGATGCGCGGATCATCAGCATGTCTTTCGCGTCTAATGTCATGTATCCGGCTCAGCGAGAGGCGGTGAAGTATGCCGCATCTAAGGGGAAGTTGATGTTCGCTGGCGTCGGAAACGATGCGCAGAAGAAGAACTTCATCGGTTATCCGGCTGCCTACCCCAGCGTCACGGGCGTTTCCGCGGCTGACAAGTCCGGAAAGGTAGCCAAGTACTCGGAGTTCGGCGAATACGTGGATCTGGCAGCACCCGGCCTGAACCTCCCCCATTGGTGCGACGCGACGTTCCGCTCTTACTGCGACGGCGGAGGCGGCACCAGCGCAGCCACCGCCATCGCCTCCGCCTCCGCCGCCCTCATCTGGTCCAAGCACCCCAACTGGACGGCGAACCAGGTTCTCCGCGTCCTCATCGACACCGCGGGCCGCAGCTGGCCGAAGGACGAGCCCAGTGACTACCTCGGCTACGGGCTGGTCCGTCCCGCCCCGAACCTGCTGAAGAACAGGGGAAACCCGGGCCCGCCGGACATCGACCCCCTCACCAACAAGAAGACCCCGGGTGTGGGAACGTCGCCCACCGCCCCGTCGAAGGACTCTTCGACGAAGCCCTCGGCGCCCGCGTCGCAACCGGCGAAGGACGACGCCGCTGCCGGTCAGCCGGCCGGGGCGGCGTCCAGCTCGAAGTCCGGTGACGGCGACAACCAGTTGTGGATCGTCGCCGGAGCCGTCGCAGCCGTCGCGATCATCGGTGGCGGAGCGTTCGCGATGGTGCGAAATCGCCGTAACGCCTGAGCAGTGCAGGAAAACGGCGCAGATCTCAACCTCAACGATCAGCCAATCAGTCAAGCAAGGAGGGCCCGTTCATGGCCGACGGCCGGAAGCTAAATGACAGCGAAGTCAAGCTCCTTGAGAAGGAGATCGTCGATAAGTACGACTCCGTCCAGGGAACGCTCAAGAGACTGCAAGGGATCCTGGACTCGATGGAGGGCAACTGGCGCGGTATTGGTGCGCATGCCTTCGACAAGAAGCAGACCGAGATCAACCAGCACATGGTGGCGATCGGCCGCATCCTCGTGGACTTCCTGGACGGTATCTCGAAGAACCGCACGGACGTGGACCGGCTCGAGGACGACATCCGCTCGACCATGAACAGCATCGACGTGGACTACGGCGGCAAGCACTCGGCCATCAGCAGCTACTGAGTTCACCCGTTCCCGGACCAGGACACGGTCTGGCCGCAACCACTAGGAGATGGGGCAGATATGGCAGGTGCGAGCTTCGATGAGATGTCAGTCAAGTATGGCGGCCTCGACACCATCACCACTCAGCTCGGTGCTGAGGCGACGCGTCTGGAAGGCGACCTCGCCGACATCAAGCGGGCCGTGGCGAAGGTTGCCGCGGGATGGGAGGGCGAGGCCCACGAGGCGTACGTCATCAAGCAGCGGGAGTGGGACAAGCACGCGGAGGCAATCCACCAGGCCCTCATGCAGATCGGCCAGAAGGTCGGGATGGCCGGCGGTGACTACCGGGGTGGCGACCTGAAGGGGGCCAGCTACTTCCAGTGACAGTGACTGCGGCTGCGGTTGCGGCTGTGACAGTTACGTGAGTCGCCGTCGCTGAGCAGTGTGGAGTGTGAAGCACGGGGTGGGCATGCGCGGGAGGTGCCCACCCCGTTCTGCTGCGCTACGGCAGCAGTCCCTTGCCGCCGGTGCGGAGGTCCTTCGCGTCGCCGCTCATCCCTGTGTCCCCCTGCCCGTACCGACGGCGTTCGTGTCGTGGTCCACCGCCACCGCGTCGGGGACGATCCCCGTGACGGGCGGGAACAGGGCCTCGTGCCCCTCGCTGCCCACGTCCAGCGCCACCCCGCACGGCACGCCGAGTGCCGGAACGATTCCGTCCAGGAGGCGGGCGCCAAGGAGGCGTCGGTAGTCCCACGGGCGGTCCGACTCGCCGCGCAGGACCGCGAACCGGGCGAGGGCCGCCTCGTCGGAGAAGGCGTGGATCCAGCGGACGCCGTTGAAGTCCGCGGTCAGCGGGTACGCGTCGTGCTCGCCGAGGGGCAACAGGACGGGGGTGCGGCGGAATTCACCGAGGAGGACGGCGAACTCGCGCCGTCCACGGCGTATTCGGTCGGCGTCGCTCCCGACACCGTTCATGCAACCCACCCCTTCCCTGTCCCCACCCCCCCGAAGCACCCCGCTACTCCGCCGCAGGCATCCCCCCGTTGTGCGGCGCCGGCTCCAAGTCGAACTCCCCGTCCCGCGCCCCCAGGACGAACGCCTCCCACTCCGCCGCCGTGTAGCGCAGGACGGTGTCGGGGTCGAGGGAGGACCGCATGGCCACGGCGCCGTCGGGGAGGTGGGCGATCTCGACGCGCTCCTCGTGGGTCTCCGTGCCCGGTGCGCCGTGCCATTCGACGCCGGAGATGTCGAGGGCGTAGAGCTCGTTCTTCTCCCGCTCCTTGCGCGCCTTGACCTCCTCCTCCGTCTCCTTGCCCCGCGCCTGGCCCGCTGCCTGCTCCTGTGCCTCGGCCATGTGAAGCGACCCCTTCCCGATTTCGCGACTTCGCGACGTAACGACGAACGACGAACGGACGAACTGTGCGCTCAGCGTACTTGTCACCGCGTGTGTGCCGGGGGCACACAGCAAGCAACGACCCGCCGGACCAGGCACCTCAGTGCTCGCCCTCCAGCAACCCCGTCTGCACCAACGGCTTCCCCCGCCTGCGTGAGACGAAGATGCCCCGCCCGGCGGGCATCGGCCGCGGCCGCACCCCGCCGAGGAGGTCGCCCTCGGACGGGTCGCCCGCGAGCAGGATGCCCTGGGCGCCGAGTTCCTTCATCCGCTGGAGGAACGGCTCGTACGTGGCGCGTCCCGCGCCCGCCGTGGAGCGGGCGAGGATGAAGCGGACGCCCACGTCGCGGGCGAAGGGGAGCAGGTCGGTGAGGGGGCCGAGGGGGTTGCCGCTCGACGTGGACACGAGGTCGTAGTCGTCGACGACGACGTACACCGTCGGGCCCTGCCACCAACTGCGCTCGCGGAGCTGCTGGGCGGTGACGTCGTCCGCGGGGGCGCGCCGCCGCATGAGGTCGACCAGGGCGTTGACGTGGTGGTCCATGGCGTTGGACATGGGGATGTACTCGGCCAGGTGCGAGGCCGGGGTGACGTCGAGCAGGGAGCGGCGGTTGTCGACGACGAAGAGCTTGCAGGCGTCGCCGCTGTAGCGCTCGGTGAGGCGCCGGATGAGCAGGCGCAGCAGATTGGACTTGCCGGACTCGCTCTCGCCGAGGACGAGGAAGAAGGGGTCCTGCTCGAAGTCCACGAAGACCGGTTCGAGGTTGTCCTCGTCGAGGGCGAAGGAGACGCCCCGGTCCGGGAAGAGGTTGCCGGGCGGAAGCTGCGTGGCGGGCAGTTCGCGCGGCAGCAGCCGTACGGCGGGCGCGGGCGGCTCCGTCCAGTGCCGGGCGACCTCGGTGGCGAGGGCGCCGGTGGCCTCGGCGAGGTCGGTGTCGGAGGAGAGGCCGTCGACGCGCGGCACGGCCGCCATGAAGTGCTGCTTCTGCGGGGTCTGGCCACGCCCTGGCACACCGGCCGGGACGTTGGCGGCGACCTTGCGGTCGAACTCGGAGTCCATGGTGTCGCCGAGGCGCAGTTCGAGGCGGTTCATCAGGTGGTCCTTGAGGTTCGCCCGGACCTCCATCGAGCGCGACGCGGTGAGGATCAGGTGGATGCCGTAGCCGAGGCCGCGTGCCGCGATGTCGAGGACGGCGGGCTCCAGGTTCTCGTAGTCCGTGCGGAAGTTGCCCCAGCCGTCGATGACGAGGAAGACGTCGCCCCACGGCTGGTCGGTGACGGAGATGTCGCCGCGGGCCCGGCGTGCCCGGAAGTCGGCGATGGAGGCGATGCCGGCCGTCCTGAAGTACTCCTCGCGGCGGGTCATGACGGAGAAGGCCTCGGCGAGCGTGCGCCGCACCCGCTCCGGGTCGAGGCGGGAGGCGACCCCGCCCACGTGCGGCAGCCCGGCCACCGCCGAAAGCCCGCCACCGCCGAAGTCGAGGCAGTAGAACTGCACTTCGCGCGGGGTGTGGGTGAGCGCGAACGACGCGATCAGCGAGCGCAGCAGCGTCGACTTGCCCGACTGCGGCCCGCCCAGGACCTGCATGTGGCCGGCCGCGCCCGAGAAGTCGCACCAGAGCGGGTCGCGGCGCTGCTCGTACGGCTTGTCGACCAGGCCCAGCGGTACGACGAGGCGGCCCGCGCCCTCGTAACCGGGCTGGGTGAGACCGCGCCCCGGCACCGCGGTGAGCCCCGGGAGCAGCGAGTCCAGCGACGGCGGGCTGTCCAGCGGCGGCAGCCACACCTGATGCGCGGCCGGGCCCTGCGCCTCCAGGCGGCGCACGATGACGTCGAGGACGGTGTCGGCGAGCGCGTCGTCCGAGTCGGGGGCGGGCCGCGGGCCCGGCGGGGGAGTCGCCGCGTACCGCACCGGCACCTCGGCGGCCGTGAACAGCACCGGCCGCCGGTCCACCGGCAGGGGCCCGCCGAGGGCCGCGGCCTGCGCCGAACCCGAGCGGTACACCCCGGAGACGTACGCGGCCTTGAAGCGCACCATCTCGTCCGTGCCGAACTTCAGATAGCCCGAGCCGGGCACGTTCGGCAGCTGGTAGGCGTCGGGCACGCCGAGCGCCGCCCGGGACTCGGCGGCGGAGAACGTGCGCAGGCCCACGCGGTACGAGAGGTAGGTCTCCAGACCGCGCAGGCGCCCCTCCTCCAGGCGCTGCGAGGCGAGCAGCAGATGCACGCCGAGGGACCGGCCGATGCGGCCGATCTGCACGAACATGTCGATGAAGTCGGGCTTGGCGGTGAGTAGTTCGCTGAACTCGTCGATGACGAGGACCAGGGAGGGGATGGGCTGGAGCGCGGCTCCGGCGGCGCGCGCCTTCTCGTAGTCGTGGATGTTCGCGTAGTTGCCCGCGTCGCGCAGGAGTTCCTGGCGGCGGTTGAGCTCGCCGCGGATGGAGTCGCCCATGCGGTCGACCAGCGTCAGGTCGTCCGCGAGGTTGGTGATCACGGCGGCGACGTGCGGCATCTGTGCCATGCCCGCGAAGGTCGCGCCGCCCTTGAAGTCGGCGAGCACGAAGTTCAGGCTCTCGGAGGAGTGGGTGACGGCCAGGCCGAGCACCAGGGTGCGCAGCAGCTCCGACTTGCCGGAACCGGTGGCTCCCACGCACAGGCCGTGCGGCCCCATGCCCTCCTGCGCTGCCTCCTTGAGGTCCAGCATCACCGGCCTGCCGTCCTCGCCGACGCCGATCGGGACGCGCAGCCGCTCCGCCTGCGCGCGCGGGCGCCAGGTGCGGTTCGTGTCCACCGAATCGGCGTCGCCGAGCCCGAGCAGCTCCGTGAAGTCCAGGTTGGCGAGCAGCGGTTGGCCGTCGTCGCCGCCCGACGCCATCCGCAGCGGCGCGAGCTGCCGGGCGAGCGCCTCGGCGGCCTCGTACGACAGGAGGTCGGGCGTGCCCTCGTACACCAGGCCGTGCCCCGACTCCAGGCGCAGCGACTTCGGCTGTACGACGACGGAGAGCCCGCCGCGGCCGCTGCCGAGCTCGCCCGGCACGATCTCCACGATGGTGACGCCCTGCAGTCCCTCGGCGGATGCCAGGACGGACGTCGGGTCCAGGGAGAGGCCGTCGAGCACGACGACGACGTGCGGCTCCTCCGGCAGCGGCGTCCCGCCGGGGTGGAAGCGGGGGCGGCCCTGGAGCCGGGCGGACAGCATCGCCTCCAGCTCCACCGGGTCGCCGGTGATGAGGCGGCGGCTGCCCGCCCCGTCCGCGGCGCCCGGCGCCTGGCAGTGCGGGAGCCACTTGGTCCACTCCCAGTGCGGTGCCGCGTCCCGGCCCGCCGCGACGGCGATGAGCACGTCGTCGGGGGAGTGCAGGGAGGCCAGCGACGCGGTGAGCGCGCGGGCGGTGGCGCGCACCGCGTCCGGTTCGCCGCTCATCGTCACGTGGTAGAAGGCGCGCAGGGACACCGCCATCGGCAGCGACTCCACGGTGCTGTGCGTGGCGAGGAAACGCTGCATCGCGCCCGCCGTCAGCGGCTCGAGCTCGTCCACCGGCGCGGTCTCGGGGGCGACGAGCGGAGCGGCGAGGGCCTGCGAGCCGAGGCCGAGGCGCACCTGCCCGAAGTCCGCGTCGCCCGTGCGCCGCTCCCACACCCGGCTGCCCTCGGCGACCAGGGCCCACAGCTGCTCGGGAGAGGGGTGGAGGTAGTACTGGGCGTCGCGCTGCGCCTTCGCCGTGTTCAGGGCGGAGCGGCGGGTCTGCTTCAGGTAGCGGAGGTAGTCGCGCCGCATGTCCGCCATTTGACCCTGGGTGCCGCGGCGGTGCCGGACCACCATCGCGATGGTCATCGCCAGCGTCGCCGTGACCATCACCATGCCCATGATCTTCATAAACGGATGCGAATTCGGCATGAAGAAGAACACCACGGAGCCACCCATGCCGAGCATCGGCAGGAGCTGCATCATCGCGCCCTCCTGCTGGCCGCGCGGCAGCTCCGGCGGAGGTTGCAGGACGATCTCCGCGGTGGGCACCTCGGACGGAAGAACCCGAGGCGGGCGCCTCACGATGATGTGGCTCACTACGCACCAATCCCCTTGCCAGGCCTGGGTGTTCCATCCGCCGCCCCCGTTTCGGGCGGACGGAGACCAGCGGCCGATCCTACTGACATCGGCCTTCGCGAGGGGCGATAGGGTGCCGATCGTGCGTGTGAACACACGCGAATTCAAGCCGAAGCGCAGTTCGGCCAACAGCCAGCAGAATCAGGTCATTTCATGCCACACGGAGCTCCCGGGAAGGCGTACAGGCTCAAGAACCAGCCAGCCGAGCCGATTTGCGCCGTGCCGCCGCGCGCGATGGGGCACAGTCGGCTGGGTAGCGCGGGGCGGGCCTGGCGGGGGACTCGGTCGGCCGGGACGGGAACGGCGTCGACGCGGCGTCAGCGTCGAGACCGAGCGATCACCAGGACGACGTCACGCAGCACCAGCACTGAGCGGCAGCCACTCGCACCAGCACTGAGCGGCAGCCACTCGCACCAGCACCGGGCGGCAGCCACCAACACCAGCACTGAGCAGCAACCACCCGCATCAAACTGAGCAGCAACCACCCGCACCTGACCCGGCTGCTGCGCGGTCACCAGCACTGACTGACTGAGACTGAGGGGGAACAGCAGGTGAGCACCACGGCCTCCGCGACGGCCACCACCACAGGCCGGCCCGGCCACGTGGCCACGACCGGGACCGGCGCCGGACTCGGCTTCTGCCGCGTCACCATCGTCGCGCCCGACAGCCGGATCGACGTGGCGCTGCCCGACGACATCCCGGTCGCCGACATCTACCCGGAGATCCTGCGGCTGTCCCGGCAGAGCCCGGCCGAGGGCGCCCCCGTGGGCTATCACCTGGTCCGCAGGGACGGCGCCGTCCTCGACAGCGCCCGCTCCTTCGCCGCCCAGCGCATCCTCGACGGCGAGCTGCTCACCCTGCGCCCCTTCTCGGCCTCGCTGCCGCCCGCGGTCTACGACGACGTGTCCGACGCCGTCGCCTCCGCCGTGACGAGCGACCGCTCCCTGTGGAACGGCGAGCTCACCCGCGCCGCGGGCCTGATCGGCGGCTCCGTCCTGCCGCTCCTGCTGGCCTTCGTCACCTGGACGGCTCAGCCCCGCCACGACATGCACGGCTTCCCCGGCGTCCTCGCCGCCGTCGCGGGCCTGCTGCTGCTCACCTTCGCCTGCGTACGCGCCCGGGTGTACGACGACCGGCCTGCCGCCGTCGCGCTCGGCCTCGGCGCGCTGCCGAACCTGGCGGTGGCGGGCTCCGGGCTGCTGCCGCTCACCGACGGTGACGGCATCGGCAGGCTCCAGTTCCTGCTTGCGTGCGCGGCCGTGCTCGTCGCCTCGGTGGTCCTGACGCTGGTGTCGCCGCGCGGGGACGGCCCGTTCGTGGCGTTCGTCTGCGCGTCCGCGATCGGCTTGTTCACGGTGTTCGCGGCGACGGTCTGGCGCATGGAGACGGTCGAGACCGCCGCGCTGTGCGCGCCGCTGGCCGTGGGGGCCCTCGCCTTCCTGCCCGGCCTCGCCATGCGGTTCGCCCGCCTGCCCATCGGCTTCGCGTCGCCGCACGCCGCGCGCCCCACCTACGGCGCCGACCTCGACCCCGACGCCGACCGCGCCCCCCAGGATCCCGTCGACGCCGACCGCATCGCGGCCCAGGCCCGCCGCGGCCACGAACTGCTCATCGGCCTCGTCGGCGGCTGCGCCCTGGTCTCCGTGGGCGCGGCGGCCGTCCTCGGCTTCTCGGACGACGGCTGGGGGCAGCTCCTCGCCCTCGCCACCGGCGTCGCGATGCTGATGCGCGCCCAGCTCTTCCGCTACACGGCGCAGGTCGCCGCCACCCTGGCCGCGGGCCTCGCGTGCCTGGTCCTGCTCGGCGCCGGCCTGTGCCTCAACCCCTCGGACAGCCTGATGCGCGACGCCCTGAACGGCGACACCGCGGCGCTCGACCTGCGCACCATCTGGCTCGTCGCCGCGATCGCGACCGCGGCCGTCCTGTGCACCACCATCGGCCTGATCACCTCCCGCAGCGGCGTGACCCCCTTCTGGGGCCGCTTCCTGGAGATCGCGGAGGTCTTCGTCCTCCTGACGCTCGTACCACTGACGCTCGCGGTCTTCGACGTGTACGCGTCCGCACGGGCCCTCACGAGCTGAAGCGCGCCCGCCAACAACACCCTCTCCCGGAAGGCACCACCAGTGTGAGCTTCGGCCCGCCCCCCTGACCGGTGCAGGGGCGCCAGGACGTCGAGTACACGGAAGAGGACGCCCGCCGCCAGGCCCTCGTGACGCCCGCCGCCAAAGGCCACCCCTCCACCCTGGTACTCTGTGTAACGCCCGCATGTCTGCGCACCCCCAAGGCCCCCGGCCAGGGACCGCGCCCCGCGGCATCCCGCCTCCCGAGGCGGACCCCATGCCTTCAGAGTTCCGAAAGCTCCCCTGAGACGAAGACCAGGGGCACTCGAAGGCGAAACGAAGACATCACAAGGAGTACGCGTGTCGCTCGACGCCGCTACGAAGAAGCAGATCATGACCGAGTTCGGCACCAAGGAGGGCGACACCGGCTCCCCCGAGGTCCAGGTCGCGCTGCTCTCGCGCCGCATCTCGGACCTGACCGAGCACCTCAAGACGCACAAGCACGACCACCACTCCCGTCGTGGTCTGCTGATCCTCGTCGGCCAGCGCCGCCGTCTGCTGCAGTACCTGGCCAAGAAGGACATCCAGCGCTTCCGTGCCCTGGTCGACCGGCTCGGCATCCGTCGCGGTGCGGCGGGCGCCAAGTAAGACGCCGTGAAGGGAGCGGTTCCCACTCGAAGCACTCGAAGGGGGCCGCTCCCTTTGCTGTACGTGCGCGATGTCACCGCCCGTTTGTAGTCTGGTGACGTTCGGCACAGTACGGACGCCGGGCTCGGGCCCGGACAGGACGCTTCCGGGAGGAAGCGTCCGGCAGGACAAATCCATAGGAGAGGCGCACCCAGCCGCCGCCGGTCCTCGGTAGTGGCCCCCGGGATACGAAGAGAACGAACCCCGGGTGCTTCGATCGAAGACCGGCCCGCACCCACGGCGCGCTCCTCCACCCACCGCACGGCCACACGGGCCCGCGGTGGACCCTCCCCGGCCACACGGGCGGGGGAACTCCCCGGCCACACGGGCCCGGGAGCGAAGACGAAAAGTAGGAGAACCGCTAGTGGAGAACGAGACCCACTACGCCGAGGCCGTCATCGACAACGGCACCTTCGGCACCCGCACCATCCGCTTCGAGACGGGCCGCCTCGCCAAGCAGGCCGCCGGCTCCGCCGTGGCGTACCTGGACGACGACACCATGGTGCTGTCGGCCACCACCGCTTCCAAGAAGCCCAAGGACCAGCTCGACTTCTTCCCCCTCACGGTGGACGTCGAGGAGCGGCAGTACGCCGCCGGCAAGATCCCCGGCTCCTTCTTCCGCCGCGAGGGCCGCCCCTCCGAGGACGCGGTCCTGACCTGCCGCCTGATCGACCGCCCGCTGCGTCCTTCCTTCAAGAAGGGCCTGCGCAACGAGATCCAGATCGTCGAGACGGTCATGGCGCTCAACCCCGACCACCTGTACGACGTGGTCGCGATCAACGCCGCCTCCTGCTCCACGCAGCTGGCGGGCCTGCCCTTCTCGGGCCCGATCGGCGGCACGCGCGTGGCCCTCATCAAGGGCCAGTGGGTCGCCTTCCCGACGCACACCGAGCTCGAGGACGCCGTCTTCGACATGGTCGTCGCCGGTCGCGTCCTCGAGGACGGCGACGTCGCGATCATGATGGTCGAGGCCGAGGCCACCGAGAAGACCATCCAGCTCGTGAAGGACGGTGCCGAGGCCCCGACCGAGGAGGTCGTCGCCGCCGGTCTGGAAGCCGCGAAGCCCTTCATCAAGGTCCTCTGCAAGGCCCAGTCGGACCTCGCCGCCAAGGCCGCCAAGCCCACCGGCGACTTCCCGGTCTTCCTGGACTACCAGGACGACGTGCTGGAGGCCCTGACCGCCGCGGTCTCGTCCGAGCTCGCCCAGGCGCTCACCATCGCCGGCAAGCAGGAGCGCGAGGCCGAGCTCGACCGCGTCAAGGAGATCGCCGCCGAGAAGCTGCTCCCGCAGTTCGAGGGCCGCGAGAAGGAGATCTCCGGTGCCTACCGCGCGCTGACCAAGAAGCTGGTCCGCGAGCGCATCATCAAGGACAAGGTCCGCATCGACGGCCGCGGCGTCACGGACATCCGTACGCTCGCCGCCGAGGTCGAGGCCATCCCGCGCGTGCACGGCTCGGCGCTGTTCGAGCGTGGCGAGACCCAGATCCTGGGCGTCACCACCCTCAACATGCTCCGCATGGAGCAGCAGCTGGACACCCTCTCCCCGGTGACCCGCAAGCGCTACATGCACAACTACAACTTCCCGCCCTACTCCGTCGGTGAGACCGGCCGCGTCGGTTCCCCGAAGCGCCGCGAGATCGGCCACGGCGCGCTCGCCGAGCGCGCCATCGTGCCGGTGCTGCCGACGCGCGAGGAGTTCCCGTACGCGATCCGCCAGGTGTCCGAGGCCCTCGGCTCCAACGGCTCGACGTCCATGGGCTCGGTCTGCGCCTCCACCATGTCGCTGCTGAACGCCGGTGTGCCGCTGAAGGCCGCCGTCGCCGGCATCGCGATGGGCCTGATCTCCCAGGAGATCGACGGCGACACGCACTACGTCGCCCTCACCGACATCCTCGGTGCGGAGGACGCCTTCGGCGACATGGACTTCAAGGTCGCCGGCACCAAGGAGTTCGTGACCGCCCTCCAGCTCGACACCAAGCTGGACGGCATCCCGGCCTCCGTCCTGGCCGCCGCCCTGAAGCAGGCCCGCGACGCCCGCCTGCACATCCTCGACGTGATGATGGAAGCGATCGACGTTCCGGACGAGATGTCCCCGAACGCCCCGCGGATCATCACCGTCAAGATCCCGGTGGACAAGATCGGTGAGGTCATCGGCCCGAAGGGCAAGATGATCAACCAGATCCAGGAGGACACCGGCGCCGACATCACGATCGAGGACGACGGCACGATCTACATCGGTGCCGCCGACGGCCCGGCCGCCGAGGCCGCCCGCGCCACGATCAACGGCATCGCCAACCCGACCATGCCGGAGGTCGGCGAGCGCTACCTGGGCACGGTCGTCAAGACGACCACCTTCGGCGCGTTCGTCTCGCTGCTCCCGGGCAAGGACGGTCTGCTGCACATCTCGCAGATCCGCAAGCTCGCCGGTGGCAAGCGCGTGGAGAACGTCGAGGACGTCCTCGGCGTGGGCCAGAAGGTCCAGGTCGAGATCGCCGAGATCGACTCCCGCGGCAAGCTCTCCCTCATCCCCGTCATCGAGGGCGAAGAGGGCGACGAGGCCAAGTCCGACAGCGGCTCCGACAAGTAAGGACGACACCCACAAGTGACGTCGCGTAGCACCACGACGACGGCCCGCACCTCCTCGGAGGTGCGGGCCGTCGCCCGTACCCAAACCTTGATCAAGGGCGAGAACGGCATCGGCACGGTCCGCAAGACCACCCTCCCCGGTGGCCTGCGCATCGTCACCGAGACCCTGCCGTCCGTCCGCTCGGCCACCTTCGGCATCTGGGCGCACGTGGGGTCACGGGACGAGACGCCGTCCCTGAACGGCGCCACGCACTACCTGGAGCACCTGCTCTTCAAGGGCACCAGGAGGCGCAGCGCCCTGGACATCTCCTCGGCGATCGACGCGGTCGGCGGTGAGATGAACGCCTTCACGGCCAAGGAGTACACGTGCTACTACGCGCGCGTGCTCGACACCGACCTGCCGCTGGCCATCGACGTCGTCTGCGACATGCTGACCGGCTCCCTCATCGAGCAGGAGGACGTCGACGCCGAGCGCGGCGTCATCCTCGAAGAGATCGCGATGACGGAGGACGACCCGGGCGACTGCGTGCACGACCTGTTCGCGCACACCATGCTCGGCGACACCCCCCTCGGCCGCCCCGTCCTCGGCACCGTCGACACGATCAACGCCCTGACGGCCGACCGCATCCGCCGCTTCTACAAGAAGCACTACGACCCGACGCACCTGGTCGTCGCGGCCGCGGGCAACGTCGACCACCAGAAGGTCGTCCGCCAGGTCCGCGCCGCCTTCGAGAAGGCCGGCGCGCTGCACCGCACGGACGCCACGCCCCTCGCACCCCGCGACGGCTCGCGCCGCCTGACCACGTCAGGGCGCGTCGAGCTGATCGACCGCAAGACCGAGCAGGCCCACGTCATCCTCGGCATGCCGGGCCTGGCCCGCACCGACGAGCGCCGCTGGGCCCTCGGCGTCCTGAACACGGCGCTCGGCGGCGGCATGTCGTCGCGCCTGTTCCAGGAGGTCCGCGAGAAGCGCGGCCTGGCCTACAGCGTGTACTCGTACACCTCGGGCTTCGCCGACACCGGCCTCTTCGGCGTGTACGCGGGCTGCCGCCCCAGCCAGGTGCACGACGTCCTGAAGATCTGCCGCGACGAGCTGGACCAGGTCGCGCAGCACGGTCTCACGGACGACGAGATCGCCCGTGCCATCGGCCAGCTCGCGGGCTCCACCGTCCTCGGCCTCGAGGACACCGGCGCGCTGATGAACCGTATCGGCAAGAGCGAGCTGTGCTGGGGCGAGCAGATGTCGGTCGACGACATGCTCGCGAAGATCACCGCGGTCACCCCCGACGAGGTGCGCGAGGTGGCCAGGGACGTCCTGGGCCGGCGCCCCTCGCTGTCGGCGATAGGCCCGCTCCGTGGCAAGCAGGCGGAGCGCCTGCACGAAGCGGTCGCGTAGGTTCGTGCGTGCGGGGCCGCGCGGGGTGCGCGTGGCCCCGGCACGTACGTCCCGTACGTCTCGTCACTCCCGTAAGGAATGAAGGACATGAGCAAGCTGCGCGTGGCGGTCATCGGCGCCAAGGGCCGGATCGGCTCCGAGGCCGTGCGGGCCGTCGAGGCCGCCGAGGACATGGATCTCGTCGCCGCCCTCGGACGCGGTGACCGCCTGGACACCCTGGTCGAGACCGGTGCCCAGGTCGCGGTGGAGCTGACCACCCCGGCCTCGGTGATGGGCAACCTCGACTTCTGCGTACGGCACGGCATCCACGCCGTCGTCGGTACGACGGGCTGGACCGACGAGCGCCTCGCGCAGCTGCGGACGTCCCTGGCCGCGTCCCCGGAGACGGGCGTCCTCATCGCCCCGAACTTCTCCATCGGCGCCGTCCTGACCATGAAGTTCGCGCAGATCGCCGCGCCGTACTTCGAGTCGGTCGAGGTCGTCGAGCTGCACCACCCGAACAAGGTCGACGCCCCCAGCGGCACCGCCACGCGCACCGCCCAGCTCATCGCCGCCGCCCGCGAGCAGGCGGGCAGCGCCCCGCAGCCGGACGCGACGGCGACGGCGCTCGACGGGGCCCGGGGCGCGAATGTCGACGGCGTGCCCGTGCACGCCGTGCGCCTGCGCGGCCTCCTGGCCCACCAGGAGGTGCTGCTCGGCGCCGAGGGGGAGACCCTGACGGTCCGCCACGACTCGCTGCACCACAGCAGCTTCATGCCGGGCATCCTGCTCGGCGCCCGCCGGGTCGTGGCCACACCGGGCCTGACCTTCGGCCTGGAACACTTCCTGGACCTGAACTGACCGTCATGCGAGCAAAGATCACTTACGCCGTCACGGCAGCCGTCCTGGTCGTCTACTTCGTCCTGGTCGGCAGCCGCGGCGTGCTCCTGATAAAGCACGGCACCGTCCTCACCGTCACCTTCGGTGTCGCGGTGCTGATCCTGCCGGTCATCGGCGTCTGGTTCCTCTGGCAGAACACGCGCTTCGTGCAGCGCGCGAACCGCCTGGCCGCCGAGCTGGAGGCCGAAGGCGGGCTGCCCGTCGACGAGTTGAAGCGGACGCCGAGCGGCCGCATCGACCGGGACTCGGCCGACGAGGTCTTCGCCCGGCGCAAGGCCGAGACGGAGGACACCCCCGACGACTGGCGCTGCTGGTTCCGCCTCGCCGTCGCCTACCACGACGCCCGCGACACGCCTCGCGCACGCAAGGCCATGCAGCGGGCGATCGCCCTGCGCGAGGGCAGGCCGGTCAGCGCTTAGGGGTGGTCGGCGGGGCCGGGGGCCCGGACCGGGGACTAGGCGGTCCGCCGGTACTCGTCGGCCCACACCTCGACCGTGTCGGCGGCCCGGTCGAAGGCCGCGCGCCGGGCCAGGAAGTCGGCGTTCCGGTCGGTCAGGAGCAGCCGCAGCTCACCGGCCGCCCGGTCCCGCCGTACGAGGACGAGGGCCTGCCCCTGCACCGTGCGCGGCAGCCCGAGCCACCGCACTGGCTGCTGCGCCGTGCGCACCGAGGCCACCTGGGCCCACGGCACCGTCTGGGTGCTGAGGAAGCCCACCCGGCGCAGCCCCTGCGCGCTCACCCAGGTGCCCATGCGCAGGAGCCGCAGGGCGGCGGCGATGATGAGGACGGCGAGGCCCACGCAGATCGCGGCGCCCGAAAGGGCACCGGCGGCGGCGATGATCACGGCGGCCACGAGGACGTACGAGGCGAGCAGCAGCAGCACGGCCGCGGCGCCCACGCGCCAGGGGCCCGGGCGGTAAGGACGGCGCCAGCGGTCGCGGTCGTCGAAGGGGAGCGCCGCGTCGTGCGCGGCCTCGTCGAAAGCGCGGTCCGCGGTCAGGAAAGGCAGGGGCACGGCTGATCCTCACTCAATCCACGCATGGGCTGTGCCCGGTGAGGTTATCGAGCCGTGCCCCCTGCGACCACCCTTGGGGGGCCAAGGGGGTACCTCCCGCGCCACTCGGACGGCGGGGTGCGGGATTTCTCCCGCTGCCGCTGGTCAGGGGCGCGTGGTGCGGTCAGCGCCCGTCCGCGGCCTCGGACTGCTGGGTCTTGGCGGGCGACTGGTCGGCCGACATTGCGGGCATGCCGAAGAGCACGGAGCCCACCAGACCGGCGACCACGGTGAGACCGATGAGCGTGCGGCCGACGATCTGACCGGCCGTGGCGCGCTCACGGGGTGGGGGAGTGACGTTGCTGCGGAACTTGTCGGCTTCGGCGATGAAGGCGAAGGGTACGGGCTCTCGCCGACGGAACATGGGGCGCGCGTCTCCTCACGGGACTCGAACTGAACTCTGTCAACAAGACAGACGCTCGAAACGTCCAAAAGGTGCCCTGTTTCAGCAAATTCGCCGAAGATTGTGGGGACGGGCGGCCGACGGCCGTTTGTCGGAACCGGCCGGGGCGCGCGACCGCGCACAGGGCTAGCGGTTGGCGTCACGAGGCGCGGACGCCTGGTGTCTTGAGGCACGTATGTACGGATGGCCCGAGCGAAGTGTCCGTATTGCGGCATTTCTAGAAGTTCATCTAGCCTGATCAAACGGACCCGGCACTGCTTGAACCCCCGAGCAGGCAGTGCCGGGCTCCTCCCTTGTCAGGCCCTCTGCGTCACCCGAGGGGCGACCCCGTGCTGAGCAGCGAGTAGCGTGTTACCCATGGCTCCGACCTCCACTCCGCAGACCCCCTTCGGGCGGGTCCTCACCGCCATGGTCACGCCCTTCACGGCGGACGGCGCACTCGACCTCGACGGCGCGCGCCAGCTCGCCGCCCACCTGGTGGACGCAGGCAACGACGGCCTGATCGTCAACGGCACCACGGGCGAGTCCCCGACCACCAGCGACGCGGAGAAAGCAGAGCTGGTACGAGCGGTGGTGGACGCCGTCGGAGACCGCGCCCACATCGTCGCCGGCGTCGGCACGAACGACACCCGGCACAGCATCGAGCTCGCCCGCGCCGCCGAGAGCGCCGGCGCACACGGCCTGCTCACCGTCACGCCGTACTACAACAAGCCCCCGCAGGAGGGCCTCTTCCGGCACTTCACCGCGATCGCCGACGCCACCGAGCTGCCGGTGATGCTGTACGACATCCCGGGCCGAAGCGGCGTACCGATCAACACCGAAACGATCGTGCGCCTCGCCGAGCACCCGCGTATCGTCGCCAACAAGGACGCCAAGGGTGACCTCGGCCGCGCCAGCTGGGCCATCGCCCGCTCCGGCCTCGCCTGGTACTCCGGCGACGACATGCTCAACCTCCCGCTGCTCTCGGTCGGCGCCTGCGGCTTCGTCTCCGTCGTCAGCCATGTCGTCACGCCGGAGCTGCGCGCCATGATCGACGCACACACCAGCGGCGACGTCCAGAAGGCGACCGAGATCCACCAGAAGCTGCTCCCGGTCTTCACGGGCATGTTCCGTACGCAGGGTGTGATCACCACCAAGGCGGCGCTCGCCCTGCAGGGCCGCCCCGGCGGGCCGCTGCGACTGCCGCTGGTCGAGCTCTCGCCCGAGGAGACGGCCCAGCTCAAGATCGATCTTGCCGCCGGTGGGGTACAGCTTTAACCACAGACTTCACAACTGAATAGGCAACACCGCAGGCCACATGCCTGCACCCACACAACTGCTACTGCACGAACGTCATGCGCGCCACGTGCCCCGGAGGTACGTGGCGCGTGTGGTGAGGAGAGTCTTTTGAGTCATCCGCATCCTGAACTGGGCGCCCCGCCGAAGCTCCCGAAGGGCGGCCTGCGGGTCACCCCGCTGGGCGGCCTCGGTGAGATCGGCCGCAACATGACCGTCTTCGAGTACGACGGGCGGCTCCTGATCGTCGACTGCGGAGTGCTCTTCCCCGAGGAGGAGCAGCCCGGAATCGACCTGATCCTGCCGGACTTCACGTCCATCCGGGACCGCCTCGACGACATCGAGGGCATCGTCCTCACGCACGGCCACGAGGACCACATCGGCGGTGTCCCCTATCTCCTGCGCGAGAAGCCGGACATCCCCCTGATCGGCTCCAAGCTGACCCTCGCCCTGATCGAGGCCAAGCTCCAGGAGCACCGCATCCGGCCCTACACGCTCGAGGTCGCCGAGGGGCACCGCGAGCGCGTCGGCCCCTTCGACTGCGAGTTCGTCGCGGTCAACCACTCCATCCCGGACGCCCTCGCCGTGGCCATCCGCACCCCCGCGGGCATGGTCGTGCACACCGGCGACTTCAAGATGGACCAGCTTCCGCTGGACCGTCGCCTCACGGACCTGCACGCCTTCGCGCGTCTGAGCGAGGAGGGCATCGACCTTCTTCTCTCCGACTCCACGAACGCCGAGGTCCCGGGCTTCGTCCCGCCGGAGCGCGACATCTCGAACGTGCTCCGCCAGGTCTTCGCGGGTGCCCGGAAGCGGATCATCGTGGCCAGCTTCGCCAGCCATGTGCACCGCATCCAGCAGATCCTCGACGCGGCCCACGAGTACGGCCGCAGGGTCGCCTTCGTCGGCCGCTCCATGGTCCGCAACAT